>NZ_ANAS01000012.1:0-301437 GCF_000341205.1 Nocardiopsis baichengensis YIM 90130 | reverse complement strand
CGAGCAACAATCCCTCTCGCTGGCCGCTTGACATAGAAGCGTCAACGAGGGTGTCGATACGGGCGGCGGGCAGTGCCCCCGGGGGGGCGGCCGGGGCCCGCAGAGTCCAACCACGCCAGCGGACACGACCCCGGTCGCCGCCCGCCCGGCCCGCACCGAACACCCCTCTGACCTGGTTAAATACACACCGTCATGCGGCGAGGAGAGTGGAAGCGCGCTGATCGACGCCCCACGGCGGCCTCCAGGTGCGATCCCGGCCAGACCAGAACGGGGTTCGGCACTACCGCGTCCACAATGTCCTGAATTGCCCTCCCGCCGGACAGGAGAGAACAAGAGAGCGAGAGCGAGGCGCCCGCCCGCGCCGGACCTGACACCACCACCGACCCGTCTTCGACTACCCGGGGTGACCGAGAGCGGCGCAAACGGGCCAGGAGTAC
This sequence comes from Nocardiopsis baichengensis YIM 90130, assembly GCF_000341205.1. Taxonomy (NCBI): domain Bacteria; kingdom Bacillati; phylum Actinomycetota; class Actinomycetes; order Streptosporangiales; family Nocardiopsidaceae; genus Nocardiopsis; species Nocardiopsis halophila. The sequence goes on along the minus strand of NZ_ANAS01000012.1, from coordinate 301,000 downwards.
CAACAGAAGGGGCACCGGGGACCGAATCCGGTTCTGGTCTGGCCGGGATCGCACACCCGCCCTTCCCCGGGCGCCGCTCCAGGTGCGCGCGAGACCTACACCCTCCTCCGAGCGGGGTAAACGGGACATTCGGCGAGCTGTGTCCACTGGAAACCGCCCCGGAAGGGCCCGCCTTCCATCGAGAGTGGTGATATTGCCACGCAACTGCACATTGCGTGGCAATATCACCACTCTCGATGCACCGTCGCCGCCTGGTGCGCCCGGTATGCCCGGAACGCGCAAAGGAGGGGGTCCGCCAAACCAGCAGGCCTCCCGGCGCCCGACCAGCGGCCCCGGGGACCGCCGCGCCGTGTCGTTGCTGCCCATCCCCCTGGCACCGCAGGGCCCCGCCACCCGGCAAGCAGGCCGGAGCGGGGCACCGGCTCTCCCGTCGCCGCTACCTCCCTGGACCACACGGAGCCCGGCAGCCGACCGGCGGCCCCAACGATCCGCCCCGCTTCGTCGTCGCCGCCCATCACCGGTACCGCTGGGGCGCCGACGCCCGGCCAAGGAGAGCGAGCGGGGCACCGGCTACGCCCTCGCCGCCTCCCTCAGCGACCATCCGCGCACCCGGCACCCGACAACGCGGCCTGGTGGACCCGCAGCCTCAGTCGTCGCCGCCTTCTCCCCGAACCGCAGGGCCCCGCCACCCGGCAAGCAGTCCGGAGCGGGGCACCGGCTCTCCCGTCGCCGCTGCTGTTCCCGGCACCACGAGAGGCCCGGCGGCCGACAGCCAAGGTCGGGAACCGCCCCGCATCGTCGTCGCCTCCCATCACCGGTCCCCCTGGGGCGCCGACGCCCGGCCAAGGAGAGCGAGCGGGGCACCGGCTACGCCCTCGCCGCGGACTCCAGTGACCGCCCGCACGCCGCGCTCCCGACAGCGCCACCGGACGACGGCACCAGCCCCGTCCTCACCACCCCTCCACCTGGTACTCCGGCGGCCCGGCGCCCGGTCGGCGGCCGGCGGGGTAACCGGCTACCCACCCACCTGCCGCGCCATCGATGGCCGTATCCGCTGGAGCGGTGGAACTCCGGTACCCCAGCGGCCCCGGCACCCCAGCGGCCCCGACCCGCGCCGGTCTCAGGGAGGCCGGTCCTGCACAGACCGGCACAGGGCCCACCTCCCCCGACACCGACGAAAAAGAGACGCCGGACACGGTTGGGGACGGGTAGGAGCGGCACCACCCCCGCGAACCCGCCCTTCGCCGACCGCGTTGAGGCGCCGCCGCGGTCGCCGCCCCCTTCTGGCCGGCACTTCGGCTCTCTAGGGTGGGGGCATGACTCGCGCAGTGCTCGTCATCGACATGCACGAATTCCTCGTCGACGGCCTCTGGCGCGGGGCCGAGCTCGCGCGGCGGGTCGGGGGGATCGTCGGCCGGGCGCACCGGGCCGGGGTCCCGGTGCTCGTCCCCCACCAGGTCGGGCCGCCGGGCGGCCTCTGCGACCCCGACCGGCGCGGACGCGGCGTCAGCCCGCTCATCGGCCTCGAAGAAGGGGACCGGACCGTCCCCAAGCGGGCCACCGACTCCTTCTGGGAGACCGGCCTCGCCGACGCCCTTCGCTCCCTCGGCGCCGACACCCTCGTCGTCACCGGCGCCGCCACCGACTACTGCATCGACGCCACCGTCCGTTCCGCCGCGAGCCACGGCTTCGACGTGGACCTGGTCGCGGACGGCCACGCCCCCATGGCCGCAGGGGACCCCGACTCCGGACTGACCGCCGAACAGGTCATCGCCCACCACAACACCGTCCTCACCCGCGCCGTCCACCCCGGTGGGACGGCGCGCCTGGTCCACGCCGTCGACGCGCTCCGGCCGGGAGGGGCGGCTGCCGAGCGGTGAGGGGCGGGGCACCGGCCGGGCTCTTGCCGCCGCAGGCCGGCGGCTCCCCGGGGCGCCCGCCCCGGGGTCAGCCGAGGGACTCCCCTACCCGGTCGATGATCAGGGGGAGGCGCTTCTCCCCCGCCGGTTCGAGCCGGGCGGCGCCGGTCAGCACCTCGGCCGCGCCGCGGAAGCGGGACGGGTCGTCGGTGTGCAGGGTGAACAGCGGCCGGCCGGCGCGGACCCGCTCGCCGGGCCCGGCGTGCAGCACCACCCCCGCCCCCGGCGACACCCGGTCCTCCTTGCGCGCGCGGCCCGCCCCCAGGCGCCAGGCCGCGACGCCCACGGCGTGCGCGTCCACCGACGCCAGCACACCCGACGCCGGCGCCAGCACCTCCCCGCGCTCGTTGGCCTGAGGCAGCGCCGCGTCCGGGTCACCGCCCTGGGCCCGGACCATGGCCCGCCACGCGTCCATCGCCGTGCCGTCCCGGAGCGCGTCGGCAGGGTCCTTCGCCCCGCCCAGGCCCGCCGCGTCCAGCATCTCGCGCCCCAGCTCCACGGTCAGGCGCACCACGTCCTCGGGCCCGCCCCCGGACAGCACCTCCAGGGCCTCCTCCACCTCCAGGGCGTTGCCCACCGCACGCCCCAGCGGCACGTCCATCGCGGTCAGCAGCGCGCGGGTGCGCACCTTGTTGTCGTTGCCGATGCCGACCATGGTGCGGGCGAGCTCGCGCGCGCTCTCCACGTCCTTCATGAACGCGCCCGCCCCCACCTTGACGTCGAGGACGAGCGCCCCCGTCCCCTCGGCGAGCTTCTTCGACATGATCGAGGCCGCGATCAGCGGGATCGACTCCACGGTGCCGGTGACGTCGCGCAGCGCGTAGAGCCTGCGGTCGGCGGGCGCCAGCCCGGGCCCGGCGGCGCACACCGCGCCGCCGACCTCGCGCAGCTGTCCTCGCAGCTCCTCGGGGCCGAGATCGGCCCGCCACCCGGGTATGGACTCCAGCTTGTCCAGGGTCCCGCCGGTATGTCCGAGCCCGCGCCCGGACAGCTGGGGGACGGCCGCCCCGCACGCCACCACCGCCGGGGTCAGCGGCAGCGTGGTCTTGTCGCCCACGCCGCCGGTGGAGTGCTTGTCGGTGGTGGGCCGGTCCAGCCCGGACAGGTCCAGGCGCTCGCCGGAGGCCAGCACGGCCTCGGTCCAGAAGGCGACCTCGGCGCGGGTCATGCCGCGCCACACGACGGCCATGCACAGGGCCGCCATCTGCTCATCGCTGATCCCGGAGCCGTCGGCGTACCCGGCGATGAGCCACTCGATCTGCTCGCGGGTGAGTTCGGCACCGTCGCGCTTGGCGGTGATGATGTCGATGGCGTCCATCAGGTCCTCCGGTGGGTCGTGCACGGAGCGGCCTCGGCACGGCCGCCGACGGCGGGGAAGGGAAAGCGGGGTTCGCAGCTTAAAGAGCGGGCCGGGCGGGGCGTAAGGCCCGGACGGGCACCCGTGTCGAATCCCCCGCGCAGGCGGTTCCGGTCGGCCCTTCAGGCCGTCCGGTTCAGGTCCTCGGGGCCGAAGGCCCGCGGGAGCAGCCGCCCCAGGGCGGTCGGACCGTCGTCGGTGTCCACCTGCAGGCCGGGCCCTCCATGCTCGTAGAGGAGCTGCCGGCAGCGGCCGCACGGCAGGAGCGGCCGCCCGTCCCCGTCGGCGCACGCCATCGCCAGGAGCGGCCCTCCCCCGGTGGCGTGCAGGGCGGACACCAGGCCGCACTCGGCGCACAGGGTCAGCCCGTACGAGGCGTTCTCCACGTTGCAGCCGGTGACGAGGCGCCCGTCTCCGGCCAGCCCGGCCGCGCCCACGCGCAGGCCGGAGTAGGGGGCGTAGGCCCGCGCCGCGGCATCGCGGGCCGCCGCCCGGAGGGCGCCCCAGTCCGGGGCCGCCGCGGTGAGTCGCTTGTCGTCCATGGACGGACTCCTTCCCGCCCGGGCTACCCGCTCCTCCTGCGCCACTGGCGTCCGATCCCCGCCGGGGGCCGGAGCCGCTGCGAGGCCAGCACCAGGACCAGCAGGGTGGCGATGTAGGGGCTGGCGATGACCACCTCGCGCGGCACCGTGTCGGTGAACCGGTACCAGGCCAGCAGCCCCCCGGCGACCGCGATCGACGCCAGCGCCGTGCCGGGCCGCCGCCGCCACAGCTGCCAGAGCGCCGCCGCGGCCAACGCCCCCGCCAGCAGGAGGAGCAGGGCGTGCACGGCCGGCCCCTGGCCGCGGATCTGCAGCGCGTCGGTGAACCCGAACAGCCCCGCGCCCATCGCCAGCCCGCCCGGCCGCCAGTTGCCGAAGATCATCGCCGCCAGCCCGATGTACCCGCGCCCGCCGGTCTGGCCCTCCTGGTAGACCGAGGAGGCCACCATCGCCAGGAAGACCCCGCCCATCCCGGCCAGGCCGCCGGACACCGTCAGCGCCGCGTACTTGTACCCGTAGACGTTGACGCCCAGCGACTCGGCGGCGTCGGGGTTCTCCCCGCAGGAGCGCAGCCGCAGGCCGAAGCGGGTCCGCCACAGGACCGCGTAGCTCACCGGGAGCAGCGCCAGGGCGATCAGGGTGACCACCGACATCCCGGAGGTCAGCCCGGTGACGATCCCGGCGGCGTCGGCCGCCAGGAACCACCCGGTCTCCCGCACCGGTTGCAGCAGGTCGGCGACGAACGGCAGCCCGACCCTGCCGAAGTCCGGCAGCTGCGGCGACTGGGCCGCACCGCCTCCGGGGGCGTCCATGAAGTACAGCACCGACAGGTAGCGCATCGCGCCCACGGACAGGATGTTGATCGCCACGCCGGAGACGATGTGGTCGACGCCGAAGGTCACCGTGGCCACCGCGTGCACCAGTCCCCCGGCCGCCCCGCCCAGGACCCCGGCCGCGAGCCCCGCCCACGGGTTCCCGGTGGCCCAGGCCGCGTAGGCGCCGAACCAGGTGCCGAAGACCATCATGCCTTCGAGGCCGATGTTGATGATGCCCGCGCGCTCGGCCCACAGCCCGCCCAGGCCGGCGAGGCCGATGGGCACGGCGAAGGCGAGCATGGTCTGCACGGTGCCGACCGAGGTCAGCGCGTCCTGGCCGCTGTACACCCGCACCGCCGACAGGGCCGCGACCACGGCGAGCACCGCGCTCAGCACCCTCCACCGGCGCCACCGGCGCCCCCACGCGCCCCGGACCGCCGCGGGCGCGGCTCCGGGACCGGGCGCCCCGGCGGTCGTCTCCCGGCTCATGAGGCCACCTCCGCCCGGCCCAGCTCCCTGCCGACCTGCTGCTGTTCGTAGCGGCGCCCCCAGCGGTGCACCACCTCGTAGACCACGACCACGGTGAGCACCACCGTGGCCTGGGTGACCACCGCCATCTCCTTGGGGATCCCCCGGAAGTCCAGCACCAGGGAGGCCTGGTCGAGGAAGCTCCAGAACAGCGCGGCCAGTGCGATGCCCACCGGGTGGTTGCGGCCCAGCAGGGCGATGGCGATGCCGATGAACCCGAGCCCGGTGGGGAAGTCCAGGGCGTAGTAGTGGGAGTCGCCGAGCAGCTGCGGCATCCCCACCAGCCCGGCGACCATGCCGGAGATGACCATGGCCGCCAGCACCATCTTCTTCACGTCGACCCCGCTGGCCTGGGCCGCGGTGGCCGACTGGCCGGTGGCGCGCAGGTCGAAGCCGAAGCGGGTGCGCTCCAGCATCCACCAGTAGCCGGCCCCGACCACCGCGGCCAGCAGCACCAGGCCGAACAGGTCGACCCGCGATCCCATGAAGCCCATGGGGACCGAGGGCACCCATCCGGAGGGCGGGATGGGGCTGGTGCCGATGTTGTTGGTGCCGATCTCCACCGCCAGCCGGTCGACGTTGATCAGGTAGGCGGTGATGCCGGTGGCGATGGCGTTGAGCATGATCGTGGAGATCACCTCCGAGACGCCCCGGGCCACCTTGAGGAACCCGGCCAGCCCCGCCCACAGGCCGCCGACCGCCACCGCGGTGGCGATGACCACCGCCTGGTGCAGCACCGGCGGCAGCGCCACCGCGCCGCCGACGGCCGCCGCGGCCATCGCCGCCAGCCGGTACTGCCCGTCGACCCCGATGTTGAACAGCCGCATCCGGAAGCCGATGGCCACCGCGACCGCCGACAGGTACAGGGTGGAGGCGTTGTTGGCGATGTTGACGATGCTGTCGGGCTTGGTGCCGTGGCCGACCATCTCGGCGAAGGCGAACAGCGGGTCGACCCCGGTCGCCACCAGCACGGCGGCGGTGACCAGGACCGCCAGCACCACCGCCACCCCGACCGCGGCCATCGCCAGGGCGAGCATCCGGGTCAGCGTGCGGTGCACCAGGGCCGCCACGGCCCCGCCGGCCAGCCCGCCCAGGGCGTAGGCGACCGGTTCGATCAGCCACAGGTCGGCCACGGCCGCCACGACCAGCCCGGCGGCCGCGCCCAGCAGCGGGGCGAGCGCCAGGACGGCGCCGCGGATCAGCGGCGGCTCACCGCCGCGCGCGGGCGGGGCCAGGGCCCGGGGCAGCACCGGCGCCGCCAGGACCGCGGCGAGGAAGGAGGCCGCGACGGCGACCGCCAGCGCCGCCGCGGCGATCAGGGACAGGTCCAGCAGCCAGGTGGCGGCGGCCGCCGCGACGGCGGGCACCGCGATCGGAGGCGCGGCCCGTGCGGCCGCGCCCCTCCGCGCTCCGACCGGGCCGCCCTCGGTTCCGGTTCCGGTGCCGGTCATCCGCCGCCTCCTCCGCCGCCACCGTCTCCGGCTCCGCCGCCGTCTCCGGACCCGCCGTCACCGGCCCCTCCGCCGACCGCGCCGCCGTCCGAGCCGCGGTCGCGGTCGGGGTGCTCGTCCTCGGCCGCCCGCATCCCGAAGAACCTGACCGGGGACCGGCGGGCACCGGTGCGCCGCTCGCGCCGGCCCGGCCCCGCGGCGTCCGCCTCCGGTGCCTCGTCGGCGATCGGGTGCACCCCGCCCTCGTCGCCGCCCCCGCCCAGGGACACGCCGGTCATGGCCGACCCCAGGCGCTCCGGGGTCACCCGGGCCGGGTCGGCCTCGGCGACGAGCCGTCCCCGCAGGATCACCAGCAGCCGGTCCGACATGCCGATCAGCTCGTCCAGGTCGGCCGAGACCAGCAGGACCGCCAGCCCCTCGGCCCGGGCGCGGCGCAGCTGCTCCCAGACCGCGGCCTGGGCCCCCACGTCGACCCCGCGCGTGGGGTGGGCCGCCAGCAGCAGCACCGGGCCGCCGCTCATCTCCCGACCGACGATGAGCTTCTGCTGGTTGCCGCCGCTCAGCGCGTCGGCCGCGGTGTCCACACCGGGGGTGCGCACGTCGTACTCGCGCACGATCCGCCGGGTGTCCTCGCGCGCGCCCTCGGCGTCGATGAGGAGCCCTTTGGCGCTGGGCGGCCGCGTCTGGTGGCCCAGCACCCGGTTCTCCCACAGGGGCGACTCCAGCAGCAGGCCCTGGCGGTGCCGGTCCTCGGGCACGTACCCCACCCCGGCCTCGCGCACCTGCCGCGTGGAGCGGCCGGTGATGTCGGCGCCCATCAGCTCCACCCGGCCCGCGGCGGCGGGGCGGATCCCCATCACCGCCTCGATCAGCTCCGACTGGCCGTTGCCCTCGACGCCGGCGATGCCCACGATCTCGCCGCGGCGCACCCGCAGCGAGACCCGGTCCAGCGCGGCGCGCCCGTCGGCGGTGCGCACGGTCAGCCCCGCCACCGACAGCGCATCCTCCTCGGCGGCGGCGGTCGCGCGCAGCTCGGGCACGGGCAGCGACCCGCCGACCATCAGTGCCGCCAGCTCCCGAGCGGTGGTGGCCGCCGGGTCCACGGTGTCCACGGTGGTGCCGCGGCGGATGACGGTGACCGTGTCCGCCACCCGCAGCACCTCGTCCAGCTTGTGCGAGATGAAGATGACGGTGAGCCCCTCGCGCTTGAGCTCGCGCAGGTTCTCGAAGAGCTCGTCGACCTCCTGGGGCACCAGCACCGCGGTGGGCTCGTCGAGGATGACGATGCGCGCGCCGCGGTAGAGCACCTTGAGGATCTCCAGCCGCTGGCGGTCGCCCACCCCCAGCTCCTCGGTGAGGGCGTCGGGCCGCACCCCCAGCCCGTACTGGTCGGAGAGCTCGCGCACCCGCCGCCGCGCCCGCGCGCCGATGCCGTGGGAGGACTCGGCGCCCAGCACGGTGTTCTCCAGCACCGTGAGGTTGTCGGCGAGCATGAAGTGCTGGTGCACCATGCCGATGCCGTTGCGGATGGCGTCGGCCGGGGAGTTCAGCGCCACCTGCCGGCCGTGCACCCGCACGGCCCCCTCGTCGGGCCGGTGCAGCCCGTAGAGGGTCTTCATCAGCGTCGACTTCCCGGCGCCGTTCTCGCCCACGATGGCGTGCACGGTTCCGGCCGCCACCGTGATGTCGATGTCGTGGTTGGCCACCACCCCGGGGAACCTCTTGGTGATCCCCCGGAGCTCGACCGCCGGCGGGGGTTGCCCGCCGACCGCCTGCGCCCTGCCCATCTCGCTCCCGTCGGTGCTCGCAGTGGGGTCGAGCGGGCGGCGCGGGGGACGGCCCCCGCCCCGCCCGGTCGCGGGTCGTGCGGGTCGGGTCAGGGGGAGGTGGGCACCTCGATCTCCCCGTCGATGATCTGCTGCTTGGCCTCGTCCATCTCCTCGCGGATGGGGGAGATCAGCTCCTCGTTGGAGTCGGAGTAGTCCACACCGCCGTCGGACAGGTCGAAGCGCTGCACCCCGGACTCCACCTCGCCCTCGGCGACCGCGGAGACGAAGTCGAAGACCGCGGTGTCGATGCTCTTCATCGCCGAGGTCACGACCCAGGGCTTCTGCTCGTCGCCGGCGTTCTCGTACTGGTCGCTGTCGACGCCGATGAAGTACTTCTCCTCCTCGGTGGCGGCCTCCAGCACGCCGTTGCCCGAGGCTCCGGCGGCGTGGTAGATCACGTCGGCGCCGGCGTCGTACTGGCTGCGGGCGGCCGACTTGCCGGCCGCCGGGTCCTGGAAGCCGCCCATGTCCGGGGGCTGGCTCAGGTACTGGCGCTCGATTTCGATGCCGTCGTCGACGTGCTCGACCCCGGCGGCGAACCCGGCCTCGAACTTCTGGATCAGCGGGGTCTCCACGCCGCCGACGAACCCGACGTGGTCCTCCTCGGTGGTGTGCGCGGCGGCCACCCCGGCCAGGAAGGAGGCCTCGTTCTCGGCGAAGACGAGGCTGGTGACGTTGTCGAGGTCGTCGATCTCCTCGTCGATGATGGCGAAGTGCACGTCCGGGTAGTCCGGGGCGACCTCGCGCATCGGCTCGGCGTAGGCGAAGCCCACTCCGATCACGACGTCGAAGTCCTGGTCGGCCATCAGGCGCAGCCGGTCGACCTTGGCGCTGTCCGGCTCGTCCTGGCTCGGCTCCAGGTCGTTGACCTCGGCGACGCCCAACTCCTCGTCCACGCGCTGCAGGCCGCGGTAGGCGGAGTCGTTGAAGGACTTGTCGCCCCGGCCGCCGATGTCGTAGGCCAGGCCCACCCGCAGGTCCGAGGCCTGGGTCCCGCCTCCGCCGCCGTCCCCGCCGTCTCCCTCGCCTCCGGGGGAGGCGGGGGCGTCACAGGCGGTCACGGCCAGCGCGAGGGCCCCGGCGGCCACGGCGGTGGCGCACCTGACAGCGATCGTGCGTCTCACAGTTCATCTCCCCTTCGAGCACCGCGCCGGCCCGGTTCACGGGCCGGCCACCGGGCCGCGGCACGGCCGGGTCATGCCGCCGGACGATATCCGTTTAGGGGAATTGCCACCATTAGCCCCGGAAAGGTTGTTACAAAGGCGAGAGGAGAGTGTTGTCGGATTCGACGGAGAACGCCGGACGATGACCCTCCCGTCACAGAAAGGGAAGGCGCGAACACCGGCGATAACGCGCCGAAACAGGTCGAAACAGGAAAGAAAGGCACGCGACGGACATCGCCCTCCGGTAGGGCCCCCTGCCAGCGGACCATCCAACCGACCTGCACGGAGGTCACCGCCTCCGGCCGAGACGGTCAGAGCACCGCACGCACCGACGAGGGCCCGGCCGGAGCCGACCTCCGACCGGCCCCCGACTCCCGCCCTCCCCCCGCGACCGCTCGCGAGCCGCCGCGGAGAGCTCTACGGACTCAGCGCGGCCCGCCCGCGGGCGCCTCCACCGCCAGGAAGTCGCGGACCGCCTCCTTCAGCGCCCGCGCCGACACCGCGTTGGCGTGGTCGCGCTTGGGGATGCGCACCACCTCGGCCCCGCAGCCGGCCGCGAGCTCCTCGACGTCCGCGGCCACCGCGTCGCGCTCCCCCGCGGCGAACAGCATCGGCACGCCCGGCGCCGGTTCGGGGGTGAACGGCCGCGACGCCTGCCCGCGCGCGCAGGCCGCCAGCGCGTCCAGGTCGTTGCCCGGCACCGTGCCCGCGACGCGGTGCATCCGCCCGAAGGGGGAGGAGTCCCGGTCGAGGGCGTGCAAGTCGGCTCCGGCGAACGGGTCGCGCGGGCCGAACCCGGCCAGCACCAGGCGGCGCACCCGGCCGGGGTGGCGCAGCGCCAGCTCCCAGGCGTTGCGCGCGCCCATCGAGTACCCGACGGCGTCGACCCGGTCCGCGCCCAGCGCGTCCAGCAGGCGCACCATGTCGTCGGCGATGCGCTCGGGCGTGTAGGCGCCGTCGTCGCCGGGCTTGCCGCTGCCGCCGTGGCCGCGCAGGTCGGGGGCGATCAGGGCGCGCCCCTCAAGGGCGGCGGGCCACCCGGTGCGCAGCCAGTTCAGCTCGTGGTTCGAGCCGTACCCGTGCAGAAGCAGGACGGGGGGAGCCTCCCCCGGAGCGGCGGGGTCCCCCTCGACCGCGTACCGGAGGGGCACCTCTCCGGACAGGACCTGGTCCATTTCTCACCGTTCCCACGTCGGCGGTGCACCGGTTTCCTCCCGGTGCGCGACTGCGCGGCCCCTGCACGGCCGCCCTTTTTCGGGGAATTATCGACCCCGAACGTATTTTCCGTCCTTTTCGGGACGACCGGCGGATCATTCCTCCGGCGGCCGCAGGCGCACCCGCCGCCGCGGCGCCTCCTCGTCCTGCGGGACCCGGCCCACGATGCCGGCCCGCCCGGCCGCGCCGCCGTCCGCCTCCCCGGCGGGCCCCTCCACGGCGAAGGTGACCAGGGCGGAGCCGACCTGCACCACCTCCCCCTCCTCGGCGTGCAGCCGGACGACGGTCCCGGCGTACGGGGAGGGGATCTCCACCGCCGACTTGGTGGTCTCCAGCTCCACCAGCGGGGCGTTGCGCCCGATCCGGTCGCCGGGGGCGGCCAGCCACTCCAGCACGGTGGCCTCGACCAGGCCCTCGCCCAGGTCGGGCAGGGCGAAGGTGCGCTCGGTGGTGTCGGTCATGGGCGCTTGTACTCCAGGGTCCTCTGCACGGCGGACAGGATGCGGTCGATCGTGGGCAGGTACTGCGGCTCCAGCGGCCCGGCGGGGTAGGGCACGTCGAACCCGGCGACCCGCTCCACCGGGGCGGCCAGCGCGCCGAAGGCGCGCTCGGTGACCAGCGCGGAGACCTCCGCCCCCAGGCCCGCGGTGAGCGGCGCCTCGTGCACCACCACCGCGCGGCGGGTGCGCGCGGCCGAGGCGGCCAGGCCCTCGGCGTCGATGGGCTTGAGCCAGCGCAGGTCCACCACCTCCAGCTCCACGCCGTCCTCGGCGGCGTACTCGGCCGCCTGCAGGCAGCGGTGCACCATCGCCCCCCACGCCACCAGCGTGGCGTGCCGCCCGCGGCGGAGCACGCGGCTGCGGCCCACCGGCATGTCGCCGGGGTCGTGCGCGAGGTCCACCGGGCGCCGGTCCCAGTAGCGGGCCTTGGGCTCCATGTACACGACCGGGTCGTCGCAGCGCACCGACTGCAGCAGCAGCCGGTAGGCGTCCTGCGGGTCACAGGGGGCGCACACCTTCAGGCCGGGGACGTGCGCGAAGAGCGCTTCCAGGCTCTCCCCGTGGTGCTCGGGCGCCTGGATCCCGCCGAAGCTGGGCAGGCGCAGGGTGACCGGCATGGGGACCGCGCCGCGGCTGCGGTAGTTCATCCGGGCCAGCTGGTTGACGATCTGGTCCACGGCCGGGTAGGCGAAGCCGTCGAACTGCAGCTCGGGAATGGGGCGCCACCCGTTCATGGCCAGGCCGACCGCCATGCCGATGATGGCCGACTCGGCCAGCGGGGTGTCGAAGACGCGCTCGGCGCCGAACTCCTCCTGCAGCCCGTCGGTGACCCGGAAGACCCCGCCCAGGGCGCCGACGTCCTCGCCGAAGACCAGGGTGCGGGGGTCCTCCCGCAGAACGGTGCGCAGCGCGGCGTTGACCGCCTGCTGCATCGACATCTCGCGGACCCGGGGGGCGGACGCGTCGGCCGCCCCGGCCGCCTCGGTGATCGTGCCGGTCACGGCCGGACCTCCTCGTGCCAGACGCGCTGCTGCCGGGCGAGCTCCTCGGTGGGCTCGCGGAAGACGTGGGTGAACAGGTCGGCCCCGTCGGGTTCGGGGGCGGTGCTCACGCCGTCGCGCACCGCCTCGGCGCGCTCCCGGGCCTCCTGCTCGGCGCGCTCGAAGAAGGCGGCGTCGCCGCTGCCGTCGGCCTCCATGCGCGCGCGCAGCAGCGTGAGCGGGTCGCGGCCGCGCCAGGCGCGCTCCTCCTCGGCGTCCCGGTAGCGGGAGGTGTCGTCGGAGGTGGAGTGCGGCTCGACCCGGTAGGTGAGCGCCTCGATGAGGCTGGGCCCCTCCCCGGCGCGGGCGCGCTCCAGGGCCCGGGCCATGGCGTGGTGCACGGCGGCCGCGTCGTTGCCGTCGACGGCGGTGCCCGGCATCCCGTACCCCTGGCCGCGGGCGGCCACCGAGCCGCCGGCCACCTGGCGCTCGTTGGGGACCGACAGCGCCCAGCGGTTGTTCTGGCAGAAGAACACCACCGGGGCCCGGTAGACGGCGGCGAAGTTCATCGCCTCGTGCACGTCGCCCTCGGAGCTGGCCCCGTCGCCGAAGTAGGCCACCGCGCAGCCGGACCCGCCGCGCAGCCGCTCGCCGACGGCCCACCCCACGGCGTGCGGCACCGGGCCGCCCACGACCGCGTTGAGGCCGGCGAAGCGGGAGGCCGCCGGGTCGTACAGGCCGCCGTGCCACAGCGCCCGGTGGCTGGCCATGTAGCCGACCATGTCCACGCCCATGGCCAGGGCCACGCCCATCTCCCGGTAGGTGGGGAAGGCGAAGTCGCGCTCGGTGTCGAGCGCCGCGGCCCCGGCGACCTGGGCGGCCTCTTGGCCGCGCAAGGAGACGTAGGCGGGGAAGACGCCCTGGCGCTGCAGGGCGATCGCCTCCTCGTCGATGCGCCGCGCGGTGAGCATCTGCAGGTAGCAGCGCCGCGCGAGGTCGGGGCCGAAGTCCGGGTGCGGCTCCGGCCGTGCGGGCGTGGGGCTCGGCATCGTCATGGGGGCGGCTCCCTCGTCACCGTCGTGACACCGTCTCGGCGTTCCTCGGCCGCGGACGCGGCCGCCCCGACAGGGTCGTTCCGGGACGGGCCGTGACACATCGGGCCGCTCGCCACGATTCTGGACAGAGAATCGACAGTTGCGCTAGATATCGGCGCAAAGTCGATACATCAGAGCACGAATACAGCGCTGATGTCCGTGATCGTCTAACGAGAGACGGCGTGACGGGTCCGAGGGCGGGGGCGCTACGAGACGGCCGGGACCGCGCCGCCCGCGGGGCGCTCACAGGTCCGGGAAGGGGTCCTCCGGCAGGGAGCCCTCGGCGGCCTCGGCGTCGCAGGCGTTGATCACCGAGACGTACTCCTCCTCCACCTCGAAGGTGTGGCCGCCCAGCTCGAAGGCGGGGATCAGGTTGGTCTCCACCGGGCCGATGCGCACGCCGCGCGGGAAGACGTGCCAGATCCGCTTGGGCCGGGTGCGGCTCCAGAACCGGTTGGACACCACGGTGACCGCGGAATCGGTGACCACGAAGAGGAAGAAGACCGTCTCGTTCCACGAGGCCGGGAAGATGTAGCGGATCTCCTCGCCCGCGGGCAGGAAGCCGCGGACGCGTCGGCGCACTTCGGCGGGGACCGGCATGCTTCGTCCTCTCTGGCGGCCGGGCGCGCGGGGACACGCTTCGGGGGCGGCCGCGGACCCATCGTAAACGGGAGCCGTGACCCGCCCCACGCCGTCTCAGCGGGCAAGACGACAATGGACTGAACCGTCTCAGAACTGGTACTTCGTTTCTGAGCACCCGCACCCATGGAGACGCCGCATGGCCCACGGGGACACCCGACCCGGACCAGACGCCCCCGCCGACGCCGCACCCGCGTCCAGCACCGACGGAGGTTCCGACCGCACCCGAAACCCCAGCGCCCAGGAGCGCGGGCGGTCCCGTCCGCGCCGCTCGGCGCGCCTGCCCGACGCCACCGACGAGGTGATCATCTCGGCCCTGGCCGAGGACGCCCGCACCGGCATCACCGAGATCGCGGCGCTGGCCAACGTGTCCCGCGCGACCGCCTACAACCGCATCAAGCGCCTGACCGACGACGGGGTCATCCGCGGCTACTCGGTGATCGCCGACCACGCCCGGATGGGGCTGGGGGTGACCGCCCTGGTCCTGATCTCCGGCAGCCAGCCGGACTGGCGGGCCAACCGGGAGGTGCTCTCCTCCTACCCCGAGGTGGAGTACTGCTGGTACGTGGTGGGCTCGGCCGACATCGTGCTCCTGGTACGGGTGGCCGACACCGACCAGCTGCGGGACCTGATCCTGACCCGGCTGCAGTCGCTGCCGGGGGTGACCGCCACCCAGACCCTCACCGTGATCGACGAGGTGGTGCACCGCCCCGTCGTGCACCCGCTCGACTGACCGGGCGGCCTCCCCTCCCCGAGGGCCGCACGCGCCCCTCCGGCCCGCTCCCGGGGGACGCGCGGCGCACCGCCGCCACGAGCCGCCGTCACATCACCCGGGAGACGGCCTCCTTCAGCTCCTCCAGGCGGCCATCGGCCTCCCGCCGGACGTCGGCGATGCCGCCCACCACCGGGAGCACGACCTCCAGGTAGGCCTTGAGCTTGGGCTCGGTCCCCGAGGGGCGCAGCGTCACCCGCCCGCGCGCGCCGCCGCCCAGGCGGAAGCGCAGGGCGTCCGTCGGCGGCAGTCCCCCCGTCCCCCGGGCGAAGTCCTCCACCCCCTCGACCCCCAGCGGCCCGAAGGCCCGCGGGGGGTGAGCGCGCAGCCGCGCCATGGCTCCGGTGATCCGGTCGGCGTCGTCGGTGCGCAGCGACACCTGGGCCGTGCGGTGCAGGCCGTAGGCCCGCGCCTGGTCGTCCAGCAGGTCCAGCAGCGTCCGCCCGTTGCGCCTGGCCTCGGCCGCCACACCGGCCAGCACCAGCGCGGCGCCGATGCCGTCCTTGTCCAGGACCGGGCGGCCGGCGTCGCCGCCGATGCAGTACCCCAGGGCCTCCTCGTAGCTGAACACGTTCCGGTCGCCGGGACCGCCCGCCCGCACCAGCCATTTGAAGCCGGTGAGCGTCTCGGCGCCGCGCACGCCGTGCGCGGCGGCGATCTTGGGCAGCAGGCCGGCCGAGACGACGGTGGTGGCCACCACCCGGTCGGCGCCTGAGGTCAGGCGGAGCACGTGCTCGGCGAGCAGGCCGCCGACCTCGTCACCGGTGAGGACCCGTCCGCCCGGCCCGGGCACGCCCACGGCCAGCCGGTCAGCGTCGGGATCGTTGGCGATGACGACGTCGGCGCCGACGCGCTCCCCCTCGGCCATGGCCGGGTCCATCACCCCCGGCTCCTCGGGGTTGGGGAAGGGCGCGGTGGGGAAGTCCGGGTCGGGCTCGTCCTGCTCGGCGACGGGGTACGGGGCGGGGAAGCCGGCCTCGGCGAAGGCCGCGCGCAGCACCGCTCCCCCGACGCCGTGCAGCGGCGTGTGGCACACGCGCACGTCGCGGGCGCCGCCGATGGGCAGCTCGGCCAGGGCCGCGGCATAGTCGGAGACGAGGCCCTCGGGGGCGGAGGCGATGCCGGTCCCGCGGGGCAGCTCGTCGGCATGGGGGGCCCGGTCGATGGCGTCGGAGATCTCGGCGTCCGACGGCGCGTTGATCTGCGCCCCCGCCTCGCCGGGGACGGCGCCCCCGGCGGTGCCCTGGTAGACCTTGTAGCCGCTGTCGCGGGCCGGGTTGTGGCTGGCGGTGACCATCACCCCGGCGGCGGCGCGCAGCCGCCGCACGGCGAAGGCCAGTACGGGGGTGGGCAGCGGGCCGGGCAGCAGGACGGGGCGGCACCCGGCCCCGGCGAGCACCTCGGCGGTGGCGCGGGCGAAGTCGGCGGAGCGGTGGCGGGCGTCGTAGCCGACGGGGACGAGGGCGCCGGGGCCGGACCGGCCGGCCCACGCGGCCACCCCGGCGGCCGCCCGCATGGCCACCGCGGTGTTCATCCGGTTGGGGCCGGCCCCGAGCTCACCGCGCAGCCCGGCGGTCCCGAACTCCAGCCGGGCCCCGAACCGGTCGGCGAGGGCGGCGTCGTCCCCGGAGTCCAGCAGCGCCTCCAGCTCGGCGCGCGTGCGGGGGTCCGGATCGTGACACAGCCACACACGGGCACGTTCGCGCAGGTCAACAAGTGTCTCCGCCATGCGAAAGCCTTCCTCGCGAGGGGTGCGCCCCGGTCGCCCGGGCGTCCGACAGCCTACTCGGCACCCCCTCACGGGACCCGGGTTCCGCTCCCCGGCCCGGCACCCCCGTTGATCTCGGGAAAGTCGGGGTAATACTCACCGGTATTACCCCGACTTTCCCGAGATCAACAACGAAGGAGGGGGCGCGCTGCAGCGGTCGCACCGCTCAGAAGAACGCGGCCGAAAGCTCCACCACTCCAGCGGACACCCCCTCCGAGCCGAACGAAGTTCCACCACCACATTGCGGGACGTGACCTGGACCGCGGGAGGCCCGGCGGCCGACCGGCGGTCCCGGGGCGCCGCCCCTCCTCTTCGTCGCCGCTCTCCACCCGGCACCTCAGCGGCGCGCCGCCCGGCGAGCGGCCCGGAGCGGGGTACCTTCCGTGCCGTCGCCGCCCAAGCCCCTCGGAGCCCCGGCGCCCGGCAAGCAGGCTCGGGGAAAGCGCGCCGACAGGCGCCGAGGGCGGCACGGCCTCGCCTCTCTCCCCCTCTGCCCCTCTGCCCGGCTCGACGCCGACCGGCTCAAGCGTGGACGGCTAGAGCTTGGCCAGGACCCCGGCCAGCAGGTCGCCGAGGCCCGCCGCGGCCTCTCGGCCGGTGTCCAGGACCTCCTTATGGTCCAACGGCTCGTCCGACAGGCCTGCGGCGATGTTCGTGACCAGCGAGATCCCGAGCACCGACGCCCCCAGCGCGCGGGCGGCGATCGCTTCCAGGGCGGTGGACATGCCCACCAGGTCCGCCCCGAGGGCGCGCAGCATGCGGATCTCGGCCGGGGTCTCGAAGTGCGGCCCGGGCATGGCCGCGTAGACCCCCTCCGGCAGCGACGGCTCGACCTCGCGGGCCAGCGCGCGCAGGCGCGGGTCGTACAGGGTGGTCAGGTCGACGAACTCCGCGCCGGTCAAGGGCGAGCGGGCCGTAAGGTTGATGTGGTCGGAGATCAGCACCGGACTGCCCACCGCCACGTCGGAGCGCAGGCCCCCGGCCGCGTTGGTGAGCACCACCGTCCGTGCCCCCGCCTGCACCGCCGTGCGCACCGCGTGCGCGACCGCGTCGGTGCCGTGCCCCTCGTACAGGTGGGTGCGCCCCAGGAAGGCGAGCACCTCGCCTCCTCCGCACCGCACCGAGCGCACCGTGCCCGCGTGCCCGGTCACCGCGGGCGGCGGGAAGCCCGGCAGCTCGGTGACGGGGAGCTCGGCCGCGGTCTCCCCCAGCGCGTCGACGGCCTCTCCCCAGCCCGAGCCCAGCACGACGGCGGCGCGGAAGGAATCGGTGCCGGTGCGCTCGCGCAGATCGTCCGCGGCCTCACGTGCTCTGGCGATCGGATCGGTGCTCACGGGTCGCGTACTCCTCACGGTGGTCCGGGTCCTGGCGGCCGTCCGGGCGGACGGGCGGGCACGCGGGTGCCGCTTGCAGCATCCTTCCCCCCACGGCCTCCGTTGGCAACGGTGCCCGCGCATGGCGCCACTGTGTGTCGCGGCGCCCGTTCCCGGGCGGGGGCGCCGCAGGCGCCTACCCCGGGTCCTCGCGGCCGCGGGGCCGCCCGCCATGAGGCGCGTCCTGCCGCTCTCGGCGGAGACGACGGACAGTCGGCGCCGCTCGGCGAGGTGCGGCCGCTGTGCGGCGCAGTGCGGCCAGTGCGGCCAGTGCGGCGCAGTGCGGCGCAGTGCGGCGGGGTCCCTTCAGGCCAGCGGCATCGACAGCACGTGCTGCGGTCCCGCGTCTCCGCCCAGGTAGACGCGGCCCGTGTCGGTGAAGCCGCCCGCCGTGTACGCCCTGTAGGCCGCGGGGTTGGCCGTGTTCACCGTCAGCAGCAGCTCATCGGCCTCCGGGGCGACCTCGCGGGCCGCCCGGGGCAGCAGTCGGCAGGACCGGCGCCCCACACCCTCGCCCTGCCACCGGACCGCGATGAGGAACGAGCGCAGCATCAGCGCCCGCTCCGGCGCAGAGGTGATGCTCGCCCCGTCGCCGGGGACGATGCCCGTCCCCGCGGGCACCGACCGGTCGAGGATGCCGAACCCCGCCGTCTCCCCGTCGACCAGCACCGCGAACGGCACCTGTCCGGGGTCGGCGTCGGCCTTGGGCAGGGTGGCCACCGGCGGGTCGACGAACCTGCCCTGGCCCGGGGCCAGGCGCAGCCCCAGGGCGTCGGCGCGGGCCCGGGCCGCACGCGCGTCCTGCGGCTCCCGCGCTCCGTGCGCGCCCTCGCCCTCCCCTGGCGCCGGCCCGTCGAGCCGCAGCAGCTCCACGGACACCGGCGGTCCGGCCGGAGCGCCGTCCATCGCGTCCCCTCCCGGTCTGCTCGACGTCGGCGGCCCTGCACGCGCGGGGCCGCCCGCGGCGGGCCCGGATGACTCGGATGGCCCCGTCGGCTCAGATGCCGACCGGGTGCCACACGGTCTTGGTCTCCAGGAACGGCCGGATCCGGCTCAGCCCCGGGTCGGCCGACCACACGACGGCCGGGTCCGGCCGCAGCACCCGCTTGAGGGTCTGCGCCGCGGCCTCCTCCAGGTCGGCGGCGAGCTCCCCCGCCCCGGCCAGGTCGAGGGCGTTGACGTCGGCGTGCGCGGCCAGCGGCGGGGCGAGCTCGGCGGTGCGGCCAGTGAGCACGTTGGCCACCCCGCCGGGCAGGTCCGAGGTGGCGAACACCTCGGCCAGCGCCACCGCCGGCAGCGGAGCGCTCTCCGATGCCGCCAGCACCGCCGTGTTCCCCATGGCGACCACCGGCGCCAGCACCGACACCAGCCCCAGCAGCGGCGCGTCCTGCGGGGCGAGCACCGCCACCACCCCGGTCGGCTCGGGCGCCGAACGGTTGTCGAACGGCCCCGACACCGGGTTGGTCCCGCCGAGCACCTGGGCGGCCTTGTCGGTCCACCCGGCGTAGTAGACCCACCGGTCGATCGCGGCCGACACCTCCTGCTCGGCCTCGGCGCGCTCCGCCCCGGTGGCCGCCGCCAGCTCGGCGGCGAACTGGGCCCGGCGGCCCTCCATCATCTCCGCGACCCGGTAGAGGACCTGCCCCCGGTTGTAGGCGGTGCGCCCCGCCCACCCCGGGAAGGCCTTGCGGGCCGCGGCCACCGCGTCCCGGGCGTCCTTGCGCGAGGCCATGCCCGCGTTGGCCAGGTGCTCTCCGTCCGCCGACGCCACGGGGTAGGACCTCCCCGACTCCGATCGCGGGAACGCCCCGCCGATGTACAGCTTGTGGGTCTTGCGCACGGCGACGCGCGGCCACGCCCCGTCGTACCGCTCCTCAGACAAGGTAGGCCTCCAGTCCGTGGCGCCCGCCCTCCCGGCCGTAGCCGGACTCCTTGTACCCGCCGAACGGGCTGGCCGGGTCGAACTTGTTGAAGGTGTTGGACCAGACCACCCCGGCGCGCAGCCGCTCGGCGGTCCACAGCATCCGCGACCCCTTCTCGGTCCACACCCCGGCGGAGAGCCCGTAGGGGGTGTTGTTGGCCTTGGCCACCGCCTCCTCCGGCGTGCGGAAGGTCAGCACGCTCAGCACCGGCCCGAAGACCTCCTCGCGGGCGACCCGGTGGGCCTGGGTGACGCCGGTGAAGACCGTGGGCGGGAACCAGTGGCCGCGCTCGGGCAGCGGGCACGGCGGCGACCAGGCGTGGGCGCCCTCGGCCCGGCCGGTCTCGGCCAGGTCCCGGATCCGCTCCAGCTGCGCCGCGGAGTTGACCGCGCCGATGTCGGTGTTCTTGTCCAGCGGGTCGCCCAGGCGCAGCAGCGCCATGCGGGCCCGCAGCCGCTCCAGGAGCTCCTCGGCGACCGATTCCTGCACCAGCAGCCGCGACCCGGCGCAGCACACGTGGCCCTGGTTGAAGAAGACCCCGTTGACCACGCCCTCCACGGCCTGGTCCAGGGCGGCGTCGTCGTAGACGATGTTGGCGCCCTTGCCGCCCAGCTCCAGGGTGAGCCGCTTGCCGCTCCCGGCCAGCGCCCGGGCGATGCCGCGGCCCACCTCGGTGGAGCCGGTGAAGGCGACCTTGTCGGCCCCGGGGTGCTCCACCAGCGTCCGTCCGGTCCCGCCGTCGCCGGTGACGATGTTGACCACCCCGGGCGGCAGGCCGGCCTCCTGGCAGACCTCGGCGAACAGCAGCGCGGTCAGCGGGGTGGTCTCGGCCGGCTTGAGCACGACGGTGTTGCCGGCCGCGAGCGCGGGGGCGATCTTCCAGGCGAGCATGAGCAGCGGGAAGTTCCACGGCACCACCTGGGCGCACACGCCCACCGGCCGCGGGTCGGGGCCCATGCCGGCGTAGGCGAGCTTGTCGGCCCACCCGGCGTGGTAGAAGAAGTGCGCGGCGGCCGTGGGCACGTCGAAGTCGCGCGTCTCCTTGACCGGCTTGCCGTTGTCCAGGGTCTCCAGCACCGCGATCTCGCGGGAGCGCTCCTGGAGGATGCGGGCGATGCGGAAGAGGTACTTGCCGCGCTCGGCCCCGGGCAGCTCCCGCCACACGGCGTCGAAGGCGCGGCGGGCGGCCGCCACCGCCCGGTCCACGTCGGCCTCCCCGCACAGGGCCACCTGCGCCAGCGGCTCCTCGTCGGCGGGGTTGGCGGTGGTGAGGTGCTCACCGGTCTCGGCCGGCACGAACTCCCCGTCGATGAACGGGTCGTAGGCCTCGCGCAGCCGCACCACCGAGCGCGACTCGGGGGCGGGCGCATACTCCAGGGGCTGTCCGTCCAACCGCGAACCCTTCCTCTCGGCCCTGGCCCTGTTCTGGTCCTGGGCCGGCTCCGCCGCGCCGTCCCCGGCGCGGCCGCCGTCCGTGTCCGTACCGCTCGTCCCGCTCATCGGTGCCCCGTCAGTCGATGGTGAAGTAGTCGGGCCCGGCGTAGGCGCCGGTGCGCAGCTTGGAGCGCTGCATCAGCAGGTCGTTGAGGAGGCTGGAGGCGCCGATGCGGAACAGTGCCGGGTCGAGCCAGCGCGGCCCGGCCACCTCCTGCACCATCACCAGGTTGCGCACGGCGTCCTTGGCGGTGCGGATGCCGCCGGCCGGTTTGACGCCCACCGTCCTGCCGGTGGCCGCCCGGTGGTCGCGCACCGCCTCCAGCATCACCAGCACCACCGGGGGCGTGGCGGCGGGGGCCACCTTGCCGGTGGAGGTCTTGATGAAGTCGGCGCCGGCCCCCATCGCCAGCCAGGAGGCGCGCCGCACGTTGTCCAGGGTGGCGAGTTCGCCCGTCTCCAGGATCACCTTGAGGTGGGCGCCGCCGCAGGCCTGCTTGACCGCGGTGATCTCCTCGTGGACCTTGCGGTAGTCGCCGGAGAGGAAGGCGCCGCGGTCGATGACCATGTCGATCTCGGTGGCGCCGTCGGCCACCGCCCGCCGGGTGTCGGCCAGCTTGGCCTCCAGCGGGGCGCGGCCGGAGGGGAAGGCGGTGGCGACCGAGGCCACCCCCACCCCGCTGCCGCGCAGCGCCTCGACGGCGACGCCCACCAGGTCGGAGTAGACGCACACGGCGGCCGCCGACGGGGCGGAGGGGTCGTCGGGGTCGGGGCGGCGCGCCTTGGCGGCCAGCGCGCGCACCTTGCCGGGGGTGTCGGCGCCCTCCAGGGTGGTCAGGTCGACCATGCGCACGGCCAGGTCGAGGGCGGCGGCCTTGGCGGTGGTCTTGACGGAGCGGGTGGCCAGGCCGGCGGCCCGCTCGCGGGCGCCGACCTCGTCCACGCCGGGCAGCCCGTGCAGGAACTCGCGCAGGGCCCGGTTGGTCGGGGCCTGCTCGGCGGCACTGGCGGTCTGGGGCACGGTCCACCTCGTGAGCGGTCGTCGTGGTCGGCCGGACGTCGCCCGGCCCTCGCCTGGGGCCACCCTAACGCGCGGGCGCGGCGGCCCCGCTCGCGCCCGGCCCGGCGCCCCGTACCCTGGACGGGCGGCACGGACGCCGGCACCGGGCCGGCACCCGCACCCGGAGGGGGACATGGCCGAGTTCCGGATCGTCTCGCAGGACGGCTTCGACCTGAAGCGGCTCGCGGCGGCGCTCGCCGAGTCCCAGGGCTGGCCGCGCGAGCGCATCGGCATCTGGGAGAACCGGCGCGAGGGCGAAGTGGTCGTCACCGTCGACGACGACCTGCTGGCCCCCTCCACCGGCCCCGACCCGCTCACCCTGCCCATGCACACCCCGCGGGACGTGCACCGGGCCTGCGAGCTGATCCGCCGCCGCGACGGCTCGCTGCGCGGGGTGGACTTCGCCGACCTGCGCCGCCAGGCGGCGCGCTTCTTCTCCGCCGGCTGGTCGGTGGCCGACCTGCTGCACGCGCTCAGCCACCGGCCCGACGGCGCCCCCTGGCCGCGCGGCGAGGGCTACCAGGGCCCGGAGTGGCTGCACCACCGGCTCAAGCACTGGACCACGCCCAGCGGCGACATCCGGCCCTCGGTCTCCCAGGAGACGGTGCAGATGCGCATCGTGGGCCGGGCCGGGCTGCCCGACGACATCGGGATGCCGCCCGAGGGCGGCGAGGAGGAGGCGCGCACCGGCCGTGCCGCGCCCGACCGGGTGCGCGCCGCCGCCGACGACGCCCGCCGCCTGCTCCGCGCCGCGACCCGGACCACCAGCGACGGCCTGTCCCACCGGGACCGCACCGCGTCCCGGATCAACCGGTCACACGACGCAGAAGACTAGCTTCGGGACAGGACACCCCACCGGGTGATGCGTTACATTCCTCCGGTAGCGCCGTAACGTAGGACACGGTCCGCACCGCGGACCCGATCCGCTCTCGCGTCCCGCCGCCGGGAGGGCCCATGGCCGACACGTCCCTGTCCACCCTGCTGCCCGTCGAGGCGATCGTGACCGGGATCGCGGCCGAGGACTGGCGCGCGGCGATCCGGGCCGCCGGCGAGCTCCTCGTGGCCGGAGGCGCGGTGACCGCGGACTACACCGAGCAGATGCAGGCGGCGGTGGAGGAGTACGGCCCCTACATCGTCATCGCTCCGGGCCTGGCCCTGGCGCACGCCCGTCCCGGCGAGGCGGTGCTGCGCACCGGCATGTCCTGGGCCCACCTCGCCCGCCCGGTGCCCTTCGGCCACCCGCAGAACGACCCCGTGGAGCTGGTCATCGGGCTGGCCGCGGTCGACCACGACGGCCACTCGGGCGCGCTCTCCCGCCTCGCGCGGATGCTGGGCGACACCGAGCGGCTGCGCGCGCTGATGAGGATCCGCGAGCCGAGCGCCGTCCACGAGGCGATCACCGAGTACGAGGGGGGCGAATAGGTGGCCGCTCCCCCGCCAGGAGCAGGCGGACGCCTCCCCCGCGGGCCGGGTCCTCCGCCCCGACGGCGATCCGGGCTCGGGTGCGCGGATCCGGAACGGCCGCCGGCGGCTCCCCGTACCCGCTCCTGCTCCGCTGGGCTCCGCCCCCTCCCCTCCTTCCCCGGCACGACGGCCGGGGCCTCGTCGAAAGGACGCACGTGAAGATCCTCGCCGTGTGCGGCATGGGCATCGGCACCAGTGTGCTGCTCAAGGCCAATGCAGAGAAGGCCGCTCAGGACCTGGGGCTGGACGCCGAGGTGGAGGTCGCCGACATCGGCACCGCCCGGGGCGCGTCCGCCACCGCCGACCTGGTGCTCACCTCCGGCGAGCTCGCCGACGAGCTCGGCGATGTGGGCGTCCCGGTCACGGTGATCACCAACTTCGTGGACGCCGAGGAGATCCGCCGCGCCATCGCCGAGGCCGTCGGCTGAGCGCCGGGGCGGAGCCCCCGCCGCGGCGGCGCACCGCCCCTGTCCCTCCTCTGTCGCGCAACGGGAGCCGCGCGGCCGCCCCGTCGAGCGGCCCGGCGCGGTGAAGCCCTCACCCCCGTCCGCCCGCTCCCCTGCGGCGGCGGCAGGGCACAGGGGCGCCCCACGGAGCAGGCGAAGAACCCGATGGCGCGCCCGGTGGTGCGGGGCCCGGCCCCGGAGACCGGCACCGTAAGGCCGCCACCGGCGTGCAGGAGACCGACCGAGCACCCGAACGGACAGGCGGGAGCCCTCCATGGACGCGATCCTCGCGATCGCCCGGTTCGTCGTCAACGAGATCCTCAGCGTTCCGGCCTACATGGTCGGCCTGATCACCGCGGTCGGGCTGATCGCGCTGCGCCGGTCGACCGGGCAGGTGGTCGGCGGCGGCCTCAAGGCCGTGCTGGGCTTCCTGCTCATCGGGGCCGGGGCGGGCCTGGTCACCGCCGCCCTGGACCCCTTGGGCACGATGATCCAGGGTGCCACCGGCGCCCAGGGCGTGGTGCCGACCAACGAGGCGATCGTGGCCATCGCCCAGGAGGAGTTCGGCGCCCAGGTGGCCTGGACCATGATCGCCGGGTTCGTGCTGAGCCTGGTCCTGGCCCGCTTCACCCCGCTGCGGTACGTCTTCCTGACCGGCCACCACACCCTGTTCATGGCCACGCTGCTGACCATGGTGCTGGCCGCCACCGGCCTCCCCTCGGCGGGCTCGGTGCTGCTGGGCTCGGTGCTGCTGGCGGTGGTGATGGTGGCGCTGCCCGCGCTGGCCCAGCCGTGGACGCGCGCGGTGGGCGGCGACGGCAGGATCGCCATCGGCCACTTCGGCACCCTGGGCTATGTCGCCGCGGGCGCCACCGGCCAGCTGGTGGGCCGCGGCAGCCGCAGCACCGAGGACATGAAGCTGCCCGAGGGGCTGCGCTTCCTGCGCGACTCGATGGTGGCCACCGCGCTGTCCATGGTCCTCGTCTACGTGGCGGTGGCCCTGCTGTACTGGGCCCGGCAGGGCACCGCCGCGGCGCTGGAGATGTTCCCGCCGGCCGAGGGCGTGGAGCCCACCGTCGGGCACTTCGTGATGGCGGCGGTGATGCAGGGCCTGCAGTTCGGCATCGGCGTGGCGGTGATCCTCTACGGCGTGCGCACCATCCTGGGCGAGCTGGTCCCGGCCTTCCAGGGGATCGCCGAGCGCATCGTGCCCGGCGCGGTGCCCGCCCTGGACGCACCCATCGTCTTCCCCTTCGCCCAGAACGCGGTCCTGGTGGGGTTCCTGTCCAGCTTCGCGGGAGGGCTGGCCACACTGGCCGTGATGGCCTGGGCCGTCGCCCCGGCGTTCGGCCTGGCGCTGATCCTGCCCGGCCTGGTGCCGCACTTCTTCACCGGCGGCGCCGCCGGGGTCTACGGCAACGCGACCGGCGGGCGGCGGGGCGCGGTGTTCGGGGCCTTCGCCAACGGGGTGGTCATCACCGTGCTCCCGGCGCTGCTGCTGGGGGTGCTGGGCGCGTTCGGGGAGGCCAACACGACCTTCGGGGACGCCGACTTCGGCTGGTTCGGCATCGCGGTCGGGTACGGCTTCCGCGCCGGCGACGCCGCCGGGGTCGTCCTGGCGCTGCTGGTGGCCGCGGTGCTGTTCGGCGCGGCGGTACTGGTGCAGCGCAAGGCGGTACTCGGCGGCTGGGACCCGGCCGCCCGGCACAAGGCGGAGCTGGAGCGCCGCGGCCGGGAGGACGGAAAGGGCCGCGGGACGAGCGGCGGCGCCGGGGGCGGCGCCGGGGGCGGCGCGGCCGCGTAGCACCGACGACGGGGGCGGCCCGACGGGCCGCCCCCTTCCTCATCCCCCGGCCGGTCCCGCAGGACCGGCTCTCAGGCACCGACCGGCGCTCCTCACAGGTGGACGGCGGGCTCGGCCGAGCCCGGCTCCGCGCCCTCCTCCTTCGCGGCGGGCTTCATGAACAGCGACAGCACAGCCGCCCCGGCCATGACCGCCGCCGCGACACTGAACGCGAGGAACATGCCGTCCATGAACGCCAGGTGGCTCGCCCGGGTGACGGCCTCGGCCGCCGCCTCGGTGGCCCCCTCCGGTACCACTGCGCTCCCCTGGGCGACCGCGCTCTGCAGTTCGACGAGCGCGGAACCGCCCGGCAGCTCCTGGCCTGCGTCGGCGAAGTGCTGGGGCAGGGTGGCGGCCACGCGCACCGACAGCAGCGCGCCGAGAACCGCCGTGCCCAGCGATCCGCCGAGCTGCATGGCGGCCTGCTGCATGCCCGAGGCCACCCCCGCCAGGGAGACCGGCGCGCTGGTGAGGATCGCGGCGGTGGCGCCGGTCATCACCAGGCTCAGCCCCACACCCAGCAGCACGAAGCCCACCGAGGTGTAGACCACGCCGCTGTCGGGGGTGAGCCGGGAGAGCATGAACAGCGCGACGGAGGCGCTGACCAGCCCGCCGACGGTGGGGATGCGGGTGCCGACGGTGTCGATGAGGCGCCCGGCCGGGGTGGCGCAGACCGCCATCATCGCGGTCAGCGGCAGCAGCTGCAGCCCCGCCTGCAGCGGCGAGAGCCCGAGGACGCCCTGCAGGTAGAAGGTGATGAAGAACAGCGACCCCATCAGCCCCAGGGCCATGAGCACCATCAGCACCACGCCGATGGAGATGGGCGCGGAGCGGAAGATGCTCAGGGGCAGCAGCGGCGCCTCGGTGCGGCCCTCCCACAGCACGAAGGCCGCGCCGAAGACCAGGGCGACCCCGAGCACGACCAGTGTCTCGGTGTGGGCCCACCCCTTGACGGGGGCCTCCACCAATGCCCAGACCAGGGCGAAGATGGACACGCTCAGCAGGGCGATGCCGGCCAGGTCCATGCGCGAGGAGGTGTCGGTGGGCCGGTTGGGCCCCAGCAGCCACAGGCCCAGGCCCAGGGCGGCCAGTCCCACCGGGATGTTGATGAGGAAGGCGGCGTGCCAGCTGAACGCCGAGACCAGGATGCCGCCGACGATGGGGCCGGCGGCGGTCGCGCCGCCCAGGAGGCTGCCGAACACCCCGAAGGCCCGGCCCAGCTTCTCCGGCGGGAAGCTGGAGCGCAGCAGCCCCATGGCGGCGGGGGCGATGGTCGCGCCGAACACCCCCTGCAGGATGCGGAAGGCCACCAGCGGGACCACCGCCGAGGACAGCGCGATCGCCACCGAGGTCAGCGTGAAGCCCACCACCCCGATGAGGAAGACGCGGCGGTGGCCGTAGCGGTCGCCGAGCTTGCCCGCCGTGATCAGGAAGACCGCCAGCCCGAGCAGGTAGCCGTGGGTGACCCACTGCAGTTCGGCGAGCGAGGCGCCCAGGTCGGCGCCGATCGCCGGGTTGGCCACGGCCACGATGGTGCCGTCCAGGGCCACCATCATCACGCCGAAGGCGATGGCCACCAGCACGCCCCATGGGCTGCCGCGCAGGCCGCGCCGCTGCTCCGGCGGCGATTCCGGCGGCGCCTCCGGCGGTGCCGTCCCCGTCATGGGTCCCCCGTTCCTCCGCGGGCCCTCCCGCGGCTCACTCGCATCCGTCGCGACCCGGCAACACTATTGGCAGTCGCTGACAGATGACAATCACTGACGAATTTTGCGTCCGGCGGTATCCTCGGTCCGACCGAGCCGCGAAAGCGGAGGTGAGAGACCGCCCCCGCGCCCGACCCCGGGCAGGGCGGCCTCCGGACCGGAGGAGTACGTGACGGGAATCACCGCCGGAGTCGGCGCGCCGGGCCGCCCGGCCGGCCTGCGCGAGCGCAAGAAGGCCCGGACCCGCGAGGCCCTGGTGGCGGCCGCGCTCGACCTGTTCGCCGAGCGCGGGTTCGAGGCGACGACCACCGAGGAGATCGCCGCCGGGGCCGACGTCTCCCAGCGGACGCTGTTCCGCTACTTCCCGTCGAAGTACGACATCGTCCTATCGGTCTATGAGGACATCGAAGAGGTCTTCCTCCGCAAGGTGGGCGAACGCCCGCTGAACGAGCACCCGCTGACCGCCATGGCGAGGGCGGTCGAGGACACCCGCACCGAACTGGGCCCGGCCATGATGACCGGGCACCTGCGGCTGCTGCCGCTGCTCAACGAGTCGCCCCGGCTGCTGGCGGCCCGCTTCGACTCCGGGAACCGGCACATGGCGCACCTGGAGGCCGTCGTCGCCGAGCGCTGCGGCACCGACCCGGCCACCGACCTGCGCCCGCGCCTGCTGACGTCGGTCTTCGGGTGCGTGATGAAGACGGCGGTCACCCAGGTCTCCACGGCGTGCGGCCCCGACGCCGACGAGTTCTACGCCATGTTCGACCGGGCCCTGACGGCGTTGGTCCCCACGCTCACCGAACCGTGGCACCTCCCGTGCGGGGAGGAGGCGCACGGTGCCGGCGGCGCGGGCGGCACGGCGGGGGCGGATTCGTCTTCCTCGGACACGGCGGACCATGCTGCCACCCCGCCCGAACCGGGCGCCAAAGGTTTTCGACCTGCGGAGACGGGAAGGTGACCACCCGGCCGCCCGGTGGCCGCTCACCGGCCGGAACCGGCCGGGCGCTCCGCCGAACGGGACCGGGTGCGGGCCCACACCGCCACGGCGAGGGCCGCGACCGGCAGCACCGCGGCCGCGGCGGCTCCGACCGGCACCGTCCCCCACCGCTCCACCGCCTCCTCCGCCAGCCTGCGGCTCCGCGCCTGCGGATCGGCCAGCACCACCGCGGTGAACGCCCCCGCGACCAGCACCACCACCCCGGTCAGCAGGGATCCGCGCCGCCGCCCCGGCTCGGTCCGGCGCCGCAGCACCCGCCCCGCCTTCAGGATCCGGGAGGCCCGCAGCACCTGCAGGGACACCGCCACGCGCACCAGCCGCAGCAGCTGGAGGGGGCCGACCGCCAGCACCACCGCGGGCACCGCGACCGCCGCCACCGCGGTGGCCCAGCGGTGCTCGCGCAGCCACGCCCGCTTGCCGTCGGCCATGAGCAGCAGCAGCGCCCACTCGGCCCACAGCACCGCTCCGGCCGCGGTGTTGGCCCACCGGCCCGCAGCGGCGACCGCGCCGGCGCCCCACACCTCGCAGAAGACGGCGAGCACCGAGGCCAGGGCGGCGGCCACCACCACGGGCGCCATGCGCTCCTCGATCCGGCGGGCCCGGAGGTTCTCCTCCCCCTGCCCGTCCCGGCCGCCCATGCGCGCGAGGTTACCCCTCCGCCCCCGCGCCCTCCTCGGACGGTGTCCGCGTCCGGCCATCATGCGATGCGGAGGGGGCGGTGCATCCGCAGAACCTGCACGCGCGTTCCGCGCCGTCGGCCGCCGGGACGGCCGGCGCCGACGGCAGGGCGGCCGCGCCGGCCCCCTCGCCGCCGTCGCCCGTCCCGTCGTCCCCGACGAGCCTCCACTTCCACAGCTCGGCCGTACGGACCATGTCCCCGGAGATCGCCTCGAGGAACGAGGCGATGTCCTCCAGCCGGGCGCCGGCGGGGCTCGCGGGGCCCAGGACCCTGCCTCCTTCCCGGGTCGCCTCGGCCAGCCCCAGGTTCGCCCGGATGCCGGCGACCCACGACCGGTACCAGGCCAGCCGGTCGATGACGTAGCGCTCGCGCCGCTCACCGGGGGCGCGCACCCGCCGCAGCAGCTCCTGCTCCTCCAGGTAGGCCACCGCTTTGGACACCGAGGCGGGGCTGACCCCGAGGCCGCCGGCCAGCTCGGCCGCCGTGGCCCCCTCGTCGGACAGGAACAGCAGGGTCAGCACGCGTGCGGGGGTCTTCGCCAGACCGCTGGCCAGGAGCGCCTTGACGATCAGGGCCTGGGCCCGCTCCAGCGCCTCGTCACCGGGGGCGGCGGCTGGGCCCCCGCCGCCGGCCTCCGCCCGGGCCTGCGCGGAGGGGCCGCGGCGGGCGCGTCGGTCGGTCTCCCGCTGGGCGCGCTCGGGACGGTAGCCGTTCGGCCCGCCGTTGCGCATCACCTCGCGGGTCACGGTCGAGGTCGGCCGGTCCAGCCCGCGCGCGACCTCGGCGTAGGACAGTCCGCCGGCCACCCCTCGGGCGATCTGACGGCGCTCGTGGAGCGTGAGCCGCCCTCCGGGCATGGGCCCCTCCTCCCGTTCCGGGCGGGCCGCGCCGACGCGGTCCGCCGCTCCGCGCCCCCCATTGTGCGTTCATCTGCACCCCATTGCAACAACGCCGCGGCCGCCGTTGCCTTCAACCACAGACCCATTGCAATGATTCGTGCGCATTACCAGTACTTACGGGGTTCGTGGCTTCGCTATTCATTGATTCGACTTTAAATGCAACATAGCGTTTCAAGCAGAGTGAACGACTGACGGAGGAGTCGCCATGACCGCAGCCCCGGTTCCGGAACTGTCCGAGCTCCCGCTGGCGCGCCCCGCGGGCCGCCCCTTCGACCCGCCCGAGGAGCTGGCGGCGACACGCCCGCTGGCCCGGCTCACCCTCCCCGACGGGCACCGCGGGTGGCTGGTCACCGGCCACCGGGCCGCGCGCGCCGTGGCCTCGGACCCCCGTTTCAGCTCCCGGACCGAGCTGCAGCGCCCGGCGATGCCGAGGGCCGGCATGCCCTCCCCGCTCCCGGCCGCCCCACCGGGGCTGTTCATCAACAGCGACCCGCCCGAGCACACCCGGTACCGGCGGCTGCTCACCGGCAGGTTCACCGTCCGGCGCATGCGCCTGCTCACCGAGCGGGTGGAGGAGATCGTCGACGAGCACGTGGGCGCCATGGAGCACGCCGGCGGCCCCACCGACCTGGTCGCCTCCTACGCACAGCCGATCCCGGCCCTGGTGATCTGCGAACTGCTCGGCGTGCCCGCCACGGACCGCGCGCTCTTCCAGCGCCACTCCGAGGCCTTCAACGACACCGCCGCGAGCGCGGAGGAGCTGGAGGCGGCGGGCAGGGAGTTCCACGGCTACCTCGCCGAGCTGGTGAAGGCCAAGCGCTCCGCGCCCACCGACGACGTGCTGAGCGACCTGACCGCCTCCGACCTCACCGACGGCGAACTCGTCAACGTCGCGATGCTCCTGCTCGGCGCCGGACTGGACACCACCGCCAACATGATCGGCCTGGGCGCCTTCGCCCTGCTGAGCCACCCCGACCAGCTCGCCGTCATGCGCGACGACCCCGAGGCCGTGGACGGCGGCGTCGAGGAGCTGATGCGCTATCTGAGCATCGCCCACACCGGCCAGCGCGCCGCCCTCGAGGACGTCGAGCTGGAAGGGCACGTCATCGAGAAGGGGGCCACGGTCGCCCTGTCGGTCGCCGCCGCCAACCGCGACCCCGAGCGCTTCGACGACCCCGACCGCCTGGATCTGAGGCGCAGGGCGGGCGGGCACCTGTCCTTCGGCCACGGCGTGCACCAGTGCCTGGGGCAGCAGCTCGCCCGCGTCGAGATGCGGACCGCCCTGCCGGCCCTGCTCCAGCGCTTCCCCGACCTGCGTCTGGCGGTGCCGCCGGAGGAGGTCCCCATGCGCGACCGGTCCGACATCTACGGCGTCGAGCGGCTGCCGGTCGCCTGGGGGCCCCAGGAGGCCGGCCGATGAGGATCAGCGCCGACCGCGACCGCTGCATCGGAGCGGGGATGTGCGCGCTGACCGCGCCCGAGGTGTTCGACCAGGACGAGGAGGAGGGGCTGGTGCGGGTGCTCGGTCCCGCCCCCTCCCCCGACCTGCGGGCGCGGGCCCGCGAGGCCGCCCGCCTGTGCCCCTCCTCGGCCCTGGCCGTGTCCGAGGAGTGAGGGGACGGCCCGCCGGGACCCGGGACGGGGGCCCCGGCGGGCCGCCGGGCGGACCGCGCCGCGTCCCGTGACGCGGCGCGGTCCGCGGCGTAGCGTCGGGACATGGGCAGCAACGACCGCGTCCTCGTGGAACGCTCCGGACCGCACGCCACCGTCACCATGAACCGGCCGGAACGGCGCAACGCCCTGTCCGAGGGGTTCATGGACGAGCTCACCGCGGCCTTCGAGGAGGTCGCGGCCACCGACGCCCTCGGCGTCACCCTGGCCGGCGCGGGGCCGGTCTTCTCCGCCGGCCACGACTTCGCCGACGTGGCCGCCGCCGACCACGACACCGCCCGGCGGCTCCTGACCACCTGCACCCGGCTCATGCGCACCGTCCAGTCCGTGCCCCAGGTGGTGGTCGCCCGGGTGCACGGGCCCGCCGTCGCCGCCGGGTGCCAGCTGGTCGCCACCTGCGACCTGGCGGTGGCCGGGTACAGCGCCGCCTTCGCCGCGCCCGGCGGGAAGGGCGGCTGGTTCTGCCATACCCCGATGGTCGCGGTCTCCCGGAACATCGGGCGCAAGCGGGCCATGGAGATGGCGCTGACCGGCGACCCGGTGGACGCGGCAACCGCCGCCGAGTGGGGGCTGGTCAACCGCGCGGTCCCCGACGCCGAGCTGGAGGAGGCCGCGCGCGACCTGCTGGACCGGGCCACGCGGGGCTCCCCGCGCAGCAAGGCCCTGGGCAAACAGGCCATGTACGCCCAGCTGGACCGGCCCGAGAGCGACGCCTACGCCTACGCGGTGGAGGTGATGGCCGCCTCCAGCCAGACGCCGGAGGCCCGGGAGGGCACGGCGGCGTTCCTGGAGAAGCGCCCGCCGGAATGGCCCGCGTGAGCGGGCCCCAGCGCGCCTCTCACCCCGTTCCAAACCGGCCGCCCTAGGCTCGCGGTGAGCCGCCGGCCCCGTCCGGGGCCCAGGACCGCCACCGTGAGGAACACCCGTGCCCGTGACCGACTCCCCCAGCGCCGGACGCGTCCTCGTCGTGGACGACGAGCCGAACATCCTGGAGCTGCTGACCGCGTCGCTGTCGCTGAGCGGCTTCACCCCGCGCGGGGCCGCCGACGCCGACGAGGCCCTGGCGGCGCTGCCCGTCTTCACGCCCGACATCGCCGTGCTGGACGTGATGCTCCCGGGGCGCGACGGGCTGGCGCTGGCCACGGAGCTGCGCGCCGCGGTGCCCGGGCTTGCGGTGCTCTTCCTGACCGCCCGCGACTCGCTGGAGGACCGCCTCGCGGGCCTGCGCACCGGCGCCGACGACTACGTCACCAAGCCGTTCAGCCTCGAAGAGGTCGTGCTGCGGCTGCACGCGGTGCTGCGCCGCACCGGGACGGGGGCCGTCGGCGCGGACGCGGAGCAGGGGGCGGTGCTGCGCTTCGCCGACCTGGAGGTCGACGAGGACCTGCACGAGGCCCGGCGCGGCGGCGCCCCGGTCCGGCTCTCGCCCACCGAGTTCGACCTGCTGCGCTACCTGGTGCTCAACGCCGGGACGGTGGTGACCAAGACCCAGGTCCTGGACCGGGTGTGGGGCGGCGGGCACAGCGACCCGAGGATCGTGGAGACCTACATCAGCTATCTGCGGCGCAAGGTCGACGCGGGGGCGGTGCCGCTGATCCACACCGTCTGGGGCGTGGGCTACAGCCTGCGGCTGCCAGCCGGGGAGCGCTGAGGTGCGCGGCCCGGGGCACCTGCCGCGCCCGCGCACGCTCACCGCCCGGATCACCGCGGGGGTGCTGCTCCTGACGACGGCGGCGCTGGTGGCCTTCGGGCTGGCCGCGGTGCTGCTGCTGCAACGGAGCCTGGTGGGGGACATCGACACCCGGCTCCAGGGCATGGCATCCGGTCCGAGCCCCCCGGGTCCCGGCCAGGACCAGGACGGGCACCGCCCTCCGCCCCTGCCCACCGAGTTCCGGCAGCTGTCGCTGGACGGCGACGGGCGGGTGCGGTGGAGCGTCGGGCAGACCGAGGGCGACGAGGGCGGGCCGGACACCTCAGGGCTGGACGCCGAGGCGCTGAGCGCGCGGGAGGGGCGCCCCTTCACCCTGCCCGACACCGGGGACGGCGGCTCCTGGCGGGTGCTGGCCGTGCCCGACGGCGGCCGGGACGGGTCCGCCGGCGCCGAAGGGGACGAGGGCACTGGCGGGTACCGGCTGGTCGCGCACTCGCTGTCCGGGGTGGACCGCACGCTGACCCGGCTGGGGCTGATCGAGGCGGGACTGGCGGCGGCGCTGCTGGTGCTGCTGGCGGGCGGCACGGCCTGGGTGGTGCGGGGGCGGCTGCGCCCGCTGCGCCGGATCGAGCGGACCGCGCAGGCGATCGCCGCGGGGGACCTGGACGCCCGGGTGCCCGAGGAGGACCCGGCGAGCGAGGCAGGGCGGCTCGGCACGGCGCTCAACACCATGCTCGGGGAGCTGTCCGCGTCCCTGCGCGAGCGCGAGCGGGCCGCCGACCGGATGCGGCGCTTCGTCGCCGACGCCTCCCACGAGCTGCGCACGCCGCTGTCGTCGATCCGCGGGTTCGCCGAGCTGTACGAGCAGAGCCGCGACCAGGGGGCGGTGCGGGGGGACCCCTCGGTGGACCGGTGGATGGGCCGGGTGCGGGGCGAATCGGACCGGATGGCCGGACTGGTGGAGGACCTGCTGGTGCTGGCCCGCTTCGACGGCACGGAGGGTGTCGGCGGTGGCGACGACGGCGGGGGAACGCCGCTGGACCCGGCGGAGCTGGACCTGCGGGACGTGGCCGAGGAGGCGGTCCTGGACGCCCGGGCCCGCGCACCCGGCACGCCGGTCGCCGTGGAGGCGCCCGAGGCGGTCCCGGTCGTGGCCGACGGGCGGCGGATGCGCCAGGTGGTGGGCAACCTGCTGGCCAACGCTCTGGCCCACCCGCCCGAGGGCACCCCGGTGCGGGTGTCGGTCCGCCGGAGCGATGCGCCGCCCCTGCCGGGAACGCCCGGCGCGAGCGCCAGGGACGCCGGGGCCGGGGCGGCGGGCCCACCCGACACGGACCACGCGACGGGCGCACCCGGCCCGTTCGCCGTGGTCGAGGTCCACGACGACGGTCCCGGCATCCCCGACGAGGACGCGGCGCACGTCTTCGACCGCTTCTACCGCGTCGAGGAGTCCCGCTCCCGCGACCGGGGAGGCGCGGGCCTGGGCCTGTCGATCACCGCGGCCCTGGTCGCGGCGCACGGCGGCTACGTCCGCCTGGACACCGCCCCGGGCCAGGGGACGACGTTCACCGTGGTCCTTCCCGCCGGAGGCCCGCCCGGACAAGCGACCGACGGCCTGAGGTGAACTCCGGGACGGCCGGGCCACGCCCGCCGGGCCCGGAGGCCCCGGAACACGCGCCTCCAGCCCTCACCTCCGACCGCCCCGACCGTTCGCGGGGAGCCCGTCCCACCTCATCCGAATTGACCTACTGACCTGCCGTCCTGAGGAGATGCCAGGTAGCGCGAGACGTCGGGCCGGGTCCGTCCCGTGCCGACGGCCAACTGCGTGGACACGGTGTCCAAGGCCGGATTTCGGGCCTCGGAGGCACCGACGCCGCGTGCCGAACGCCTCGCCGCCCAAGTCGGGCGGGGACCACGCGGCTTGAGCGGGACCGAACGGAGGCGCCTCGGTCAGCGGACACCTGCGATCGACGGCCGGTCGGCCGGGGTGCCCATCCGCCCAGGACTCAGCCGCTCGTCAGGCCGCATCGGATGGCCCCTGAGCCGGAGGCTCATGAGGCACCTTGAACAGCCCTGGCGCCGCCCGGCGTCAGAGCTGCCGTACCTGGCCGATGCGGTCGGGGACCAGGTCGGCTCCGCGGTCGCCCAGCCACCCCAGGGCCCGCTCGAGGGGGCCGCGACCCAGCAGCAGTTTCCAGGCCGTGCACGCCACCAGTGCCGTGCCCACGAACGCCTCCCACCGGAACGGCGCCACGTCCTCGAAGGACATGTCGCCGATCGCCATCACGACGATGTGCCCGGCGTACACCGTGAGCGCCATGGCGCCGGCCGCCGACAGGGGGTAGAGCAGCGCCCGCGCGCGCTCCGCCGCGAACAGGCAGGCCGTCAGGACGAGAAGCGAGGTGCCGATCGCCCCGATCGCCTCGTAGCTCGTTCCGCTGTGCGGGCTGGCGATGAGCAGCCACACCGGCGAGTCCGTGGGGACCTGCCCGTGCATGTTGCCCATCTCCTCCACGACCCAGTCGCGCATGGGCTCCAGCGCGGCGGTGTCCAGGCCGCTCGTACCCCACGTCGAGGCCGCGACGTCGGAGGCGAGCCGGTCCACCCCGCCCAAGGGGTACAGCAGCAGCCACGACCCGCCGTACCCCAGCAGGGCCAGGCCGGCGCCGGTGCACGCCATCCCGATGCGCACACGGGTCGCGGCCAGGTCCATCCGCCCCACCGCCATGCCCGCCGCCACGAACGCCATGAAGGTGAACGCCGGGTAGTAGCCGGTGAGCAGGAGGTCGGTGATGCCGCCGATGGAGTTCTCGCGAAAGCCCGTGCCGCCCATGGCCGACCGGAGCGCGAACGAGGCCTGCGGGCCGGCCACCGCGATCGCCGCCGCCGTGCACGCGAGCGCGACCGGGCCCAGCCGCAGCAGCGGGAGGGCGAGCACGAAGAACCCGGCGTAGTAGGCCAGGATGACCGCGACCGGGGCGTCGAGGAGGTCCAGGAACATTCCGAGCAGCGCCAGCACGATGGCCCGCACCAGGATGCGCGCCATGGGGCGGCGCAGGTCCGGGCCGGGCAGCGGACGCGTCCTGCCGGTCATCAGGGCCAGCGACAGGCCGGCCAGGAACGCGAACAGGGCCGAGGAGCGGCCGCGGGTCAGTCCGTGGAAGGTGTCGGCCGCCTCCTGGCCCAGGAGCCCGGCCAGGCCGAGCGAGCCGACCCCGAGGTGCACGGTGAGCATGCCGAAGACGGCGAGGGCGCGCGCTGCGTCGACCCCGGCGATGCGCTCGCGCGCCGCGGGGGCCGCCTGCCCGTCACGGGGACGGGGGTCGTTAGGCGGTGTCACGCGCCCACCCTAGGAGGTATTGCGGTGTTCTGGGGTGGTCGGTGGCGGAACCGCCCGCGACGCCGGACGGCCGAACGGGGCCGGCCCGGCGGGGGCGGGGGCCGCCTTGTGCGACAGCCCCTCCCCCGCCCTTCGGTCCGACAGCCGACCGGTCAGTCGCCGGTGCCCGCGAGCGAGGAGAAGTAGTCCAGCGCCTCGGGGTTGGCCAGGGAGTCGCGGCTGGCCACCTTCTCGGGGCGCTCGCCCATGAGGATGCGCTTGACCGGCACCTCCAGCACCTTGCCCGACAGGGTCCGCGGCACCGCGGCGATCGCCCGCACCGCGTCGGGCACGTGCCGCGGCGAGCAGTCCTCGCGGATGCGGCGCGCGAGCGCCTTGGTGAGCGCCTCGTCCAGCTCGGCGCCCTCGCGCAGCACGGTGAACAGCTCGATGCGCGAGCCGCCGTCCTTCTGCGGGACGTCCACCACGAGTGCGTCGACGACCTCGTCCAGGGCCAGCACGGCCCGGTAGATCTCGCTGGTGCCCATGCGCACCCCGCCCCGGTTGATGGTGGAGTCGGAGCGGCCGTAGATGACCGCGGTGCCGCGCTCGGTGATCTCGATCCAGTCGCCGTGCCGCCACACCCCCGGGTACATGGAGAAGTAGCTGTCGCGCAGCCGCTCCCCCTGCTCGTCGCCCCAGAAGTACAGCGGCATGGAGGGCGCCGGCTCGGTCACCACGAGCTCGCCGACCTCGCCGACCAGTTCCTTGCCCTCGGGGTCCCAGGCGGCGACGGCCATGCCCAGGGAGCGCGCCTGGATCTCGCCCTCGTAGACCGGCAGCGTGGGCACACCGCCCACCAGGCAGCTGCAGATGTCGGTGCCGCCGCTGGTGGAGAACAGCCACAGGCCGTCGCCGAACTCCTCGTAGCACCAGTCGAACCCTTCAGGGCTCAGCGGCGATCCGGTGGAGCCGATGGCGTGCAGCGCCGAGAGGTCCCGCCCCTCGGCCGGGTGGATCCCGGCCTTCATGCACGTGGACAGGTACCCGGCGCTCGTGCCGAACACGGTGACCCCGGCGTGTTCGGCCAGGTCCCACAGGGCCCCCAGGTCGGGGTGGGCGGGGCTGCCGTCGTACAGGACGATCGAGGCCCGGGTGAGCAGCACGCTCACCAGGAAGTTCCACATCATCCACCCGGTGGTGGTGAACCAGAAGACCCGGTCGTCCTCGTGCGCGTCCAGGTGCAGGTTGAGGTTCTTGAGCTGCTCCAGCAGGATCCCGCCGTGGCCCTGCACGATCGCCTTGGGCAGGCCCGTGGTGCCCGAGGAGTAGAGCACCCACAGCGGGTGGTCGAAGTCGACCCGTTCGAACTCCAGCTCGGCGCCCTCGCCGGCACGTTCCAGCGCCTCCCAGGACAGCGCGTCCTCGGGCACCTCCTCCCCCAGGTAGGGCAGGACGACGGTGTGCTCCAGGGTGGGCATCTGCGCGCGCAGTTCGCGCACGGTGTCCGCCCGGTCGAAGTCCTTGCCGCCGTAGCGGTAGCCGTCGACGGCCAGCAGCACCTTGGGCTCGATCTGGGCGAAGCGGTCGATGACGCTGCGCACCCCGAAGTCGGGCGAGCAGGAGGACCAGACGGCGCCGATGGAGGCGCAGGCGTAGAACGCGGCGGCGGTCTCGGCGACGTTGGGCAGGTAGGCCACGACCCGGTCGCCGGGGCCGACGCCGAGGCGGCGCAGCCCGGCGGCGATGGCGGCGGTGCGCCGCTTGAGCTCGCCCCACGTCCACTCGCCGAGCACGCGCAGCTCGGAGGCGTGGCGGATCGCCACCGCGTCGTCGTCGCGGTCGGCGAAGACGTGCTCGGCGTAGTTCAGGCGGGTGCCGGGGAACCAGCGGGCCCCGGGCATGGCGCGCTCGGCGAGGACCTGGTCGGGCGGGGTCGAGGAGCGGACGCCGTAGTAGTCCCAGACCGCCGACCAGAACCCTTCGAGGTCGGTGGTGGACCAGCGCCAGAGGGAGTCGTAGTCGGCTTCGTCCACCGCCGCCCCCCGCTCCGCGCGCGCCCACCGGGCGAAAGCGGTGATGTTGGCCCGTTCCCGCCGGTCGCTGCCGGGGGTCCAGAGCACGGGGGGTTGTGGCTGCGTCATTGCTCGCGCCCTCCTATGTCGCGCAGGCGAGCGGTCGGCCGCGCCCGCCGCTCAGGGTGGGGCCGCCGCCGTGATGTGACGCCCATCTAACAACAGGGTTTCCGTGGCGCGCATCACCGGGGTCGGTGATCCGCAGGTAGGCAGGCGTTTCCCTGGGGCGGGAGACCTCTTCCCCCCGGCATTCAAGCCTGCGAGGGCGATGACGTGCACACCATGGGCGCGAGCCGCACAGGAGGGAAGACGGGCGTGGACGGGGGCGCCATACCTGCCACGGGCCCGCCCCGCCACTACATATAGCGGTCGAGGCTCCGCGTGCGAACGGCCCAGGGAAGCGAGGGGACGTGCGCGAAGTCGCCCATCGGCCCTTCGGTGAGCTGCGTGTACTTCCCCTCCTCGGGGGAGCTGTGGAGGGTCCAGAGGTCCCCGCTCTGGCGGATGACCATGTAGCTCGGCACGCCGAGCGCGGCGTACCTCTCCTTCTTCCCGAACTCGTCCATGATCCGCGATGCCGGAGAGACGACTCCGACGGCCAGGAGAATCGTGTGTCCGGGCCGCATCCCCGTTCTGGGGAGTTCCGTCCCCTCCTCGTACACGGCGACGTCCGGTCGCAGCTCGTCGTCAGTGCCGGGGAAGACCACGGACGCGTCCATCGTCGCGGGGTAGCCGTTGTGCCGTGCCTGCAGCAGGATGTCCAGCTGGATCTCCTGGTGCAGCTGGGACGGTGACGGTGAAATGATGATCTCCCCGTTGACGACCTCGTAGCGGATTCCGTGTCGATCCAGCAGCTCGGCCGCTCTGGACTGGGGAACCGGGGATTCGGCGACCGTCATCCGTCTACTCCTTCAGGGCGTGGTACCAGGCCTCGCGGCTGATCACCGTCGCCTCCCATGCTAGCCCCAGGGCCTTCTCCGCGCAGGCCGCGAACTCTTCGGGCTCCAGGCCGGCCATGGCCTCGGGCAGCGCTCCCAGAAGCGGGGCCCCGGCCTCCGCCGGGAGGTCCCCGAGGTTGCAGCGCTCGGCGAGGCCGGGCTCCCGGGGCCAGCTGCCGATCACCACGCCCGTGCACTCGATCCTGCGGCGGCGCAGCGCCTCGGCGGTCAGCGCGGTCTCGTTCAGGGTGCCCAGGCCCGCCCGGGCGACCAGCAGGACCGGGGCCGACAGCCGCACCGCCACGTCGGCGAGGGTCG
This sequence comes from Nocardiopsis baichengensis YIM 90130, assembly GCF_000341205.1. NCBI lineage: Bacteria > Bacillati > Actinomycetota > Actinomycetes > Streptosporangiales > Nocardiopsidaceae > Nocardiopsis > Nocardiopsis halophila. The sequence goes on along the minus strand of NZ_ANAS01000012.1, from coordinate 260,636 downwards.
CGCCGGCCTCGTCCCAGCGCACCAGCAGCCCGCCCGCGCCCTCGACCAGGACCAGGTCGTGGCCGCCGTGCAGGTCGGCGGCGGCCCGCGCCGCCCGCTCGGCGGACAGCCCCGGCATCCCGGCCCGGCGGGCGGCGACGGCCGGGGCGAGCGGGTCGGGGTAGCGGACCAGCTCGCGCACGGTCGCCCCCGGGACCAGGCGGGCCACCTCCTCGGCGTCTCCCGCCTCCCCCGGCGCCACCCCGGTCTGCGCCGGTTTGAGCACGGCCACCCGGCGGCCCGACCGCACGCCGAGCGCGGCCAGCGCGGCCGTGCACACGGTCTTGCCCACCCCGGTCCCGGTACCGGCGACGAGCACCACCGTCATCGGGTCGCCTCCAGGGAGGCCCCGGCGGCGGCGAGCATGCCGCCGGTGATCGCCTCCAGGTCGGATTCGCCGCAGACATAGGGGGGCATGGCGTAGACGTTATTGCGGAAGGGCCGCAGCCAGCACCCGGCCGCGACGGCGGCGCGGGTGGCGGCCGCCGTGTCCACGGGCCGATCCAGCTCGATGACGCCGATGGCGCCCAGCACGCGCACGTCGCGCACGCCGGGCAGGTCCCGGGCGGGCGCGAGCCCTTCCCGCAGGCCCCGCTCGACCCGCGCGACGCCGCCGCGCCAGTCCCCGCCGGTCAGCAGGCCCACGCTCGCCGCCGCCACCGCGCACGCCAGCGGGTTGCCCATGAACGTGGGCCCGTGGGCGAGCACCGGCACCTCCCCCTCCGAGATTCCGCGCGCCACCTCCGGCGTGCACAGGGCGGCGGCGAGCGTGAGATAGCCGCCGGTGAGCGCCTTGCCCAGGCACATCACGTCGGGCACCACCCCGGCGTGGTCGGCGGCGAACAGGGCCCCGGTGCGGCCGAACCCGGTGGCGATCTCGTCGAACACCAGGAGCAGCCCGTGCTCCCGGGTGATGCGGCGCAGCGCGCGCAGGTACCCGGGGCTGTGGAAGCGCATGCCCCCGGCCCCCTGCACCACGGGCTCCACGATGACGGCCGCGAGCTCGTCGGCGTGCTCGGCGACCGTCCGCTCCAGGTGGGCGACGTAATCGGGGTCGGGGTCGGCGTCGAAGCACTGGGGCGGGGCGTCGGCGAACACCTGCCGGGGAAGGACGTCGCCCCAGAGCGTGTGCATGCCGCCCTCCGGGTCGCACACCGACATGGCGTGGAAGGTGTCCCCGTGGTACCCGCCGCGCCAGGTCATGATCCTGCGGCGTTCCGGCCTGCCCTGCGAGCGCTGGTACTGCAGGCACATCTTGAGGGCGACCTCGACCGACACCGACCCGGAGTCGGCGAGGAACACGTGCCGCAGGTCGCCCGGGGCCGCGGCGGACAGCAGCGCCGCCAAGCGCGCGGCGGGCTCATGGGTCAGACCGCCGAACATGACGTGGCCGAAGCGGTCGATCTGGGTGCGGGCGGCGGCGTCGAGGACGGGGTGGCGGTAGCCGTGGATCGCCGACCACCAGGAGGACATGCCGTCGACGACCTCCCTTTCGCGGCCGTCGTCGCCGACGAGGCGCAGGCGCGTGCCCTCGGCATCGGTGACGACGTAGGGGGCGCCGGCGGCGCCGGGCCCCACGGACGAATAGGGGTGCCAGAGCAGGTCGCGGTCGACTTCGCGGACCCACTGGGCTGCGGCGTCTGCGGCCGCGGCGGGGTCGGCGCCACTGGAGGCCGGTCGGGTCGGAGACGTCATGATCGGTCATCCTCCCTAGGGCGCACGCCGCCCGGCGATGCTCCGCCGCACAGATTTGCGCGCGCGATGTTTGTGCCTTCTCGCGCATGACGGCGCCCCGCGGACCGTGTGAAGCTCCCCGTGTCCGCTTCCAGGCGGCGCGGGCGGGCGGTGGACCAGCGCCGCCCGCCCGCGGGGGCGGTCCCGGGGTGGTCGGCCCGGGGCGAAGGAGGCATCCCGCTGAACCGACGAAGACCCCGGTGAGACGGCGCCTCGGAAGCGGGGGGCGCCGGGACCCGACGGAGGAGCAGATCGTGTAGACGGCCGTGTCCGCTCGAGTGGCGGGGCCGCGATCCGCCCGGGTCGGCACGGGTGCCGGACCGGCGGGCGCCGCAGACCGCCCCGCGCACCGAACGCCCCGGCAGAAAGGCATCGACCGTGACCGCGACGACCGGCGACACCGCGTCGCACGCCCGGCCGCGCTCCACCCCCTCAGGGCCCTTCGCCTGGCTCTCCGGCGCCGCAGAGCGGCGGGCCGCCTCCGGGCTCACCCGGGTCCTGCGCCCGCGCGCCCACGATGACGACGTGCTCGACCTGGCCTCCAACGACTACCTCGGACTCGCCCGCCGCCCACGGGTCACGGACGCCGCCGCGGGCGCGGCACGGCGCTGGGGCGCAGGAGCGACCGGATCGCGGCTGGTCACCGGCGACACCCTGCTCCACCGGGCCCTTGAGGAAGAGCTCGCCGACTTCACCGGGGCCGAGTCCGCGCTCGTGTTCTCCTCCGGATACGCCGCCAACCTCGCCATGGTGACGGCGCTGTCGGGCCGGGGCGCCCACCTGGTGTGCGACCGCCTCAACCATGCCTCCCTCATCGACGCCGCCCGGTTGGCCAAGGCCTCGGGCGCCCGCGTCTCGCTGTTCGACCACGCCGATCCGGCCTCGGCCGAGCGCGCTCTGGACGGGCCGGACCCGGCGGGGAGCGAGCGGCGCCTCGTCGTCTCCGACACCGTCTTCTCCGTGGACGGGGACCTCACCGACCTCTCCGGCCTCTCGGCCGCCTGCCGCGCGGCGGGGGCGGCGCTCCTGCTGGACGACGCCCACGGCCTCGGTGTCGTCGGGGCGGGCGGCGCGGGCGCCCTGACCGCCGCCGGACTGCGCGGCGCCCCGGACACCGCGGTGTCGGTGACGCTGTCGAAGTCCCTGGGCGCGCAGGGCGGGGCCGTGCTCGGTCCGGCGCCCGTCATCCGGCACCTGGTGGAGACGGCGCGCACGTTCATCTTCGACACCGGACTCGCCCCCGCCTCCGCCGGGGCGGCCCTCGAAGCGCTGCGCCTGCTGCGCGCCGACCCCGGACTCACCGAGCGGCTCCGCGAGCGCGCCCGGTCGCTCTCCCGCGGGCTCAACGGGCACGGCCTGAGCGCCTCGCTCCCCGACGGCGCCGTGGTCTCCGTGGCCGCGGACACCCCTGAGGAGTGCGTGCAGTGGGCGCGGCGGTGCGCCGAGCACGGTGTGCGCGTGGGCTGCTTCCGCCCGCCCTCGGTCCCCGACGGCGTCCCCCGCCTGCGCCTGACCGCCCGTGCCGACCTCTCCGCCTCCGAGGTGGACCGCGCGATCGACACGGTGGCCCGGACCCGCCCCGAGGGGACGGACGGACCGGCCCCGGTGTCGTGACCCGGGTTCCGGGTTCCGGCCTCAAGGCCGCGGCCGCGGCCGGCTCTGAGTGCGCACCGGGCGGAGCTGGGACCCCCGATCGACGACAGGACGGCCCGCCGCTCTCTGAGCGGCGCACTGAGCGAGGGGGCCGTCCCGGGTGTCCAGGGCGGGACGCCCCTTCCGGATCCGGCCACGGTGTGATGCGCACCTCCCGCCCCGTGTCCGCACTGGTCGGCGGGGATCGGCCGGCGTACGCCCGCCTTCCGGTGGCGCAGGCCCCCGCGAGCGGCGGCGCCGATACTCCGCGGGCGCCGCGACCGCGGGTACCCTGCCCATCGGAGCCAGGGCCGCGAGGCGAGCGAAAGGCGGTGGCCGACCGTGCGCGCACCCCGACTCGGCCGCCGCGGCACCGTGCTCGCCGCCGCCGCCGGATCGATGGTCCTGCTGCTCGTCCTCGCCCTTGCGGTGCCCGTCACCCGCGACGGGCTGGCCGGCGCCTGGTGCTCGGCGACCGGGACCGGCTGCGCGCCCGGCGGGGGCCCACCCGGCGAGGAGCCGGGATCCGCGGACGACTGGCGGCTGGCCATGGAGCCGGTCGAGGCCGCCACCTGGGGCCACTACCTGGCCCTGGGCGACTCCTACTCCTCGGGCGACGGCGCCGGCGACTACCGCTCCGGCGCCGGCGACGACGGCTGCTACCGCTCGGAGAACGCCTACCCCGCCCGCACCTCCGAGGCCTTCGCGTTCTCCGGCGGCTTCGGCTTCGTCGCCTGCAGCAAGCACAAGGGCGCGCAGCTGCTGGAGGAGATCGGCGAGGAGGACGCCCAGCTGGACGCCATCGGGGAGTACACCTCCCTGGTGAGCCTGGGGATCGGCGGCAACGACCTGGGCTTCACCCCGGTGCTGCGCACCTGCATGGTGCGGGTCCCGCTGGTCTCCGGCGGCGTGTGCCAGGGGCAGGAGGAGGACATCGACCGGCGGATGCGGGCCTTCGACGACACCCTGGAGGACATCATCGCCGAGGTGCGCGACCGCGCGCCCGACGCCCGCCTGCTGCTCGTCGGCTACCCGCGCCTGTTCCCCGAGGACCCCTCCGGCATGTACTACACGCTGACCGTGGAGGACCAGGCCTGGCTGAACGAGACCGTGCGGCGCTTCAACGACCGGCTGCGCGCCACGGCGCGTGAAGCGGACCGGGAGATCGCCGAGCAGGGGGACGTCGGCAGTGTCGAGTTCGTCGACACCTACACCGCGCTCAAGGGCCACGAGGTGAGCGCGGAGGGGGCCTGGCTCAACGGGGTCGTGCTGGAGGGGCTGACCGACGGCATCCGGGTCGACCGGAGCAGCTTCCACCCCACCGCCGAAGGGCAGCGGGCGTTCGCCCGGAGGGTCCGCACCCAGGTGGAGGAGGGCCCGGACCGGGACCTGTACGCCACCAGGGGGACCGTCGACTCCGCGGGGCCCGAGGTCCTCGCCCGCGACCTGGACTGACCCGCGGCACGGAGGCGCCGGGGCCGGGTACGCGGGTCCGGTGCGCGCCCGGACCCGCGTACCCGGTCCCCCGGGGTCAGCCCCGCCCGGCCTTGAGGTCGGCCAGGACCGCGCCCAGCTGGTCGAGGCCCCAGTTGAGGTCCTCCTCGGAGATCACCAGCGGCGGGGAGAGCCGGATCGTCGACCCGTGGGTGTCCTTGACCAGGACGCCGCGCTCGACCAGCAGCTCGCACATGCGGCGGCCGCTGGCCAGCGACGGGTCCACGTCGATCCCCGCCCACAGGCCGATGCTGCGGGCCGCCACCGCGCCGTCGCCGACGAACTCCTTCAGGCGGGTGCGCAGCACCTCGCCGAGCCGCCGGGCGTTCTCCAGGTAGGGGCCCTCGTTGAGCATCCGCACCACGGTGCGCCCCATCGCGCCCGCCATCGGGTTGCCGCCGAAGGTGCTGCCGTGCTGGCCCGGCTGGATCACCCCGAGCACCGACTCGTCGGCGACCATCGCCGAGACCGGGAGCACGCCCCCGCCCAGCGCCTTGCCGAACAGGTAGGCGTCGGGCACCACGCCGGTGTGCTCGCAGGCCCGCACCGTTCCGGTGCGGCCCAGCCCGGACTGCACCTCGTCGGCGATGAGCAGCACCCGCTCGCGGTCGCACAGCTCGCGCAGGCGCGGCAGGTAGTCCGGCGGGGGCACCACCACCCCGGCCTCGCCCTGCACCGGCTCCACCAGGACCGCGGCGGTGGTGCCGTCGACCGCCTCGGCGACCGCCTCGGCGTCGCCGTAGGGCACCGAGCGGAACCCGGGGGTGTAGGGGCCGAAGCCGCCGTAGGCGTCGGGGTCGGAGGAGAAGGAGACGATGGTGGTGGTCCGGCCGTGGAAGTTGCCGCCGGCCACGACGATGGTGGCCTCCCCGTCGGGGACGCCCTTGACGTCGTAGGCCCACCTGCGGGCGACCTTGACGGCGGTCTCGACCGCCTCGGCGCCGGTGTTCATGGGCAGCACGCGCTCCTTGCCCGCCAGGTCCCCCAGTGCGGCGACGAACGGCGCGAACTGGTCGTTGTAGAAGGCGCGGCTGGTGAGCGTCACCCGGTCCAGCTGGTGGTGGGCGGCGGCGAGCAGGTCGGGGTTGGCGTGGCCGAAGTTCATCGCCGAGTATCCGGCGAGCATGTCGAGGTGGCGCCGCCCCTCCACGTCGGTCACCCAGGCGCCCTCGCCGGAGGCGATGACGACCGGAAGGGGCGCGTAGTTGTGGGCCGAGCGGGCCTGGGCCAGGGCGATGTGGTCGGCGGTGGAGACAGGAGGACCGGAGGGGTCTCCTCCGGAGGGCCTGCTTCCCAGAACGCGGGTGTCGCTCATCCAGGTGTCCCTTTCCGATCAACGCTGATCGTGTCGCTCTTGGGATACCCCGCGGCCCGCGGACGATACGCGCGCCCCGGGGGACCCACAGAAGAAGAACAGAAGCAACGGAGGAGGCACAAGGGCCCATACGGATACGAAGGGGACGCTCGCCCTGTGCATCCCGGAATTCCGTCGCTAGGGTCGTCTTCCATGACCGCGCGCCTCCTCGCCGACCGGTACCGGCTGTCCGAGCGCATCGGCCGCGGCGGTATGGGAACGGTGTGGCGGGCCGAGGACGAGTTCCTCCGGCGCCCGGTGGCCGTCAAGGAGATCCGCCTGGACCCCGGCCTGGACCCGGTCAGGCGCGAGGAACTGGTCGGCCGCTCTCTGCGCGAGGCCCGCATCTGCGCCGGGCTCAGCGGCCACCCCTCCATCGTCACCATCCACGACGTCCTGCTCGATCAGGGACGGCCGTGGATCGTCATGGAGCTGATGGAGGGCCGGTCGCTCGACCGGACGGTGGAGGAGGACGGCCCCCTCTCCCCGGGCCGCACGGCCGGGATCGGCCGGGACCTGCTCTCCGCGCTGGAGACCGCGCACCGGGGCGGGGTACGCCACCGCGACGTCAAGCCCGGCAACGTCATGCTGCTGCCCGACGGCCGGGCCGTGCTCTCCGATTTCGGCATCGCCGTCTCCGATGAGGAGTCCCGGATCACGCTGAGCGGGCGGCTTCCCGGCTCCCCCGGCTACATCGCCCCGGAGCGCCTGCGCGGCGGCGACGACACCGAACTCGCCGACGTGTGGTCGCTCGGGGCCACCCTGTACTACGCGGTGGAGGGCCGACCGGCCTACGACGGCCGGGCCGCCCAGCGGCTCACCGCCGCCATGGAGGGCGACCCGGGCCCGCCGGTGAGGGCGGGGCCGCTGCGCCCGGCCCTCGACGGCATGCTGCGGCGCGACCCCGGCCGCAGGCTGGCAGGCAAGGCGCTCGCCGGGGAACTGGAACGTGCGGCCCGGGAGACGGCGGGGCAGGAGGCCGCCGGCACCCGCCTCGACGTCTCCGGGGAACTGCCGGCCCCGGACGTCCGGCCCCCCGGACGGAGCACGGACCTGTGGTGGTGGCCGCCCAAGCGGCGGCACTGGAAGCGCTGGATCGCCGCGGTGTTCACCCTGGTCCTCATACCGATGCTGGTGAACGTCGCCACCGACCTGCTGTTCGGCTCCGACCCGGACGACATCGACTACGGCGGCCTGACGGACCCGCCGCCGGGCTATACGGACACCGCCCACGACGGCTTCACCGTGATGGCCCCCGAGCATTGGATCGGTGACGAGACGCAGGAAACGCTCCTGCTGACGGCGCCCGGCGAGAACACCGGCCTCGGGATGCGGTCGATCGGCGGCCTCGTCGCCCCGACCCCCGAGGAGACCCTCGAAGAGATCGAAGGGGACATGCTGGACGGAGACTTCACCCGGGCCGTCGAGATCACCGAGGTCGACCACCCCGACGGCGAGGCCGCACGCGGCGTCTACGAGGGCGACGGCTCCGGAACGCAGATGACCGCCTCGCTGGTCCTCGTCGACACCGGCGACGGCGTCGGGATCCTCATGTTCGCCGGACCGGCCGCCGAGTGGCCGGCCGTCGAGGAACAGCACCGCACCGCGCTCGAATCGTTCCGGGCGGTCGATTGATCACACCGCCGTCGGCCGGAATCCCGTTCCGCGGGGGTGAACCGGCCCTCCACCGGGCGCGGGAATCCCTACACTAGGGCGTGTTTCCCGCGCCCCGCGCGAACCCGCGGAGTCCTTGCGGCCTCTGAACGGGTGACGGCCGGCCTTCGCCGGGGACCGTCCGGGAAGACGAGACGCCCGGGGCGCGGCGTCCCGACGCCCGCCCCTCCGCAGGCCGCCGCCGTGCGCCCCGCCTCCCCAGACCCATCGACGAAACGCGAGACATGGCCAAACCAATCGGCACCCACGCCCTCAACCTGGTCCGCGGCGCCCTGATCGGCACCGCCGAGGTGGTGCCCGGGATCAGCGGCGGCACCGTCGCCCTGATCACCGGTATCTACGAGACCATCATCACCTCGGCCGGCCACGTGGTCAGCGGCATCCGCCTCACCGTCTCCGACCTGCCCCGCGGACGCGGCACGGCGCGCGCCGCAGCCGAGTTCCGCCAGGCCGACTGGGCCGCGGTGTTCGCGGTGCTGATCGGTATGGCGGCGGCGGCCCTGACCGCGGCCAAGCTGCTGGCCCCGCTGGTGGAGTCCGAGCAGCAGTTCGCCTACGCCGTGTTCTTCGGCCTGGTGCTGGCCTCGGTCTATGTGCCCTACTCCAGCACCCCCGAGCGCTGGCGCATCGGCGACTACCTGCTGGCGCTCGGCGTTGCGGCGGTCGCCTTCGTGCTGATCGGGCTCCCGCCCTCGCAGATCGAGCCCAACCCGCTGATCGTGGTGTGCGCGGCCGCGGTCGCGGTCTCCGCCCTGGTGCTGCCGGGCATGTCGGGTTCGCTGATCCTGCTGACGCTCGGCCTGTACACCCCCACCATGAACGCCCTCAACGACCGCGACCTCGGCTACATCGGCACCTTCTTCCTGGGCGCCCTGATCGGCGGGGCGCTGTTCGTCAAGCTCCTGCAGTGGCTGCTGGACCGCCACCACCACCTGGCCATGGTGGTCATGACCGGCCTGCTCGCCGGCTCCCTGCGCGCGCTGTGGCCCTGGCAGCACGAGGACCGCACCTTCTACGCCCCCACGGAGGTGCCGTTCACCGTCCTGCTGATGGCCATCGGCTTCGCCGTCGTGGTGGCCGTGCTGCTGCTGGAGCGCGCGACCCGCTCCCGGCGCGGGGACGGCGACGGGCACGCGGACTCGCGCGGCGAGGGCCGCGGAGGAGGCGGCGCCCCGCGCGGCGGCAGGCACGCCCGACCCGCCTCCGGAGCCGCACCGCGCATGTGACACGCTGATCGCACGCCCTGCCGGGCCGCCGTCGACGGCCCGGCCGCAACCGAATACCGGCGCGGGGTGCCGCGCGGAGCCCTCCTCCGCCCGCGGCTGAGATCAGACCCGTCGAACCTGCACTAGCTCGCACTAGCGAAGGGACGCCCATGAGCTCCTTCAACATCCTGTCCATCGCCGGGACCGACCCCAGCGGCGGCGCGGGGATCCAGGCCGACCTCAAGGCCTTCTCCGCGCTCGGGGGGTACGGCATGAGCGTGGTGACCGCCCTGGTCGCGCAGACCACCACCGGGGTGGCGGCGGTGCACCGGGTGCCCCCGGAGTTCATCACCCGCCAGCTCGACGTGCTGCTGCAGGACGTGCGGGCCGACGCCGTCAAGATCGGCATGCTGGGCGACACCGACGTGATCGCCGCCGTGGTCGGGGCGCTGGACGCCTACCGGCCCCCGCACGTGGTCCTGGACCCGGTCATGGTCGCCAAGAGCGGCGACCGGCTGCTGGCGGCCGACGCGATCGAGGCCGTGCGCACCGAACTGCTGCCGCGCGCCGACCTGATCACCCCGAACCTGCCCGAGGCCGCCGAGCTGCTGGGCGAGCCGGAGGCGGCCGACACCGCCGCCATGGAGGCCCAGGCCCGCCGCCTGCTGGAGCTGGGCGCCCGCCGGGTGCTGATCAAGGGCGGCCACCTGGACACCGCCCAGAGCACCGACCTGCTGGTGGAGCCGGGGGCCCAGGCATGGGCGTTCTCGGCGCCGCGGGTGCCGACCGGCAACACCCACGGCACCGGCTGCACCCTGTCGTCGGCCATCGCCGCCCTGCTCCCGCAGCGGGACGGCTGCGCGGCGGCGGTGCGGGAGGCCAAGGACTACCTGACCGGGGCGCTGCGGCGCGCCGACGAGCTGGACGTGGGCGCGGGCAAGGGGCCGGTCCACCACTTCCACGCCTGGTGGTGACCGGGCCCGCCCTCCGACGGAAGAAGGGCCCGTCCGCCTGCGCGGACGGGCCCTTCTTCCGTTCCCCGGTACCGCTCGGGGGCGCTAGCGGTTCTCCGGGACCCGGATGTCCGGGTTCTTCCACTCGGGGTTGGAGAAGTAGCGGCGGGTCTCGGCGACCACCACCGGCGAGAGCAGCAGCAGCCCGACCAGGTTGGGCAGCGCCATCAGGCCGTTGGCGATGTCGCTGAACAGCCAGACCACGTCCAGCTGGGCGGTGGCGCCGACGAAGACCACCAGGACGAAGACCACCCGGTAGAAGGGCACCACGCGGTGGCCAGCCAGGTAGTCGACGCAGCGGTCGCCGTAGTAGGACCAGCCCAGGATGGTGGTGAAGGCGAAGACCACCACCGCGATCGCGAGCATGTACCCGGCCATCGGCGCCAGGGCCGGCGAGAGCGTGCCCAGCCCCTCCTGCAGCGCCGCCGAGGTGAGCTGCGCGCCGTCGTCGTCGCCGTGCTCCCAGACGCCGGTGACGATGATGACCAGGCAGGTCATGGTGACCACGATGATGGTGTCGATGAAGGTCTGGGTCATCGAGACCATCGCCTGGCGCACGGGCTGGTCGGTCTTGGCCGCGGCCGCCGCGATGGCGCCGGTGCCCAGACCGGACTCGTTGGAGAAGATGCCGCGGGCCACGCCCATCTGCAGCGCGATCAGCACGGTGGAGCCGACGAAGCCGCCGGTGGCCGCGGTTCCGGTGAAGGCGTCGGTGACGATCAGCGCCAGCGCGGCGGGCAGGTCGCCCACGTGGACGATGAGCACCACCAGGGTGACGGCGATGTAGAGCAGGATCATCACCGGGACCACCGCCGAGGCGACCCGGCCGATGCTCTTGATGCCGCCGATGACGACGACGCCGATGAGCACCGTCATCACCGCACCGGTGATCCACGGGGCCACGTTCCAGTTCTCCGAGACCTGCTGGGCCACGGTGTTGGCCTGGGTGCCGTTGCCGATGCCGAAGGCCGCGATCGCGCCGAAGAGCGCGAACAGGAAGCCCAGCGTGGTGCCCAGGCCGCCGGACAGGCCGTTCTTCAGGTAGAACATCGGCCCGCCGCTCTGCTTGCCGACGGCGTCGCGCTGGCGGTACTTCACGCCCAGCAGGGCCTCGCTGTACTTGGTGGCCATGCCGACCAGGCCGGTCATCCACATCCAGAACAGCGCGCCGGGGCCGCCGATGCCGATGGCCAGGCCGGCTCCGGCGATGTTGCCGACGCCGACGGTGGCCGCCAGCGCGGTGCTGAGCGCCTGGTAGTGCGAGATGTCGCCTTCGCCGTCGGTCTCCTTGCGGCGCACGAAGGCCAGCCAGAGGGCGTGGACGAGCTTGTGGAACTGCAGCAGTCGCAGGCGGACCGTCAGGAACAGCCCCGTGATCAGCAACAGGGGGATGAGGACCCACGGCCCCCAGATGATTCCCGATAGGTCTTCCAAAAGGCTCACGGTCTGTTCCACGTGAGGGCTCCCAATCGATCTCGGACGGGGGGACGGGGGCACGGTGCGCCCGGAGGTCGCCGGACGCCCCGAGGGGGTGATCCCCTGGCGGGCACGGACTCCAGGGTCAGGAGGCGCCGCAATCCGCCAGGTTCACACCGATTCGTCACGTTCACGTCACGTTCCCTCCACACACCGGTTGCGGAGGGCCCGTGACCAGCGGAAATCAACGGATCATCCGCTGTCCTGGCCGCCGGCCTCCGCCCCTCCGGCGGCGCCGGCGCCGCCGTCGGCCTGCTCCAGCGCCAGCCGGCTCAGGGCCCGGGCGGCCTCGTCCGGGTCGGCGCCCCGGCCGACGGCGATGCCCAGCAGGAAGGTGGTGACCGGGGCGGCCGGCCGCGCCACCGAGTGCGCGGCGTCCCGGGCGAGGTCGAGCACGCGGTCGACGTCGTCCTTGCCGACCTCCTCCGGCAGGTCGAGTTCTGCGCACACCAGGCGCGCCCACTCCACGAGCGTCATCAGTGCTCCTCATGAGGAATGTGCGATGAAGACTGCTCGCGATCCTAGAGCCATCCGCCGCCGAGCGCGCGCTAGAAGCGCGGCGGGGCTCCGTACCGGCCTTCTCGGCGCCGTGCGGCGGGCCCACTCCCAAGGGCGCCGAGTGCCTACCGCTAGGGTTGCCCGCGCAGAGGAGCGGGACCGGCCCTTCCGCGATGTCCGGCCCCGCTCCTCGCCCCCGCTTTCCGGGTTCGCTTCGGTTGTCGTTTCGGCGTCCGCCCGCCGCCGTGCCGTCGGCGCCCCTTCCGTGCGCCCCGCCTCAGGCGGCCGCCGCGACGGGCTCGACGGCCTCGGCCAGCACCTCTTCCAAGCGGTCCAGGTGCGCGCGGATCCAGGGGAGGCCCGTGGGGTCGTCCACGGCCAGCGCCGCATAGCGCTCGGCGTCGGAGTCCCCGTAGAGCAGGCTGGTGGCCACCCTCAGGCGCAGGGCCTCTGAGCACTCGCCGAACTCCACGCCCGGCAGCGCGCCCAGGCCGTAGCGCTCCAGCAGCATCCGGCTCAGGCCGGGCCCGTCGACCACGCCGAAGTCGGCGGCCAGCCGCTCCCGGTGGGCCTCGAAGTCGGGGTAGAGGTAGAAGGCGGCCCGCGGTTCGGCCACGCGCGCGCCCACGGCGGTGAACCGCTCGGCCACCGCGCGCGCGACCGCGCCGTGCAGGCGGCGGCTCCGCTCGACGTGGGCGACCAGCTCTGCGGGCTCCTGGAAGGCCATCGCCCCGGCGCGCTGGACGGGGCCTGCGGGGCTGGACCAGATCTCACTGGCGACGCCCAGCAGCCCGGCGCGCAGGCGCTCCCCCAGCGGCCCCTCGGGCAGCCGGGCCACGCCCAGTCGCCAGCCGCCCAGGGCCAGGCTCTTGCTCAGGCCCGTGGTGACCACGGTCCGCTCCGGGGCGAACTCGGCGGGGCCGGGCACCTCGGTGGCCGGGTCGTGGACCAGGTCCCGGTAGATCTCGTCGGAGATGACCACCAGGTCCAGGGCGCGGGCGACCTCGGCCAGGCGCCGGACCGTGTCGGCGCCGGCCACGGTGCCGGTCGGGTTGTCGGGGACGGTGGCGATCACGGCGCGCACGTCGCGGCCCTGCTCGCGGGCGGTGCGCACGGCCTCGGCGAGCAGGTCGGGCTGGGGGACGCCGCCCTGGCCGCGCTCGGTGGGAACGAACAGCGGGCGCCGCCCGGCCAGGCGGGTCTGCGCGGCGTAGCTGACCCAGCTGGGGGCGGCGATCGCTGCGTCGCCGCCGATGCTCAGCAGCAGCGCGTACAGCAGCGGCTTGCTGCCGGGGCCGGCGACGACCATGTCGGGGTCGGTGTCCAGGCCGCGGCGGGCCCAGTAGCCGGCGGCGGCCTCGCGCAGCCCCCGCTCCCCGGCGACCGGCCCGTAGGAGTTGCACCCTCCCCCCGCGGCCAACGCGTCCCTCAGCGCGGAGTGGACGGGAAGCCCGGCCTCGCCGAAGCCCAGGGGGAGGACGGCCACGCCCTGGCGGCGCTTCTCCTCGAGGGCTTCGTTCACGGCGAGCGTGGCGGACACGGCAACAGACATGGAGAAATCGACCCCGCATACGTCCGGCGGCTGGTGGGAGGCCTGGGGCCGGTGGGGCCCACGGCCTCGCGACTTCAGCCTGCCCACTTCTACCCATCAGCACAAGCGACTCTTTTCGATGGTGAGCGTAAGATGGTCTTATGCTCGATCTGCGACGGCTCCAGCTGCTGAAGGAATTCGCCGATAAGGGGACGATCTCGGCGACGGCCGCGGCGCTGGGATATACGGCCTCCGCCGTTTCGCAGCAATTGTCGGCCTTGGAGCGGGAGGCCGGGGCCCAGTTGCTGGACCGCACCGCCCGCAGTGCGGAGCTGACCGAGACCGGCAGGCTCCTGGCCGACCAGGCCGAGCAGATCCTGGCGCTGGTGGAGGCGGCCGAGGCGGTCCTGGACGAGCGGCGCGGGCAGGTGACCGGCCGGGTGACGGTGGCGGCCTTCCCGACCGCGGCGGTGGCGTTCGCGCCGCGCCTGGCGCAGAGCCTGCGCCGGCACACCGGCATGCAGCTGGTGCTGCGCCAGACCACCGAGGGGGCCGGGGTGCGGCAGGTGAGCGCCGCGGAGGCCGACGTCGCGCTGGTCGACGACTGGCGGGGGCGCCGCCCCGACACCGGCGCGGGCAGGCTCCGGCACGAGCACCTGCTGCGCGACCCGATGGTGCTGGCGGTCCCGGAAGGGCACCGGCTGGCCGACCCGGCGGTGCCCGTGGAGCTGGACCGGCTGCTGGACGAGGCCTGGATCGCCGCCCCGCAGGGCGAGCCGTCGCGCTACGGGACCGACACCCTGCTCGCGGACCTGGGCGGGGCCCCGCAGGCGGCGTGGGAGTTCGAGGGGCTGGGCACGATCCTCAGCCTCGTGTCCCGGGGCATCGGGATCGCGGCCGTCCCCGCCATGGCCCTGAGCTCGGGAACGGCCGGTCTGGCGTTCCGCAGGCTCCCCGCGCACGCGCCGTCGAGGGACGTCTACATGGCCGTCCGCGCGGCGAGCCTGCGGCGCCCGGCGATCGGGGTGACGCTCCGGGCCTTGAAGAAGGCCGCGCTAGACGTCCAACGCGACTTGAACGAGGCCCTCGACCGCATCCCGGGGACAGGGGACTGAAGGACCTGAGGGGCGGCGGTGACGTCCCACCCGGCTTCACCACGGCCGCGTCCGCCGTCGGTCGGGCGTCCGAAGGCGGCCCGGGCCCCGCACAGAGCCGTGACGACGGCGCTGACCCGGTCGGACGGGAATGACAGCACTCGGACACGGCCCCGGTGTGACGGCACCCCGCCCACCGCCGACGGCGTGCCGAGGGACCGCCCGCCGAGGGGCGGGGCCGGGGAAGGGCTCCGAAAGCGGGCCCGTCCAGGGCAGTGGCGGCCGTACCGCCCTGGCCGGGAGGGTCGGGCCTCTCATCAGCGTCTGTGACGGCACCTCTCAGGCCCGGTGACACCCCCAGGTCATGTCCTCGAGAGGGGACTCAGTCATGCCCGCCCCGGAGGCCGGCGGCCCTGTTGGAGGGCCACGAAAAACCTAACGGGGAGAATCCACGCCGCGTCCAACCGACATGACGATGGCGTCCACCGGAACTGGAGCAGTGCAACCTCGGTGGGCGGCCTTGGGCCGTCCCCCGACGAGCGGGACGCCGGTCGGCCGAAATGACCGGCACCGACCGCCCTAAGGGCCGCGCCCCGTACCCCCGGCCCCGTTTCCGGCTGCGGTCTCACTCGCTCCAAGGGACCCGCCCCCGGAGCAGATGGCAGTGCCGCCTCGGAAAGCCGTACCGATCCAGCGGACGCGGCCATGGGCCCCGGCCCCGGAGTCGCCCATGAGGAATTGCAGATCCGCCCCGGACGCCCGCTATTCGCGAGGCCTTCTCCGCCCGCCGTTGACGCGCTTCCAGCCGGATCGGGTCCGGCGCTCCTCATCGGTCTCTCCAGAGGCCCCGGCCTCGCGCTGGGACGGGATCGCCCCCGAATCCGGGCTGCCGCGACCGTCGTCCGCCCGGCCCTGATCCGCGTGTCCGTTTCCCGGGTGGCCGTGCGCCAGGTGACCGTTCCCCTCGTAGCCGTTCCCCTCGTAGCCGTTCGCTGCGCGGCCGTTTCCTGCGCGGCCGTTCACGCCGCTCTCGGAGCCGGAGCCGTTCCACGGGACGGTGCCGGCGTCCGGGCCCTCCTGAGCGCCTCCCGGCACGGAGCCGTTGCGGCGGCGGAGGCGCTCCAGGCGGCGGCGCAGCCGGCGCGCCACGTGCCGTGCCCGGTCGCGGTCCTCGCGGCAGTTCCACCACCGCGCGAACGCCTCCAGCTTCTGCCGGCGCGCCTCGGCCAGCTCGGCCTCCAGGCGCTCGACCCGCTCCTCCAGGTCGCGGTGGTCCCGGTCGTAGTCGGCCAGGACCTCCTGGCAGGCCTGCTCGTCGTATTCGGCCTTACGGAGCCGGGCGGCCACGCCCTCGGCGTGCGCCGCCCCCGTCCGACCGGATCCAACGAACCACACACTCTGGATGTATCCGCCGAACCGGACTTCACATCAGGATGTGACGCAAAAACCACGGAAAGTCATCACGCCGCGGCCGGAGAGCGCCGCCGCTCCCCCGTCCCCGCGACCGCGCGCAGGGCCCGGTCCGCCACGGGGGCGCCGGGCCGCCGCGGCCGCACCGACCGGTAGATCTCCTCGAAGCGGTCCAGCGAGCGCTCGTGGTCGTGCGTCAGGGCCAGCGCCCGCGACGCCTCCCCCATCGCCTGGCGCCGGTCCGAGGCCAGGACCTCCCCCAGCCGCTCGGCCAGCGCGTCGCTGTCCCCGGGCGGATAGAGGAAGCCGTTCCCGCCCTGGTCCACCAGGTGCGGCAGGGCGAGCGCGTCCGCGGCCACCACCGGCAGCCCCGTCGCCATCGCCTCCAGGGTCGCGATGCTCTGCAGCTCGGCCACGCTCCCGATGGCGAACACGTCCCCGGCCACGTACACCAGCGGCAGCTCCTCGTCGGACACGAACCCCAGGAACCGCACCCGGTCGGCCACCCCCAGCTCGTCGGCCAACCGGGCCAGCTCCGCCTGGCGCTGGCCGGTCCCGGCCAGGGCCAGCTGGAGGTCGCGCCGGTCCTTCAGCGCCGCGAGGGCGCGGATCAGGTCGTCGATGCGCTTCTCCTCGTCCAGGCGCCCGACGAACACCATGGTGTCCCGGTCCTCAAGGCCGAAGCGCTTGCGCACCTCCGCGCGCTCTGCGGGCCGGGGGCGGAACCGCTCCAGGTCGATGCCGCACGAGACGGGCTCCACCGGGCGGCTGAACCCCTTGGCCGCCAACAGGTCGGCCGCGCGCCGGGTCGGGGTGGTCACATGGTCGGCGTCGTAGGCCACCCGGACCATGTCGCGCCAGGCCAGCGCTCCCGCCGCCCCCTGCAGGGCCGCGGGGACGTGCGCGTGGGCGAACAGGTTGTCCGGCATGAAGTGGTTGGTGAGCACGACCGGCGCCCCCGACAGGCGCGCCCGCCGGACCGCCGCCCTGCTCACCGTGAAGTGGCTCTGGGCGTGCACCACGTGCGGGGCCAGGCGCTCGACGATCCGTGCCACGTGCCCGCCGACGCCCAGCGGCACGGCGGTGCGCATCGTCGGGTGCACGACCACCGAGGCCGAGCGCAGCCGGTGCAGCACCACGCCGTCCTCGTACTCGATGCCCGGGCGCCCCGTCGCCGAGGCGCACACCACGTGCACGTCGTGGCCGCGTCCGGCCAGCCCGGTGGCCAGCCGGTAGGTGAAGTAGGCCGCCCCGTTGACGTCCGGCGGGTAGGTGTCGGCCGCGATCAGGACGCGGAGCCGCTCAGGCCCCCCGCTCGGTCGGCTGCCCTGGCCGGCGTTCCCCGGGGTTCTCTCCTTCATTGCGGTCATCAGGCTGCTCCTGTGCAGATGCGGAGGTGGACAACGGCGAGGCGTCCCCGGAGGGGTGCGCCGGGCGGCCGCCCGGCGCCGGTCCGCCGCGGCGGGCCGCGGCCTCCGGGTTCTGGTTCCTGGCCTTGGCCAGCACGGCGATGCCGGCCGCGGCGACGGCGGCGGAGACGGTGGCCCCCGCCTGGGCGAGCGGGGTGGTCGGCAGCCCCTCGCCCAGCAGCAGCGCGCCCAGCCCGGCGCCGACCACGGGGTCGGCGACCAGCAGCACCGCGTAGGCGGCCGCGAAGTGGCCGGTTCGGTAGGCGTTCTGCATCATCAGGCCGCCGAACAGGGCCACGCCCAGGGCGATCGGCGTGAGCCAGCCGATCAGCGCGGACGGGTCCTGCACGGTGCCGGCGGCGATCACCCGCGCGATCGCCGAGGTGGTGCCCAGCGCGGCCCCGCCCACCGCCGCCAGCAGCACGCCGCGCGCCCCCGCGCGCAGGTGCCGGGCGGCCGCGAAGGCCGCGATCCCGACCGCGACCACGGTCCCGGCCAGCAGCAGGGCGGTCACCGTGGTCATCTGCGGGGTCCGGGCGGTGTGCGGGAAGAGCGTGAGCACCCCCGCCAGCCCGGCGGTGACCGCCAACCCGGCCACGATCTGCCCGGCGCGCACCGGCCGCCGGGTGAAGAGCATGGACAGCACGATCGCGAACAGCAGGCCGGTGACCCCGATGGGCTGGATGACGGTGAGCGGCGCCCCGCTGAGCGCCACCAGGTGCAGGGTGACGCCGGCGCCGGCCGCGACCGTCCCCAGCACCCAGCGCGGACGCTGGGCCAGGTGGACGAGCAGGCCGAACCGGGCCACGCTCTTGCCCGGGGCCCGAACCGCGTCGCGCTCCTGCAGCGCCGACCCCAGCGCCATGCAGAAGGCGCCGGCCAGGGCGATGACGACCGATCCGATCAGCACCGCGGCCTCGCATCCCCCCGGCGGCGCGCCCGCCCGACCAGGTCGTCTCCCGGGCCGCACGCGCCCGCTCCGGTCCCGGCCGACGGCCCGGTCCGTCCGGTCCGTCCGTGCGGGGTCCGGCCGGCCGCGGCCGGGTGAGCACACTCCGGCTCCGAAGGCGCCACGGTGTCCCCCCTCCGTCGGGCCGCCGTGCGGCCTACTCGATCCATCAGGGGAGACGCTACGGATGATCCCCCGCTCGGGGCCATAACGCCACCACCCTGTTCGGGGTGGTGCTCGCCCCACCTCCGGTGGAGCGGTCCACCCCACCCCGGCAGGCGCGCCGCGGGCGCCGCCCGTACGTCCCGCGGGGGCCCGCGCCCGTCGGCGCACCCTCCGCGGCCTCCACCGGTTCCTCGCACGGCTCCCCCGGTCTCGCGGATCGGACAATGCGGTTCGGCGGACGGCTCCCGGTTCCCGAAGGACCCCGGACCGCCCTCTCCCCTCGAACCTAGATAACCCGCCTGTCCTTCGCGTCCCTCAACAGGCGTAGATATAGGGGAAACAGATAGTCAAAAGTCGGTGCCCGGGGCGCACCGGACTCATCCGTTCGCACACGTTCGCACACGTTCATGCCGCGCCGGCCGCCGGGTGCTCCGGGGAAGTGAGGGCGGGGATCGGCGGTCTGTCAAGTCGGGGCCCGCCCGCCCGTGCCGCGTACCGGCCGCTCAATGTGCAGAATTAGGGGGAAATTCCCCCACTGGATAGGTGAGCGCCCATGGGCGGCATGGAACTGGACGAGACCGATTCGGCGATCGTTCGCGAGCTGGGCGTGGACGGCCGCCTGCCGTTCGAGACGCTCGCGGGGCGCGTAGGCCTCTCCCGGGCCGCCACCCGGCTGCGGGTGCGGCGGATGCAGGAGTCGGGGCGGCTGCGCATCGTCGGCATCGTGCACCCTGCCGTCCGCGGGACGACCGCCCGCGCCCAGCTGGCGGTCTCGGTCCGGGGCACCACCGCCGCGGCGGTCGCCGCCCAGGTCGCGGCGCTGCCCGAGTGCCGCCGCGCGGAGCTGGCCGCCGGCCGGACGCCGCTGCTCGCCGAGGTCGTCGGGCGCGACCTGGGGCCGCTGACCGCCGCGGTGGACCGGGTGCGCCGGATCCCGGGCGTGTCCGGCATCGACACCGCGGTCTTCACCCACGTGCTCAAGGACCCCTACCTGGCCTCGGCCCCGCCCCCGACGGCCTCCCCCGACCAGGTCGACCACCGGTTGCTGGCCCTGCTGGAGAAGGACGGCCGGCTCTCCTTCGCCGAGCTGGCCGGCTACGTGGGGCTCTCTCCGGGGGCCGTGCGCAGCCGGGTGATGCGGCTGCTGGAAGGGCGTGCACTGCGCGTGACGGGCCTGCTGGACCCGGCCACCGCGGGGCAGGGCTGCCACGGAGGGTTCGCACTGACCCTGGGACCGGGCGCGGAGAACGCCGCCGCGGCCATCGCCTCCTGGGACGAGACCCGGTTCCTGACCCGCTGCCTGGGCCGCAGCGACCTGGTCGGGGCGGTCGCCGCGGAGGACCCGGAGGCCGTGCGCGAGGTGCACGAGCGGCTCCGGGTGCTGCCCGGGGTGGAGCTGCACGAGACCTGGCTGCGGTTGGAACAGGTCAAGGACGGTGACCGTGCGTGAGGACACGGGTGGCGCCGGTACCGCCGGACGCGGCCTGCGGTGCTCCGGCGCCTCACCGGGTCCGTCCTCATCCGGCCAGTACAAGGACGCATGGTCCCGATCCGGACGGGTCGGGCGGGAAGGGCGTCCGGTAGCGTGATCCGACGGCGCGTCGGTGGGGCACCGGCGGCCCATGGGCAGGGCCCGGTTTCCACCGCCGTCACCCGGCTCGTGGACGCCCTTCTCCTTTTTCGAATCCGGTTTCCGTGTGCCGGCGGCGTTCGCCGGGGCCCACACATCGAATTTCCGCGAGGGAGTACCTTGCGGACCTTGGGGCGGTGGGACCCCCTGGGAGCAGACCCTGGAAGTGCAATTCGACCTCGCGGCGACGGCCGCCCCCGGAGCCGGTCCGCATCCGACCGGGCCCCTCGTCTCCGTTTCCCACGAGGCCGGATCCAATAGGCTCGGGAAACCGGAAGCAGAAGGAAAACCGAATGCACAGGGCACCGGCGGCGCCTTCGGCCTTTCCCGGGAGACGCTCGCGCGGGAGGGCCCACTCCTGCCCTCCGCACCGGTGCTCCTCCGCGGAGCGGCGCGCGCGCATACGGCGGTCCCGCCCCGGGCACCTTCCCGCAGCCGCCGTCGCCGGACCGACGCACCCCGCCGTTCCGGTCCGGCCGGGCGGGGACGGGCACCCGTGCGCGACGGGCCGCCGCGTGGCACGATGGCCCCCGTCACTGGTCTAGACCGATGAGGAGCCCACGTGCCTGCACTCCCCCTGGTCCCCCTCCCCGCCGAGACGCTGCCCGGCGGCGCTGCGGGCCGCGGTGCCGACGGCCTGGAGCTCGACGCCGCCACCCGGATCGACGCCGACCCCGAGGCCGCCGGCACCGAGCGCTGGCTCCGCGCGGAGCTGGGCGCCGCGACCGGGCTCCCGCTCCCGCCCGGCCGGGGCGAGGACGCCCGGCTGCGCCTGACCGTCGACCCGGGCGCCGGACTCGGCCCCGAGGGCTACCGCCTCATCGTCGACGACGAAGGGGCCGTGGTGGTGGGCCACGACCCGGCAGGGGTGTTCTACGGCGCGCAGACCCTGCGGCAGCTGCTGCCCGCCGCCGCCTACCGCCGGTCGGCCCTGGGGAACCGGGTCTGGCGGCTCCCGGACGTGCGCATCACCGACCGGCCCCGGTTCGGCTGGCGCGGCTGCATGCTCGACGTCGCGCGGCACTTCATGCCCAAGCACGGCGTGCTGCGCTTCATCGACCTGATGGCCCTGCACAAGCTGAACGTGCTGCACCTGCACCTGACCGACGACCAGGGGTGGCGCCTGGAGATCCGGCGCTATCCGCGGCTGACGGAGACGGGCGCCTGGCGCCGGGAGAGCCAGGTGGGCGCGGGCGGCCCGAAGACGTTCGACGGCCGTCCGCACGGCGGCTTCTACACCCAGGACGACATCCGGGAGATCGTCGCCTACGCCGCCGAGCGCCACATCACCGTGGTGCCCGAGGTGGACGTGCCCGGGCACTCCCAGGCCGCGATCGCCGCCTACCCCGAACTGGGCGAGGGCGGGCCGGTGGAGGTCGGCCGGGAGTGGGGGATCATCGAGACCGTCCTCAACACCTCGGATGCGACGATCGAGTTCTACCGCAACGTGTTCGACGAGGTGATGGAGCTCTTCCCCGGTCCGTACATCTGTGTGGGCGGGGACGAGTGCCCCAAGGGGCAGTGGCGCGCGAGCGCTTCCGCGCAGGCGCGCATCGCCGAAGAAGGGCTCCAGGACGAGGAGGGGCTGCAGAGCTGGTTCATCCGCCAGTTCGACGCCTACTTCGCCGCCAAGGGCAGGCGCCTGCTCGGCTGGGACGAGATCCTGGAGGGCGGTCTGGCCGAGGGGGCGACGGTCCTGTCCTGGCGCGGGACGAAGGGCGGCATCGCCGCCGCGCACGCGGGCCACGACGTGATCATGTGCCCCACGGCGACCTCCTACCTCGACTACCGCCAGTCGGAGTCGCAGGAGGAGCCGATCCCGGTGGGCACCCTGCTGCGGCTCTCCGACGTCTACAGCGCCGAGCCGGTCCCGCCCGAGCTCGAAGCGGAAGGGGCGGACCGGGTCCTGGGCGCCCAGGTCAACATCTGGACCGAACACATGGACTCGCCGAGGACCGTGGACTACATGGCCTTCCCGCGCCTGTCGGCCTTCGCCGAGGTCGCCTGGTCCTCGCACGCGCGCTCCTTCGACGAGTTCCTTCCCCGCCTCAAGGGCCACCTGGAGCGCCTGGACGCCATCGGCGTGGAGTACCGCCCCCTGGACGGCCCGCACCCGTGGCAGCAGCGCCCGGGCGTCGAAGGACGGGCCTGATACACGTTGCGGCCTGCCCCCTGAGAGGGCAGGCCGCAACGCCCGGCCGTCGGGCCGGATCCCTCGTCAGGCCAGGGCCTCGGAGCGCTCGTGCTCCCGGATCACCTGGCGGGCGATGTCGGGGTAGTCGGTGATCAGTCCGTCGACGTCCTTGTCCAGCGCCGTGCGCATCGCATCGGCGTCATTGACCGTGTAGGTGACCACGGCCATCCCCTCGTCGTGCACCGCCTCCACGTAGTCGGCGGTAAGGGTCTTGTGGTTCGGGTTGATCTGGTCGGCCCATTCCGCGTACTCGGCGATCTCCCCTTCGGGGACGTGGCCGAGCAGCCCGTGCGGGACGACCGGGAGCAGGTCGTGCGAGCGCTTCACCGACGCCCAGTCGAAGCTCTGCACGACCAGGCGGTGCTTGCCGCGCTTGCCCACCGGTGCGAGCCAGACGGGGTTGCGGGCCAGGGTCTCGGAGATGTCGGCCTCGATGCCCGGGTAGAGGACCGGGGCCTTGATCTCCAGGAGCAGGTTGAGGCCGTGCTTGCGGAGCCGGTCCAGCGCCTCCTGGAAGGTGGGCACCTTCTCCCCCTCGAACGCGGGGTCGAACCAGGAGCCGGCGTCCAGGCGGCGGATCTCCTCGAGGGTGAACGCACCGACGTCGTAGGAGTCGCGGCCGGGGAACACCTCTTCCGCGTCCGTGGTGCGCTCCAGGGTCGTGTCGTGCACGACGACCAGCTCACCGTCTCTGGTGCGCTGGACGTCGATCTCGACGGTCGTGGCGCCGCGCGCCTTGGCGGCGTCGATGGCGGCGAGGGTGTTCTCGGGCGCGTACCCCGAGGCGCCCCGATGGGCGACGTCGAGGACCGACAGCGCCGCGGGGCCGTCGCCGGGGCCGAGCGGTGAGTAGCGGAGACCGGTGTCCTCAGCTGCCACGGCTGTTCCCCCGCCCACCAGGACGAACGCCAGGGCGGCCGCGGTGAACCCGAGCCGTCGGATCATGACACTCCTTCACATCGCGAGCGGTTCTCACCGACCGTTCAAGGCTCGACTCAGACGGTTACCGCCGGGTGTCGCCGAGGCGAGGCGCCCGTGCCGCCCCCGGGAACTCCCCCGCGCGCGGCGAGGCGAAATCTCGACACGATGCACTCCTTGTGACCGATTCGCTACTTCGTGTGCGACTTTTGTTGGTGATGACAGTTTGCACCACGCATGGTGTCATCCCTAGCACGCAAGGTAGTCAAACGAGAGGTCGAAACATGCGCAAGCCCCATAAGCGGTGGATAGCCCTGGCAGGGGCGACCACCGTCTCCTTGGCCGGCTTCGGGCTGTTCGGCGGCGTGTCGGCCGCCGCCGACGACACGGACCTTCCCTGGCCGGTGATCCAGCAGCGGGCCTCGACCTACGCCATCGACGGCTTCGAGATCGGGTACCTGCCTCCGGAGCTGGAGCGCTACGGGATCAGCGCCAAGTCGGCGACGGGCAACAAGGGCGACCGGAGCTCGCACATCTCGTGGGTGCAGGGGCCGGAGGCCACCTACGGCAAGGTCGCCGTCCTCAGATCCTCCGACCTGACCTCGCTGGAGGTCGTGCGCGACAAGCGCTACGACCACCTCGAGGACGCCTCGCTGGAGAAGGCCGAGGACGGGGAGCGGGAGGCCTACGTCTCCGAGTCCACCGGCGACTACTTCTTCCTCCAGGAGAAGGGCGTCGCGGTCGGCGTCTACCTCCAGCCGGAGAAGTGGGAGGCCGAGGAGCTGGCGAAGTTCGCCTCCTCGGTCCGCCCGCAGGCGGCCGGGGAACCGGAGGCCTCGGAAGCGGCGGACACGCCCGAGGAGGAGGCGGCGGAGGAATCCGAGGAGGAGTCCGCCGCAGAGGAGGAGCCTGCAGCGGAGGACGCGGCCGACGAGGGGCCCGCGCAGGGGGAGCCCGCCGCCGAGGAGCCCGCCGAGGAGCCGGGCGGGGCCGACGCCGAGGCCCCGGAGGAGGAGCCCGCCGCCGAAGCACCCGAGGAGGACTCCGCCGAGGGCGCTGGAGAGGCCGAGGAGAGCGCGGAGGCCGCACCGGAGGGCGGGGCCGCCGAGGGGGGCGCCGAGAACCCTGCCGACTCCGAGGAGGCCGCGGACGACGCCACCGACGGCGCTGACGGCGCGGACGGCCAGGAGCCCGCCTCCGACCAGGGCACCGAGGACACCGAGGGCGCCGATGGCGAGGGCGCCGAGAGCGACACCTCCGAGGCCGACGGAGCCGACGGAGCCGAGGCCACGGATGAGGAGGCGGCCGGCGCCGGGACCGGTGACACCGAGACCGACGGCACCGAGCCCCAGGCGGACGAGGCCGAGGCCGCGACCGACGGCGAGACCGTGGGGATCCGCCTGCCCGAGGGGGCGACCGCGCAGGACGTGCGGGTCTGCCTGGCCGAGGAGATCACCGGCGGTGAGCTGACCGAGGAGCTGCGGGAGACCGCGAAGGACGCCGGGAAGTTCACCGAGTTCTGGGGCGAGGCCGGCCTCGCCGACCGCAGGACGGCGGTCGACGCCTGCATCGAGCGGCTGAAGGCCGACGAGTGGTGGTACGAGGACGGCGCTGAGAAGGGCTCCGAGGGCGAGGCGGCGCGCTACGACGGCGTGTGGCGCGAGGCCCCGTGGACCCTGCCCGCACAGCGCACGAACGACTGACCGGGTGGTGCGCGCAGCCGCACGCACGACCGGCCGGCACCGGGGGGCGCCGCCGTGGAACCACGGCGGCGCCCTGTCCGTGCCGTCACCGTGTCTCGCCCACCGACTCCGCCGGCCCCCGGGGCGCGCGCCGAACGACCGAGACGCGCTCCTGAGGTTCGCGTCGGTCTCCGTGGGGCGGCCGACGGTCATGCGATCGGCCCCGGCGGCATCCGCGGCCCAGGCCGATGCAGCGCAGTGCGGGACCTCCCACCGGCCTTGCTCACGGAACGGAGGCGGACGCCGGGCGACGGGAACGCCGAAGGCCCGTCTTCACCGCCCGCGCCGTCCGGGCCCGGCACGGCCCGCGACGCCGCCCCTCAAGCCTCCGCCGCCGGGACGACGGTCCCCTCGGCCTCGCCCAGGCTGATGAAGCCTCCTCCCAGGCCCGGGGCGGTCGCGGTCACCTCCACCCGGTCCCCGTCCTCCAGGAACGCCCGTTCGCTTCCGTCCGGCAGCACCACCGGGTGCTCGCCTCCCCCGCCCAGTTCCAGCAGGCTTCCGCGCTCCTCCCGCTCCCCCTGATCCGCCCGTGCGCCGCCGGCCCCCGACACCGTCCCGGTCGACACCAGGTCGCCGGTGCTCAGCGCCGTCCCGTCGGCCGTCAGCTGCGCCACCATCTGGTCCGGGGTCCAGTACGCCCGGCTCAGCCGCGGCCGGGCGACCGTCTGTCCGTTCACCCGCAGGGCGAAGGCGACCTCCAGCGCCCAGTCCGCGACGCTGCGCAGGTGGGGCAGCGGGGACCGGCGGTCCCGGGCCGGCACGCGCGCCGCGCCCAGGGCGTCCAGCTGCACCACCCACGGCGCCACCGATGTGGCCACCGCCCGGCCCGGCAGCGGTTCCGGCCCGCCGTCCTCCGAAGGCAGGTCGCGCGCCGACCAACCGGCGATCAGGACCGCCCCGAACACGTGCTCGGCGAACTCCCCCACCGGCAGCGGGCTCCCCGGCGTGTTCGGCACCCCCACCACGAACGCCAGCTCGGCCCCCACGTCCAGGCGCAGGCTCGGCCCGTCGCCGCCGTCGCCCTCGTGCCCGTCGGCCGCGCCGTCAAAGCCGCCGAGCCCGTCGGGCCCTGAGACGACACCGTTCCCTCCGCCCCGGGCTGCCCTGCGCCCCCTCGGCCTCGGGACCGTCCCGCCGGGCTCGGCCACCGACGCCGGACGGCTCCCGCCTCCGAGGGGGCGGTCCCCCCACATGCCCGGAAGCAGCCGCTCTCCGGGAGCGAGGATCCGCGCCGCGTTGCGCGCGTACTCCAGCGAGCACAGATAGCCGGTGTGCGCGCGCGGGGCGACGGGCGCGGTCATCTCCACACTCTCCAGGGGGATCAGGTGCGGCTCCACCTGGGGACGCGCCCCCTCGTCGGTCAGCATCCCGGACACGCGGGCGCGTACCGCCCGCCACGCGATCGGCCCCATCGCCATGAACGGCGCCAGGGACGGCCGAGCGAACTCGGCCATCCCCAGGAGCGGCGCCAGATCGGCCACCATGCCGCCGATCCTGGCCCCGACCCTGGCGGGCCCGCCGCCGCGTTCGCGGAACACCCCGTAGGGGAGGTTGTCCGCCCCGTACCCGGCCTCGTCGGCGCCGGAGACCCATGTCGTCCGCACACTCCGCACCCGTTCCGTCACGCGGCCCCCTTCCCGGCCATCGCCAGCAGACCCAAGCGCTCGGCATCGTGCGGCGGCTCCCCGGTGCTCCGGGCGCCGAGACCGGCGAACACCCGGCGGGTGCGCACCGCGGTCCTCCACCCCACCGCGGCGAACCGGGCCGCGACCAGTTCCTCGTCGCAGGTGCGCAGCGCCTCGCGCACCTCCCCCGCGCCCGCCCCCTCGACGGCCGCCGCCGTGGCCAGCAGCACGTTCAGGTACCCGTGCCGTGCGGGGCGGCCGCCGACCGGCGGCGCCGACACCGCCCGGTGCTGGCCCGCCGCCAGGCGGAACGGCACGTCCCAGAACGCGCACTCGCCGATGACGTCGGCCAGCTCGGTGACGCCGGGCGGCGGGCACCCGCGCGAGCCGTGGCAGCGGATGCGCACCCCGAGCGGACGCGCCCCGCTCAGCGCCCCGATCGCCTCCAGGCGCCGGTGGCCCCTCGGCACCTCGAAGAACACCGTCCTGATCCGGGAGACCCCGCCGACCCGGGCCATCAGGGCCGCCCGGCGCACGTCCTCCGGCAGCGCCCACGTCTCGAAGTGGGTCACCCTCAGCCCCGGCGCCCCGGCGTCATGGGCGAGCGCCCCGCGGCCGTCGCCGTCCAGCACCACGCCCACGTCCAACGGGTCCCAGGGGTCCGAACGCTCTTCTGTCGGGCCCGACGTGGGCCCCTGCGGCTCCGTTCCGCCAAGGCCCGCCCCGACCGGGGCTCGCGGGACCGGAACACCCTCCGCCAGCTCCCGGTCGACCTCGCCCTGGACCGCTCCCTCCAGGGCCGCGGCCGCGCCGCCCTCGCGCACCCGACGGGCCAGTTCGGGCAGGAGCGGGGCCGGGCACAGCAGGCGCCGACTGAGCAGCGGATGGGCCAGGATGCGGTCGGTCCTGTTGCGCTGCATCGCCTGGAAGAGCGAGAGCGGCGACGGCGGAAACAGGCCGGCGTCGTCGACCAGCCCGTGCAGCAGGATCTGCCCGGGCGGGGCCGCGCGGTCGACGCCCGGCATCAGCGGGCCCGGCTCCAGGCGCAGGCGGGGCCCTCCGAGGCCCGTCCGGCCGGCCCGGTCTCCAGCGGCCGGAAGGTGTCCACCATGACGGGGGTCCCGGTGGTGGCCCGTGCCCCGAGCACCTCCTCGACCGCACCCGGCCGGGGGCCGTGCGTGAACCCGTCCGGCCGCCGGAAGACCGTGTGGCGCTTGCGGGGAAACTCTCCGACAGCTCGGTAGAAGGGCATGTCGCCGTCCTTTCCGGGGCCCGTCGCCCCCTGGAGCCTCCATGGCTCCTGTGCCCTACGTCGCCTCTGCCTCCTGTCCCGGGGCGCCGCCGTCGAGACGCCTGTACGCGCCTCCCTGACGTTCACCTACCCCGCACGGCCGGTGTTCGCGCGCCGCAGGCGCGCTCGATCGCGGCCCGCACGCGCTCGGGCGGGCCGCCCGGCGGCAGCACGGCGCACAGATGGGCGTCGGGACGCACGGCGAACAGGGTTCCCGGCGGGTGTCCGAGCGCGTCGGCCGCCGTGCCTGAGACGTCGATCCGCTCCAGGGCCACGGGCGCCACGTCCGCCGGGAGCCCCCGGCAGGCACGGGCCGCGGCGGCCGCATCGGCCTCCCGCCCGGCGAGCACGGTGAATCCGGGGCCCAGCAGGGCCCGCAGGCGCACCCGCTCCCGCGCGCCTCCCGCAGCGGGCGTGCACAGGGCGTCGGGGCAGATGTCGCCGGGCACGGGCGCCTCCGGCCGGGCCTGGGGCGGCACGGGCCCGGCGGGCGTGGTCAGCGGGGAGTCCGCGTAGCGGAAGGGCTCGGCGAGCCTGCCCGAGTCGATCCGGTCTCCGGCTTCGGGATCCTCCAGTGCGCGCTCCAGCACGTCTCGGCGGCGGCGCCGGTCCTCGTCGGTGTGCGGGACCAGGAACCGCATGGTGTCCCCGGTGACGCGCAGGTTCTCCTGCGCGGCCGCCCAGCGCTCGGCGTGGTAGGTCTCCATCAGGGCGTCCGCGGCGGCGGGGCCGGGCGCCCGGAGCGCGCAGGCGATCTTCCAGGCGAGGTTCTCGGCGTCCTGGACCCCGCTGTTCAGTCCGCGCGCGCCGAAGGGGGCGTACAGGTGCGCGGCGTCTCCGGCGAGCAGGACGCGGCCCACCCGAAGGCGCTCGGCGCAGCGCTCGTGGAAGCGGTACACCGACGACCACACCAGCGTGTAGTCGCCGTCGCCGACGATCCTGCGGATGCGCGCGTCCAGCGCCCCGGCGCGGCGCTCGGCCTCCAGGTCGAACCCGTCGGGCACCTGCCAGTCGATGCGCCAGGTCGAGTCGGGGCACTGGTGCACGAGCACCTGGCGCCCGGGGTTCCACTCGGGGTCGAAGTGGAACCGCCGCTCGTTGGGGAAGGGCAGGTCGGCGCGGATGTCGCAGATCAGGAAGCGGTCGCCGAACGACTCCCCGGGGAACCCCACGCCCAGCAGCTCGCGCACCGCGCTGCGCGGACCGTCGGCGCCGACGACGTAGTCGGCGTGCAGCGCCGCGGTCCCGTCAGGGGCCAGGGCCTCGACCCGCACCCCGTCCGCCCCGCCCCCGCCGTCCCCCTCCTGGGTCAGGCCCACCACGCGGTGGCCGAAACGCAGGTCGATGCCCGGTTCGGCGGCGACCGCCGCCAGCAGCTCCTCCTCGACGCGCGCCTGGGAGATGTTGATCCACGGCGGCAGGAGACCTTCGCCGGCCCCGGCTCCCGAGGGGAAGGTGACGGTGCGGACCTCCCGGCCCCGGTAGTAGGTGCGCGCGGTGGTCCATGTGGTGCCTTCGGCGACGATGCGGGCGCCCGCCCCCAAGCGCTCGAACACGTCGAGCACATCGCGCTGGAAGCAGATCGCCTTGGAGCCCGTGGAGCGGAAGTAGGCTGCGCCGCGCTCGTCCTGGGCCTCCAGGACCGTGCACGGGACGCGCGCGCGGGCCAGCGCCAGGGCGGCCGTGAGCCCGACGGGCCCGGCTCCGACCACGATCACGCGCGGCGGCCGCTGCGGCCCCGCACCCTCCCGTCCCCGCTCCTGGCTCCGGTCACGGCTGCTCATGCGTCCGCCCTCCGGGGTCGAACTCCGCGGCTGCCGCCCGCCGCACCCTTGGATCGGATGTGACGCGCCCCACCCAAGATAACCCGCGGTGCACCTCTGTCCCTGGGCCCGGGGCATGGCGCCGCGATTGCCCCGCCTTGTCGGGCGTTTTACTGCGCGCACCGCGGGTTTCCGCTACTTTCGGTGGCATGACGGTGTTGCGGAGGTCGTTACGGCTCTTGCCAAAACGCCCCTACGCTGCTTACCTTGACCGAGTAGCGAACGCCGCTTGGTGAGAAGCCGTGTGTTCGATAGCCGAATAAGCCACGCGCAGGGCCGGTATCGCTGACTCCCCCTCCCTCAGTGACGCGCCCTGCTTCCCCTCCTGCAGAGTCCAGCCCTCCCCTCCCGGCTGGCCTCGGCGCCAGGAGATGAGAAGGGGCGGTGCCGGCGCGGCACCGCCCCTTCGCGTTCCCAGGACCCGGGCCTCAGTCCACGTGCACCCGGACGACGCCCGCCATGTCGGCCATGCGCACGTCGGTCACGCGCACGTCCAGGCCGGTCCGGGGGGCCTCCAGCATCCTGCCGTCGCCCAGGTAGATCGCCACGTGCGAGATGTAGTCGGGGGCCGTGGGGTCGGAGCGCCAGAAGATCAGGTCGCCGCGGCGGGCGTCCTCCCACTCGACGTGCTCGCCGGCGTACCACTGGTCGTGGGTGACGCGGGGAATGGCGATGCCCTCCTCGGCGAAGGCCCACTGGAGCAGCCCGGAGCAGTCGAACCCGCCCTCGGCCAGGGACTCGCCGCCCCAGACGTAGGGCACGCCGACCATGCCCTCGGCGTTGGCGATGACGCGCTCCAGGGTGGCCCCGGGGACCTCCTCGCCGCGCGCCCCGGACGGCCGCGGCTCGGGGTCCTCGGAGAGGAGCTGCAGCGAGGCCTCCTCGCCCAAGACCTCCTCCAGGCGGTCCTTGAGCTCCCACAGGTCGGCGTCGGGGGCCGAAACGATGACCCCGTTCCCTTCGGGGAAGCCGAGATCGGAGGCGAGGTCGCGGGAGACGAGGGCGTCGATGCCCGCGACGCCGGAGGTGGCGTGGGTCCACACCTCGGCGCTCCGGTCGCCGTCGGCGCCGGCGATGTCCACTTCGCTGCCTACGTCCAGCCCGCGCTGCTTGCCCGCGTCGTCGGAGAGCGCGATGCGCCCCTCGGCGATGCCCTCCCAGATCTCGTCGGACTCGGCGGAGGGGCGCGGGGCGAAGTTGCGGAACCGCCCCGGCTCCACGCCCATGACCGAGGTCTCCTCGCCCTCGACGCCCACCCGCGCCGCGTCGACGACCTCGACGGCCTCGACCCCGTCCAGGCCGCGCACCCGGCGCACGGCCTTGTCGGGAAGCGGCTCGGGGGTGACGGCGAAGTACTCCCGGCTGCGCGGCTCGCCCACGGGCGCGACCCGGGTCCCCTCCTCCAGCGCGGCGGCGTCGGCCACCGGCGGGGAGGCGTCGCCGCCGCTCGGCTCCGGCTCGGGGCCGGTACCGCGCTGCGCGCCGACGGGGGGCCGGTCGGCGACGTCGGGCTCGGGCTCGGCCCAGGCGGGCGCTCCCAACGCGGAGAAGGCAACCGCGAATGCGACGGTGGTCCCCGCGCATGTTCTCAGCCGGTCCCGCACGAATCGACCTCGCTTTCCCGCGCCTGACGGAGGGTGGGCGGACATCGCGTACAAGCATGGGCGGCGGGAGCGCCGTTTTCAAGCCGCGTCCGGGTGAACACACGAGGAACCGAATCCCCGCCGCTTGGCCGAAACCGGCCACCCACCGCCCCGGCCCGGTCACCTCCAGTGGCGGGGGTACCGGGGCAGTTCCACGGTTTTCAGGACGGTGCCGTCCAACGGAGCAGGAAGGGCGACCGGTTCCGAGAACCGGTGGGCGCTCTTGAGGCGGTACTCCTCGCCGACCAGGTCGGAGTACAGGGCGATCCCGCCACATCGGGGATCGATGACCAGATAGAGCGGAATGCCCCAACTCGCGTACACCTCAGGGAGGACCTCGCGGTCTTTGCGGGGAGTGCTCGGCGATACGACCTCGACCGCCATGTCCACTACTGCGGCAGGGAGTACCGACCGCGCCTCGACCAGCTCCTTGCGGTCGACGACGATCAGATCCGGGATCGCGTACTCGCTCGCCTCCTGCTCCCCGGCCTCCGGCTCGGGGCCACAGAGGACCCCGCATGCGGGCGGCGCCCGTCTTCAAGGGCGTCCCGCAACTGGTCGTAGACGAGCTCGACCGTCAAGTTGTGAATCGGCGTGGGCGCGGGCGTCACGTAGATCTTCCCTCCGAGGACCTCGACCCTGTAGCCCTCGGGAACATCGACGTACTCGGAGGCGGACCGCAGGTCGACCCCGGCCCGATCAGGACGCTCGCATAGTTCCATGGTCATGGGCATTCCCCTGTTCGCTGTCGAGGTCACGCTCGAGCGCCCCCTCCGCTTCACGGGCCGCGATCCTGTGCTCGGCCGTTTGCGGACAGCCGGGCCGGAATTCATGCGCACCGGCGTTGCGCATGGTAGAAGCGGCCCCTCCACCCCTTATCGGACCTCCCGTTCGGCCCTGGCGTGGGGACGCGGGCGCGCCGGTGTGTCAGGGCCGCCGCACCACGTTCGCCAGGGGAACGCCCCCGGCCCATCGCCGGAGCTGGTCGTCGACGAACCTCCGCGCGCGGGGGTAGAAGGTGTCCGAGCCGCCCGCCACGTGCGGCGTGACGAACACGTTGGGCGCCTGCCACAGGGGGTGCCCCCCGGGGAGGGGTTCGGGGTCGGTGACGTCGAGGGCGGCGCGGATCCGGCCCTCCTGCGCGAGCAGCGCCCCGGTGTCGAGCACCGGCCCCCGGGCGACGTTGACCACCAGCGCCCCGTCCCGCATCAGGCCCAGCTCCTCGGCCCCGATGAGCCCGCGCGTGCGGTCGGTCAGCGGGGTCAGCAGCACCACGATGTCGGCGCCCGGCAGCAGCCCGTGCAGGTCCTCGATGCCGTGGACGCCCTCCTCGGGCCGGGCCGTGCGCGCCACCTTCACGATCTCGCACTCGTTCGGCGCCAGGCGCGCCTCCAGGGCACGGCCGATGCTCCCGTGGCCCACGATCAGCACGCGCGTGTCCGCGAGGGAGCGCGTGTAGTGCGGGTTCCAGGTGCCGGCGCGCTGCTCGGCGGCCCACTGCGGAAGGTCGCGCCGGTCGGCGAGGATGAGCGCGAGCGCGTGCTCGGCGGTGCTGGCGTCGTGCAGCCCCCGCCCGTTGCTCAGCTCCACCCCGTCGGGCAGGTGGGGCAGGGCGTTCTCGTAGCCGGCGGTGAGCAGCTGGCACACGCGCAGCCGCGGCATGCGCGCCAGGAGGTCCACCCGCTG
The DNA here is from genome assembly GCF_000341205.1 of Nocardiopsis baichengensis YIM 90130. Lineage (NCBI taxonomy): Bacteria > Bacillati > Actinomycetota > Actinomycetes > Streptosporangiales > Nocardiopsidaceae > Nocardiopsis > Nocardiopsis halophila. The sequence goes on along the minus strand of NZ_ANAS01000012.1, from coordinate 227,404 downwards.
TGTGCGCCCGTAGGGCATCACGAAGAACACCACGTCGGCCAGGCCCTCGGGCTCGCCCCGGCCGTCGAAGACGGCGCCGTCGAGCCCCTCGGGCACGGCGGACAGGTTCTCCTTCCAGGGCACCAGGACCCGGTCGGGCATCGCTCCTCCTCGCAACCTGTCGAAGGCCGGGCGCCGAGCCGCCGGCACCGGCCCCGGCGACGGCCCCTCCCCGGGGCCGCGCTCGACGTGGGACGCTACCAGGGGCCGGGGCGGCCGCAGCCGCTCAGGCGGCTCGCGCCCCCGCGGCGTCAAGGCCGTCAGTGCCTCGGATCGCGGCCCTTCGGCCCCAGGGCACCCCTGTGGTCCGTGACGTAGGGTGATCGCCATGCCGACGACCGATACCGCTCGCAACGTCCCCCGCCCCTCGCTCCCGGTCAACGCCTGGGCGATCCTGGGGCTGCTCTCCTTCGGGACGGAGCTCTCCGGGTACCAGCTCCGCCAGTGGGCGGAGAACATTCTCGGCTACTTCCACAGTGTCCCGGCGATGAGCCAGATCTACACGGAGCTGCAGCGCCTGGAGCGGCACGGCTACGTGCACCACCGCAGCGTCCCGGTCGCCGACGCCACCACCGGGGGCCGCAACGCCCGCGCCAAGCGGGGGTACGAGATCACGCCCGAGGGACGCGAGGCTCTGGCGGCCTGGATCCGCGACACCCCGGTCGAATACCCCACCGCCCGCAACGGCGCGATGCTGCGCGTATGGCTGGGCGCCTACGCCGAACCCGACCGGCTGCGCGAGATCGTCAGCGAGCACCGCGACCGCTCCGAGGAGATGCGCGCGGCGGCCGAGCTGTCCAACCGGATCGCCGAGCACGACTACACGCGGCACCGCTACGCCACCCTGGTGACCTCATGGGCCGAACGGCGCTACGCCGCCGAGCGCGACATCGCCGAAGAGGTCCTGTCCGAACTGGACGCCGTGCTCGCCCCGCGGGGCGGTCAGGGCGCGGACGGCAGAGAGGGCTCCGTGGGCGCCGAACAGCGCACCAACTCGTAGCAGGCGATCGCCGCGGCCGCGGTGACGTTGAAGGAGTCGACGTCACGTCCGGCCATGGGGATGCGCACCCGGGCATCGGCCTGGTCCAGCCACCGCGACGAGAGGCCGTCCCCCTCGGTGCCCAGCAGGAGCGCGGTCGGCCGCCCCGGCTCTGCGGCCAGCTCCCTGTCGATCGGCGCGGAGTCCTCCCCTGGCGTGAGGGCGAGGACGCGCAGCCCCCGGTCGCGCAGCTCCCCCAGCCCCTGCCTCCAGTCGTCCATGCGGGCGTAGGGCAGTGTGAACACCGAGCCCATGGAGACCTTCACCGATCGCCGGTACAGGGGGTCGGCGCATCGGGGCGACAGCAGGACGGCGTCGACGCCGAGGCCGGCGGCGCTGCGGAAGATCGCGCCGACGTTGGTGTGGTCGACGATGTCCTCTAAGACGACCACGCTCCGCGCCCCTCGGAGCACATCGCCGACCGCGGGCAGCGGCCGCCGGTGGAACGACCCCAGGGCGCCCCTGTGCAGGTGGAAGCCGACCAGCCCTTGGGCGACCTCTTCGGAGACGATGTACACCGGCGCATCGACCCCGTCGACCACGTCCCCCAGGGCGTCACGGCGGCGCTCGGTCAGCAGCAGCGACCGCGGAGCGAACCCCGCGCGCAGCGCGCGGCGGATGACCTTGTCGCCCTCGGCCATGAACAGCCCGTGCTCGGCTTCAAGGCTCTTGCGCAGGGTGACGTCCCGCAGCCCGACATAGTCGCCCAGACGGGGGTCGCGGGGATCGGTGACCTCGATGGCTTCCATGGCCCACCATTGTCGCCCAGGTCCGGGACCGGACGACGGGCGCGCCCTTCGGACCGGCCCGCCCTCCGGGCTGGGGCTCACGGCACGGGCTCGGCGGCCACAGCGTCGGTCAGGGGGCGCAGGCGCTGCCAGCGGACCTCTTCGCAGGAGTCGGTGCGGGAGACCTCGGTGTCGACCTCCTGGCCGCCCCACTCGCCGGTGATGCGGGCCCGCCCGGCCCCGTACTCGTGGTCCTCCTCGCACACGGCGCCCTCGGGGACCTCGTCGAAGAGCCCGATGCCCTCGCCGTCGGCGGTCTCGGCCTGGACCAGCGCCAGGTCGGCGCAGACCCCGGGGTCCTCGGAGGCGTCGCCGGTGCAGGTGACGCTCTGGATGTAGGCGCGCTCCTCGACCGACAGCTGCACCTGCAGGCGGCCGGTGGGCGCCTCGGGCTCCTCCTCGGTCGCCTCGCTGACGGGGTCGAGCGCTCCGGCGGCCGAGGCGCCGGTCTCCGGCGGGGCGGGCAGGAGGGACAGGACCGCGCCGAGCACCCACGCGATGGCTCCGCCGGCGCATACCGCCCCGAGCACGGCGGGGCCGATCGCGCGGGGGGACCGGCGCCGGGGGTTCTGCTTGGACATGAATGCCACTCTACGTAGTTAGACGATTACTTTCCGGTGCGACGACCAAAGGCGGCGGTTCGTCCGCCCTGTCCCGTCACCCCCCGCGCGCACCGGGGCTCGCCCCCGCGCGCCTCTCTTCTCCGGAATCCGTCGTGCACCGACCACGCATACTAGCCACCCCGGCCAAACCGGGCACCACCCGGCCCGCGACCGGGTGCGCTCTTCTCCTGGCCCCCTACTTGGCAGTAAGGTCGCCGCCAAGCACGCCCCACCCCCGGAGAAGCCCCCGTGTCCAGCGGCCGCCACCGTCTCGAACAGCGCACCGGCTCCCGCACCCGCCGGGCGCTGGCCTCGCCCCTCGGCCTCACCGCCGTCGCCCTGGCCGTGATCGCCGCCGCCAGCCTCGCGGTGCCCGCCGCCCTGCGCTTGGCCGACTGCGGCCAGACGCGGTACCTGCGCATCTCCGGCACGCTGAGCATGGCCCCGCTGCTGCGCCAGGCCGCCGACGAGTTCAACGCCCAGGAGATGCGCTACGACGGCACCTGCGTACTCGCCCAGGCCGACGAGACCGCACCGCACCGCATCATGACCGAGCTGTCCGGCGGCCCGGGCGGTGCGGCCGTCCGGCCGGACGTGTGGGTGCCCGAGTCCTCGGCCTGGGTGGAGCTGGCCCGGATCTCCGAGAGCGGCGCCCAGGCGGTGGAGACCGAGCCGCGCTCCCTGGCCGCCTCCCCGGTGGTGCTGGCGGCCCCGGAGGGCGCCGAAGGGGTGCGCGCCTCCGGCGGGACCGCCTGGGACCTGCTGCTCCCCGGCGAGCGCGACCCGGACCGGCCCATGGTGATGGTCGACCCCAACCGCGGCGTCGACGGCATGGCCGCCATGCACGCGGTACGCCGGGAGCTGGGCACCGGGGACGCGGCCGACACCGCCATGACGGACTTCGTGCGCGACGTCCAGCTGGACACCGCGTTCGGCGAGATCGACCCCGCCGGCCTGTTCCCCGCCTCCGCGGACGAGGCGGCCGCACCGCTCGCGGTCCTGCCCGAGCAGGCCGTGGCCTCCTACAACGCCGGGTCCCCCGGCACGCCGCTGCGCGCGCACTACCCGCCCGAGGGCACGGTGATGCTCGACTACCCCTTCGTGAGCACCGGCGACGACCCGCGCATCCGCCAGGCCGCCCGGGACCTCTACGGGATCCTCGAGCGGCCCGCCTACCGCGAGCGGATGCGGGAGATGGGCTTCCGCGACCCCGACGGCGCCGCCTCCGGGCCGCTGGCCGAGGCACCCGGCATCGCCCCGGATGTGCCCGAGACCCACGAGGACCTGACCGGGGACGCTCTGCTGACCGCGCTGGACGACTGGAACCGGCTGTCCATGCACTCGCGCACCATCGTGCTGGCCGACGTCTCCGCGGCGATGGCCGACGACCTCAACGGCGGGCCCAGCCGCCTGGAGGTGACCCGCACCGCCGCCGAGACCGGTCTGGCGCTGTTCCCCGACCGGACCGACATGGGCCTGTGGCTGATGTCGGAGGAGTTCGGCTCCGACGGCCGCGACGTCGCCGCCGACCCGGGGCCGCTGGAGCAGGCCGTGGGCGAGGGGGGCGCCACCCGCCGCGAGGAGCTGCAGGAGGTCGCCGAGGACATCGAGGTCGCCGGGGGCGGGTCGCGGCTCTACGACAACATCCTGGACGCCTACCGGGAGGTGGAGGCCGGCTACGACGAGGACCGGATCAACTCGGTCATCGTGCTCACCGCCGGGTCCGACGAGGGGTCCAGCGACATCTCGCACTCCGAGCTCGTCGCCGAGCTTCAGGACCGCTTCGACCCCGAGCGCCCGGTCACCATGTTCATCATCGGCTTCGGCGCCCAGTCCGACCGCGAGGAGCTGGCCGCCATCGCCGAGGCGACCAGCGGGACCCTCTCGGTGACCGACGACCCCGGGGAGATCGGCGACATCTTCCTCAGCTCGATCTCGCGGCGCCTGTGCGTGCCCGACTGCGGCACCTGAGCGGCACCGGAAACGACGACCGGAACCGGGTCACCGGGGCTGACCGGAATCCCCTCTCGGGCCCATGACCACTGTTCACCCCAGAATCGGACTTCGCTAACCTTCCGAGGCACACGTCACAAACCCCCCACCCCGACGCCCTACCCCCGAGACCACATCGAGGACCACCTTGGGACGCCACCGCGGTAATCACGCAGACGACGGAGACGCCGACCGGCGCGGCGCCGAGGGCCGCAGCCGCCGGCGCCGACGCCGACGCCGCGGCGGGGCCGTCGCCGCGCTCTCGTCGGCCGCCGCCATCATCCTGGCCGTCGGCCTCACCGGCACCTACATCTTCCTCAACCAGAGCGGCTGCGGCGGCAAGGACATCGCCCTCGACGTCGCCGTGAGCCCCGAACTCACCACCGCGGTCCAGGGGGTGGCCCAGCAGTTCAACGAGCAGGACTACGCGGTCGACGGCCAGTGCGTGCGGGTCAGCGCGCGCGGGATCGAGTCCGCCGACGTCGCCTACGGGATCACCGGCGGCGGCCCCACCATGGGGGACACCGACTCCCAGGTGTGGATCCCCGACTCCTCGCTCTGGGTCAACTTCGTGCAGGAGAACTCCGGAGAGGGGGTCGTCAGCGACACCGGCACCTCGGTGGCCGCCTCCCCGCTCGTGCTGGCCCAGCCCGAGAAGGTGGCCGAGAAGGACGACGACGAGGCCTCCTGGGACACGCTCGTGCCCACGGCGGCCCCCACCGAGGAGGAGTCCGGCAGCGACGTCCGCCTGGTCGACCCGGTGCGCAGCTCCGCCGGGCTGGCCACACTCGCCCTGATCTCCGACGCCATCGGCGGCGGCGAGGACGAAGAGGGGCAGGCCCAGCTCGTCGCGGCGATCCAGGCCCTGCAGGAGGGCGCCACCCCGACCGAGGAGGCCGCCTTCGAGGCGTTCTCCGAGCAGAGCGCGGGCGACGGCGCCGCCCCCGTCCTGGTCCTGTCGGAGCAGGCCGCGGCCCGCTACAACCGCGACCACGCCGACACCCCGGCGCGCGTGCGCTACCCCGACACCGGCTCCTACACCCTCGACTACCCCTACGTCACCCGGACCGATGACCCGCTGACCACCCGCGCGGCCCAGGTCTTCCGCAGCGCGCTGGAGGAGGACGCGGCGCAGAAGCGCTTCCAGCGGGAGGGCTTCCGCACCCAGGACGGGGCGATCGACGGCGAGGCGCTGCCCGAGGAGCAGGGCTTCCAGGCCGACATCCCCGAGAACCTGCCCACGCCGAACAACGAGAGCGTCGAGCGCCTGACGAAGGCCTGGAACCAGTTCAAGCTCGGCACCCGCCTGCTGACCATCGTCGACGTGTCGGGATCGATGCTGGAGGAGGTCCCGGGGACCGGGATGAGCCGCATGCAGGTCACCACCGCCGCCGCCGAGCAGGGCCTGTCGCTGTTCAACGACAGCACCGAGCTGGGGCTGTGGGAGTTCTCCACGGGCCTGGACGGCGACCTGGACCACCGCGAGCTGCTGCCCATCCAGGAGCTGGCCGGCGAGGGCGCCGACAGCGCCACGCACCAGCAGGACGTCGCCGCGCGGCTGGGCGGCATGGAGCCGGTGCCCGACGGCAACACCGGGCTGTACGACACCTACCTGGCCGCCTACCGGGAGATGGCCTCGTCCTACAAGTCCGACAAGGTCAACGCCATCCTGATGCTGACCGACGGCAACAACGACGACCCGGACGGCATCGATCTCGACCAGCTCGCCTCCACCATCGAGGAGGAGTCCAACCCCCACCACCCGATCCCGGTGTTCACCATCGCCTTCGGGCCGGGCATCGACCTCGAGCCGATGGAGCAGGTGGCCGAGCTGACCGGGGGCGAGGCCTACAAGACCGAGAACCCCGCCGAGATCGGCGACATCTTCCTGCAGGCCTTCTCCCAGCGGCTGGAGAACCAGGAGGGGCAGGGCGGGGCGTAGCCCGCCGGGCCTGCCGGGCCGCCCGTGACCGGATTCGGCCAGGGGCGGCCCGGAAATTCGGTCCGAAACCCGATGATCGTGACCGTTAGATCCCTGTTCCCCCCACGCCGGGACCTATGGACTAATCGCCCCGCCTCGCGTACTCAGAAAAGTGGTTGTGGTGTGCGACGGAGGGTGGCGGCCGTGGCCTACGCATGGATGCCGGGCGCCGGACGGGTGGAGTGCACCTTCACCCCTGAAGGACCGTTCCACGGGGGCGCACCCCGCGCGGTATGGCGAACCACGGAGTCGGATCCGGCGGCGCTCAGCGCGCGCTCCGTCGCCGAACACCTCGACTCCGAGGGGCGCTCCACGCACCTGGTGTGGAACCCCCTCACGGGCGAGGTCGCCCAACTCCTGCCGGCCACCGCGCCGGCCAGTGGAGAGCTGCTCGGGGACGGAACCGACCGCGCCCACGAAGGGCGCGCGTGCGTGATCGTGACCGTCGTGGGACGGTCCGACGAGCCCTTCACCGACGGGCCGTTGAAGGGCATCGATCCGATCCTGCGCTGGCTGGCCGTGTGGGGCGTGGCGCGCGCGTGGCCCCCAGGACCGCCGCCCGCAGCGGCGACGCCGGTTCGGGACCCCGTCGCCGAACGGGCGTGGGGCCGCTCGGGCCACTTCGGCGCCTCACAGGTGCCGGGGGTCGGCGGCCACGGTCCCGGCGCGATCGACGTGCAGCGGCTCCTCTCCCTCTCCCCGGAGCGCCCCAGGGCCCGGCTGTCGGGGCCGCGCGGGCGCCCGGCCCCTCTTCCCGGGCCCGCGCCGCAGGAGGGGTCCGACAACCCCCTCGACGCCTCGTACGCGGTCAGGCGGTAAAGGCCGTCAGGGGCACCTGCGCGGACCTGCACGGTCGCCGGACCCCTTAGTCTGTCCGCCATGGGTGGATCGATCGAGCCAGGCTGGTACCACGACCCGCACGGCGGTGACGGCCGGCTCCGGTGGTGGAACGGGCAGGAGTGGACCGGGCACGTCCGCAACCTGTCGGATCTGCGGCCGGACGCGTCGGGGGGTGCGGCCGCGGGCTCCGCGGGCGAAGACGACGAACCGACCGCCGACCTCGGCGGGGGCCGGAGCGCGTCTCCGGACGAGACGCTCCCCTCCTCTCAGGGGTCGTCGTTCCCCTCCACGCCCGACGAGGCGACCCTCCCGCGTTCCCAGGGAGCGTCCTTCCCCCCGGCGCCGGACGAGTCGACCATCCCGACCGGCGGCATCGACGCCGGAGGCGCCCCCATCGGGGACGAGCCCTCGACGATGCGGATCCCGCCGTCCTCCGGCTCCGATCACGGCACGCAGTACGGCGGCCCCTCCTCCGCGGCACCTGAGGATCCCTCCTACGGCGACGAGCCCAGCACGATGCGCATCGACCCCGCCGCGGCGGCGTCGTACACCTCCTCCCACGCCACACCGTCCGCACCGGCCCCCGGCCAGGACGACGAAGAACCCACAGCCGACCTCGGCGGCTCGACCATGCGCATCGACCCCGCCGCAGCCGCCTCCTACACCTCCTCCCACGCCACACCAGGACACGATCCGCCCGCGGACTCCACCATGCGGGTCGACCCCTTCGCGAACGCCGCCGAGCGCACGGACGATCTCTCCGAGCACACGGACGGCCCGACCGAGCGCACGGACGACCTCAGCGGCCGGTCGGCGGAGCCCCGGACGGCGGTGTTCCAGCCCGGGCAGGCCGACGAGCCGCGGACCGCCGTATTCAACCCGGACGACCCGGCGCTGGCCGAGTCCGGGGGCACCGGCGACGGCGAGGAGAAGCGCGGCGGCTTCAACCGCTTCTTCGGCGATCTCAAGGAGGGCTTCTCCGAGATCGCCGAAGAGCGCAGACAGCAGCGCGAGGAGGCCCGTAAGAAGGCCGAGGAAGAGGCCCGCCAGAGGCAGGAGGCACAGGCCGCCGAGGCAAAGCGCCAAGCCGAGGAGCAGCAGCGCCTCGCCGAGCAGGCCCAGGAGGCCGGGCGGCAGCAGGGCCCCGAGGGTACGCCCGGCGCCGCCTTCCAGGGGCCGAGCGGTGCCTACCCCGGCGCGGAGGCCCACGGGGCCGAGCAGGGCCGTCCTCCGTCCGGGCCGCAGCAGCCCTACCCCGGGCCGGGAGGCCCCGATCAGGGCTTTCCCCCGTCCGGACCGCATCCGGGCGTCGGCCACCAGCCTCCGCCGTACCCGGGGGCTCCGATGGGACCCGGCCCCGACCAGGGCCGCCCTCCCTCCGGACCTCAACAGCCCTACCCCGGCCCTTCCGGCCCTCAACAGCCCTACCCCGGCCCCTCTGGGCCGCAGCAGCCTTACCCCGGCCCTTCCGGCCCTCAGCCTCCCTATCCCGGCGCCCCCATGGGCGCCCCGGGCCCCGGAGGTCCGGGCGGCCCCGGAGGTCCGGGCGGCCCCGGCGGTCCGGAGCAGCCCCCGTCCCCGTTCCCCGGACCGGGCGGGCCGGGCGGACCGATGGGCGCTCCAGGCGGCCCCGGTGGTCCGGACCAGGGGTTCCCGCCCGGCGGCCCGCCGCCGTACCCGGGGGCTCCGATGGGACCCGGCCCCGACCAGGGCCGTCCCCCGTCCGGGCCGCAGCAGCCCTACCCCGGACCGGGCGGCCCCCAGCCGCCGTACCCGGGCCCGGCAGGGCCTCCGCCCGGCTTCCCCGGCCCCGAGGGACACGGACCGCATCCGGGCCCCGGCGGCCCGATGCCGCCCCCGCACGCCCATGCCCCCGGCCCCATGCCGCAGGAGCCCAACCCCTACGGCGGCGGCCCGTCGCCCTACGGCCCGCCGCAGGGGCCGCCGGGCGGCAACGCCCCCCAGGGGCGCTCCGACAGGCGCAAGAAGGAGAAGAAGGGCGGTTGCGGCTGCTTCGGCTGCGGCACGGTCCTGGTCGTGGTGCTGCTGGTCCTGGTCGTCATCGGCGCCTACCTCCAGTACTCGGGGACGCTCGACGTCGTCTGGCTGCTGTTCGGGGTCTGAGCGGCCGTCGGGCGGAGCGGCCCGCCAGGGATTCGCAGCGCAGGCGCGGGGACCGGTCCGATCGGGACCGGTCCCCGCCCTTCTTCTCCCTCCGGCCCTGCCCCGCCACCGCCTCCGGTGGAAAACCGCACGTCGCAAATGGGCCTAAGCTGTCCGGTATGAATGACTCCCTGGTGTGGATCGACTGCGAGATGACCGGGCTGGACCTGGAGAACGACGCCCTGATCGAGGTGGCGTGCGTCGTGACCGACGGCCAGCTGAACCTGCTGGACGAGGGCCTGGACATCGTCATCAAACCGCCGCAGTCGGCTCTTGAACACATGGGGGACTTCGTCACCAAGATGCACACCGACTCCGGGCTCATCGACGAGCTGGACAACGGTGTGACGCTCCAGGAGGCCGAGGAGCGGGTGCTGGAGTACATCAAGCGCTTCGTGCCCGAGCCGAAGAAGGCTCCGCTGTGCGGCAACTCGATCGCCACGGACCGGCTGTTCATCGCCCGTGACATGCCCCGCATCGACGACTTCCTGCACTACCGCATGGTGGACGTGTCGAGCATCAAGGAGCTGCTGCGGCGCTGGTACCCGAGGGTGTACTTCAACAGCCCGGAGAAGCACGGCGGCCACCGCGCGCTCGCCGACATCACCGAGAGCATCCAGGAGCTCCGCTACTACCGCGCGGCCGCCTTCGTCGCCCCTCCAGGGCCCGACACCTCCACGGTCCGCTCCGTGTCCGCTGATGTCGCCGCCGGCGGGACCGGCCTTCCCCAGGGCGCCGCCACCGGGCAGCGGGGGGACCAGTGACCGAAGCACTCGCCGGAGTCCGCTAGACTCTTCATCAGAGCGCGGGCGACAACCGGTCAAGACCGGCGTAGCCCGCGGAACCATGGTGGGTGTAGCTCAGTTGGCAGAGCACTTGGTTGTGGTCCAAGAAGTCGGGGGTTCAAGTCCCCTCACTCACCCCACGGGAAGGCCCCGGCCGTCGCGACAGACGGCCGGGGCCTTCTGCATGCGGCAGAGGGGCCCGGTCGTTCCCGGCCCGGCGTCTGGAATCGGCGCGCCCGCCTTGTCTCCGTCGGCTCCGCAGAGCCGCTGTCCTGCGGCCGCGGCGGCGCTGTCGGTATCGGCTCCTCGGCGCACCGCGCTCCAGAAGCGGTGTTCCTATTCGGCGGGCAGGCGGGGGCGTCCCGGTCGGGCGGCCATCACAGCACCTCCTGGGCAAGCAGGTGTTGCAACCACCCCTTGAACCCGCGCCATCGACAGTGGCGATTCCACCACTGTCGATGCACGCGGGGTCCGGCCTCCCCGCAGGACGGCCCTGCCGCAGCCGACGCGAATCTCAGTAAGCGAAGGCCGCACGGCGCCCCAGGCGGCGGGGCCGATACCGGAACGACAGCGAGCCGAAAACGATCCGGGGTGTTCCCCGGTCGCCTGCCCTTCTCCCTCCCGCCGCGAGACCGGAAGCGGACCGGGGGTACCACGCCGTGCTCGGTTACCATTCCCCTGAGTGGGCCCCTCCCCGCGAACGTCGACACGCCCCAGGGAGTCGCCGGTGACACTCCCCGCCTCGGCCCTGGACCCGGCCGCGTCCGCCGCGCGGACCTGCACGGTCGCGCTGCTCGCGGACGCGCCCGCCACCGGGCGCATCGAGGACGGGCGGGCCCGGCGCTTCGCGCTCAAGGGGCGCTCGCACTCCGAGCAGTCCGGGCGCTTCATCGACTTCGCCCTCCAAGAGACGCACGCGGGGCGGGCGGTCGTCGCCGTCTATCCCGCCTGGCGGGCCGAAGCGGCACAGCGCGCGCTGCTGCACGCTCGCGCACGGACCCTGACCGACGAGATCACCGGTGTCGCACTCGGCCTCTCCCCGCTCGCACTGTCGGTTCTGGCCGACCGCCTGGCCGCGCTCGCAACGGTCCACTCTCCAGGCGCCGTCGCCTCCGCCGCCAAGGAGCTGCCCCGGCACATGCTCTCCGGGGCCTGTCTGCACAGTGTGGCCGGGCTGAGCGCCCTGCCGACGTCCGTCGCCCTGCACGCGGCCTCCTACCTTCCCCGCAGCACCTTCATCGCCTTGTGCTGCCCGCACCCCGCGGTGTTCCGGCTCCCGCACGGCGAGGTCGGGGAGTCCCTGCCCTCGCTCCCCTCGTCCGCCGACGCCCCCTTGGAGATCGTGGCCTCGTCGGGCGTCCACGGGGTCTCCTCCTTCGACGACGACCTCCTGCCCGCCCTGCGGACCGCCACGGCGCACGTCGGCCCTTTCCAGCCGCTGGGGGCGGAGTTCTGGGGGACGTCCCGGTACACCGAGTTCGCGGCGTTCGAGACCGGCCCCCGGGCGTCCGCCCGCGCCCTGGGCGCGCTCCGCACGGTCCTGTGCCGCTGGTGCGGACAGCAGGTGGACGGCGCGACCTGTCCGTTCTGCCGCTCCCGTCTTCCCCTGCGCCCGCCGACGGCGCAGATCCCTGCGCCCCGCTGCCCCGACCACCGGCCGGAGCCGCCCGCCCCAGCGCCCTCGCCGCGGTCCTCACCGCCCGTCCCGGCTCCGCGCCGGTCGCCCGCGTGGCCGCACCCGCCGGCGGGGCTTCCGCTGGCCCCCAACGGGACGCGTCCGCCCCACCCCATCACCGCGCCGGGGGACCCCCGGGAGTGACCGGCCCGGTGACCGGCCGCCATACTGGTGCCGTGGCCGAACGAGAGAACGCCGGAACGGGCGCGGCCTCCGCGCGTCCCCGGCTGGAGATCGAATACTGCACCCAGTGCCGCTGGCTGCCCCGTGCGTCCTGGATGGCCCAGGAGCTGCTGACGACCTTCGAGGCCGACCTGGGCGAGGTGGCGCTCGTCCCCGGCAGCGGCGGGGTGTTCGAGGTGCGCCTGGACGGCGAGGCGATCTGGTCGCGCAAGAGCGACGCCGCCTTCACCGACGCCGCCGACCTGAAGAAGGCCGTCCGCGACCGGGTGGCCCCCGGCCGCCCCCTGGGCCACTCCGACCGCACCGGCTGAGGCCTCCGGCGCCGAGAGCCGCGGACGGGTCATCGGGGCGCGCGTCGTCCGGGCGATCGCGTCGGTACCCGCGTTCGCCGTCACCGGTCCCGGCTTCCTGTCGCCGGGCGTGTGCCGTTCCCTCGGGTCCATCGGGCCCCTCAAGCGCGCGCTCCGCGCACCGGCCTGAAGCGCTCAGGCCCGGTGGACGTCCTCCAGCCACGGCTGGAGCCCCCGGTCCTGGAGGTACCACAGCAGGTTCTGCGCGGACGCGGCGTCAACGTCCCCGCCGTCCTCCCAGACCGCCTCGCATTCCTCGCACATGCGGAAGCGGGAGCCGTCGAGCGGCATCGGCACCCGGTAGTCCTCCACGAAGCCGAACGTGCAGAGGGGACAGCGCAGCATCGGCTCGTCGTCGGTCATGGCCCCACCCTTTCCCCGACCGCCGCGCTGCGCAAGCGCGCGGTACCACAGGCCCCGCCCTCCCCCAGTGGCCGAACCCGCACGGACTGTGATGGCATGGGCACCTCGGAACTTCCGCAACAATGGTCGCGGTCCGGAAATGTGTGCCCAGATGACGCATTTCGTGACCTTCGCCCCTAGTGAGCCGGCGCCCCTCCCCAGTTCCCCGCCCCTGAAGGGAGCCCCCGTGCGAGTCCTCCTGCTGTGCTCGGCCTTCAACGGCCTCAGCCAGCGCACTTGGATCGAGCTGCGACGCGCAGGACACGACGTGTCCGTCGAGCTCGCCATCGACGAGGAGACCATGGTCGAGGCCGTGGAGCTGGCCCGGCCGGAGCTCATCATCTGTCCGTTCCTCAAGGACCGCGTCCCTGAACGGATCTGGAAGAACCACCGAACGGTCATCGTGCACCCCGGCCCGCCAGGCGACCGGGGGCCCTCCTCCCTCGACTGGGCCATCACCGAAGGCGCACCCGAGTGGGGGGTGACCGCCCTCCAGGCCGTCGAGGAGATGGACGCCGGCCCGATCTGGGGATGGCGCACCTTCCCCCTCCCTGAGCAGCCGCCGAAGAAGAGCTCGGTGTACAACGGACCGGTCACCGAGGCGGCCGTGGCACTGGTGCACGAGGTCGTCGCCAAGGCCGCCGACCCGTACTTCCTTCCCGAGCCGCTGGACTACGAGCGGCCCGAGGTCACCGGTCGGCTGCGGCCCACCATGCGCCAGGACGACCGGGCCTTCCACTGGAGCGACCCCACCTCCCGCATCCTGCGCAAGGTGCGCGCCGCCGACGGGGCGCCGGGCGTGCGCACCACCCTGTGCGGCGCCGAGGTGCGAGTGTTCGACGCCGAGGAGGGGCCCCGGGTCTCCGCCGAGCCCGGCACGGTGGCCGCGCGCAGCGACGGCCGGGTGCTGGTGGCCACCGGCGACGGCGGCCTGTGGGTGGGCCACCTCAAGGTCGGAGCGCCCGGCGAGCCGGGCGCGATCAAGCTGCCGGCGGCCACCGCCCTCGGTTCCCTGATCGAGGGCGTGCCCAACGCCGACCCGAGCGTGCTTCCGGCCGACCTCGGATACGGCGATGGGGAGATCGTCTACCGCCGCAGCGGCACGGTGGGCGTGCTGACGTTCGACTTCTACAACGGCGCCATGTCCACCGAGCAGTGCGTGCGCCTGACGGCGGGGCTGCGCCACGCCGTCCGCCAGGACACCCGGGTGCTGCTCCTGCGCGGCGGAGAGGTCTTCTCCAACGGGATCCACCTCAACGCCATCGAGGCGGCCGAGGACCCCGAGGGCGAGGCCTGGCGCAACATCCAGGCCATCGACGACGTGTGCAGGGAGATCATCACCTGCTCCTCCCAGCTGACCGTCGCCTCCGTGGGCGGAGGGGCCGGGGCCGGCGGGGTGATGCTCGCCCTGGGCGCCGACCGGGTCCTGGTGCGCCAGGGGGCCGTGCTCAACCCGCACTACGCCACGATGGGGCTGTTCGGCTCGGAGTACTGGACCTATGTGCTGCCGCGCCGGGTGGGCGACGCTGCAGCGGCGGCGCTCACCGGAGAGTGCCTGCCCATCGGCGCCGAACAGGCGGTGGAGCTGGGCATGGCCGACGAGGCCCTGGGCGGGTCCCGCCCGGAGTACGAGGAGGCGGCGCTGGCGTACGCGCGGCGCCTGGCCGACCGGGGCAACTTCGAGCGCGTGCTCCAGGCCAAGAACGACCTGCGCCACGCGGACGAGCGCCGCCGCCCGCTGGAGACCTACCGGGTGGCCGAGCTGGCGGAGATGAGCCGCGACATCTTCGACGACCGCAACGGCTTCCGGGAGGCCCGACGGTCCTTCGTCCACAAGCACAAGGCCGACGCCACCCCGGCCAACCTGGCGGACCACCGCGCCCCGACCATGCGCGACGTGATGGTCTGACCCTCCCGTCTCCGGGCCCCGGCCTGCAGGGGGCCGGGGCCCGTCCTCCTCACGGTCGTCCGCGGCGGCGACCATGGCAGAGGACATGACAGATGTCAGACCGCAGGGCTCATTCCTGTCACCCTGCACCGATGACCGGAACGACTACCCAGTGGGCCCGCCACACGGAACGATGTGGACCATGACGAACTCGCCTGCTCCGAACGGCCCTCACGAGGCCGCGGACGGGGCTTCGGGCCCGCCCCCGGACACAGCCGCCGGCACCGGCGCCACCGGCCCGGCTCCGGCCGACCTTCCGGACCCGGACGACCGCCCGTACCTCCCCTGGCGCGGCAAGGCGACACGGACGGACAAGGCGCTGGCCGCCACGCTCCTCGGGATCACGGTCCTCCTCCTGCTCCTCTGGCCGCTGCGGCCGTTCATGATCGCGTCGGCCCCGGTGGCACTCGCCTTCGTCACCGGAAGCAAGGCGGCGACGGGCGCGGTCGCCGCGTTCGCCGCGGTGGGGGAGTATCCGCTGTGGCTCGCCCTGCTGGCGGGAACGGTCGGCATGGCCAAGTTCGACTGGCTGTTCTGGTGGACCGGCCGCCAGTGGGGCCAGGGCATCGTGAACATGTTCGCCCAAGGGGAGAGGGCCAGGCGGTTCGCCGCCAAGGCCCACAACTTCAACCCGTGGATCCTCAGGGCCGCGGTCCTCCTGGCCGTACTGCCCGGGGTCCCCACCGCGCTGGTCTTCGCCATGGCCGGCTGGACCGGAATGCGCCTCGGAACGTTCCTCCTTTTCAACCTCCTCGGCACGGCATCCATGGCTGGCGTGGTCGTGGCAGCGGGATACGCCGCAGGCGAGCAGGGGGTAGAGCTGATCACCACGATCGACAGCTATGCGCTCTGGATCAGCCTGGCCATCATCGTCGCAATGGCCTACCTGGGCGCCCGAAAGGCGAACCACGGCACGAAGACGACGCAGCCCCCCGCAGAATGACCCGCGGCCGTGTTCCCCGACCCCATCCACCGGCCCCTGAGTAGGACCTAAGATGAACGCATAGACCGTCTGCCGGAATGGGCCACGTCGCCGGAGTCCCTCCTTCTCACCGAGGAACAGTACGAGGCGCTCCCAGATCAGGTCCGTAAGCTGATCGAGGTCATCGACGGCCACGTCATCTTCTGCCAGAGCGGCACGCCTGAACACAGCGAGGTCGCCCGACGCCTGGCCAACGCATCCGAGTCGGCCAAGCCCGCGGCTCCGTGCCGCAGGGTCTCCACCGACATCGACGTCTATTTCGTCAGGCGGACGCGGCGCGACGGGAAACTGTCCTTTCGCCGCCCTGACGTCTCGATCTATCACTGCATCGAACGAGGCTCCAAAGTGACGACCGCCGGAACCGAGCTGGTGGTCGAGGTCATGTCCCCGGGATCCGGTTCGACCGATACCGTGGACAAGCTCGCGGAGTACGCGAACGAAGGCATATCGGTGTACCTCGTCGTGTTCCTCGGCGACGACCTTCTGGTGAGCGCGATTTGCGAGTACCGCCTGGACTGGGCGAGCAGGACCTATCTCCTGGCGGAGACGCACGAAGGCGCACTCGAACTCGAGCACCCGTTCGCGAAGAGCGTCCCCTTCCGCGACCTCGACGGGTGAACACACGTGCGGCGCTCCTAGGGAGCTCTTCTTGGATCACCCCCTAGAGCAACGGTCGGCGCCCGCGCGTTGAGCCGTCGGGGCGCCCCGGAGGGGCGCCGGACGCTCTGCCAGACTGGAGGAGGCGAAGAGGAACACGGGCGTGTAGGGAACCGGCCTCCGCGTCGCCGGCGGGGTCCGCTCAGCCGCACATGCGGGCCGTGGCCGGCGGGGGAGGCCCCGTTCGCAGGCCCCGAAGGAATACCTCCTGCGCACCGCCTTCTTGGCCGGAACCGGCCAAGGGCTCCCCCTCCCCTCACGGCCGCGGGGCAGGCAGTGTTCACCTGCGATTCCGCCCGAGGACGGAACCCGTCCCCCATCGCCGGCGTCTCAGCCCTTGCGAGGGGGCCTCTGCTGCTCAGAGGCACCGCGTCCGAGCGGCCGCACCGCCCCCGGCCAGAACCCGAGGGACCGACGGGAGGAATCGACGGCAGGACCGGCCGTACACAGCGCACCACGGCGCACACGCGTGGTCAGACGCGCGCAGTAAGCTATCCCACCACGGAATCCTCCCAAACAGCGCGACCACGACGACTCGCCGCACGTCCCCATCCCCCTTGATCATTGGGAGTTCGCTGAAGTGACCACCCGTTCCTCCAGAAGCGTCAGCGCTGTCGCCCTCCTCGGTGACTACCCGAGCACTGGCCTCCTCGGGGCACACCAGGCCGAGCGCTTCCCCATGACCGGTGAGGACAAAGGCGAGCAGGCGGACGCGTTCATCGAGTTCGCGCGGGCCAATCTGGAGCAGGGGCGCAAGGTCACCGCGCTGTACGCCAAGTGGAACGCCGAGCGCGCCGAGCGTGTCATCGCCTTCGCCCGAGGCGCGCTGCTCACCGACGAGATCGGGCAGATCCCGCTCGACATCTCCCCGCTCGCCCTGTCCCTGGTCTCCGACCAGCTCTCCTACATGTCCCCTTACCTGCCGGCCGGGGTGACCGCCTCCCTCGCCCACGAGCTGTGCCGACACGTGCTCGCGGGCGCCTGGCTCAAGCGGGTGAACAACCTGGCGACGATTCCGATCACGTTCAAGCAGCACATCGGCTCCTACCTGCCCCGCACCACATTTCTGGCGTTCAACGCACCGGTGAAGCGCGTCGGCCGGGTCAAGAAGCGCGATCCCCGCCCCAACCTGCCCAACCGGCCCCTGGACCCGGTCCAGGTCCTGGTATGCCGCCCCGACGACTACAGCCTTGACGAGTTCAACGAACAGCTCACCCCCGCGCTCAAGGCGGTCTCCCTGAACGCGCTTCCCGAGCAGCCGCTCGGGCCCAAGTACTGGGGGGTCCGCAAGTACATCGAATTCATCGTCTTCAGCGCCCACCCCCAGGCCCTCACGAGCACCCCCCGGGCCATCCGCCCCTCCACCTGCGTCTGGTGCCGGGAGCTGGTGGACGGCCTCATGTGCCCCTACTGCGGCAGTATCAACCAGCCCCCGGTCGGCCGACCGCCCACACGCGGCGCGGACGTCCCCGCCCCTCCGACCAAGAGCACCGGGGAGCACATCCGCCCCGCGTGGGTCGGAGCACAGCGCCAAGGCGGCCCGACCGGACCCCAGCAGCCCCATCCCGGAGGCGCGGCACCGCAGCCGCACTCCGGTCGACCCGTGCCTCCCGACGGAGGCCACCCCAGCGGCCCCCAGCCCCGGGCGGCACAGGAGCACCGTCCTCCCGACAACGCGGCCTACCCGCGCACGTCCCCGGCCGGGCCGTCGAGCGCCTGAGCGCGGCACCGACCCGCCCGCACGAATCCGAGTCCCTGCCCCCTCCTCCCTAGGAACAGAAGCGTATGAACCCCCGCCAGCGACGCGGCCTCCTGCTTATGATCGTCGCCGGTATCGGCGCCGTCGCGGTCTTCCTGACCGTGGTCTCCTATGTGAACGGCATCAACCGGGATCTGGGCACCTACCGCACCACCCTGCGCCTGACCCAGGACATCTCCCCCTACCAGCCGATCACCGAGGACATGGTCGAGGAGCACCAGGTCCCCGCACGGTTCTTCGATGAGGAGACCTTCATCTCCAACCTGGACCAGGTGCTGGACCAGCCTGGGCGCACCCCCGTCTCCTCCACGTACATCGCGGAGGGATCGCTTCTCCAGACCAGCATGGTCATCCCCGCCCCGCAGCTGGAGGCGGGCGAGCGGGAGATCGCCATCATGGTCAACGCGGAGACCGGCGTCGCGGGCAAGGTCAGCCGCCAGTCCCGGGTCGACATCTACGCCACGTTCCCGGCGGACGGGGAGGGCGACAGCTGTGCCACGCGCGTCCTCACCGACGTCGAGGTCCTGGAGGTCGGCCAGGTCGGCCAGAGCACCGATGAGTCGGGCATGACATCGGCGACGGTCCCGGTCACCTTCCGCCTCAACCCGCAGGACACCTTGCAGCTCACCTACGCCGAGGCCTTCTCCGCCTCACTCCGGCTCGGCCTCATCAGCCCCGAAGGCTCCGGCGACCCGGGGAACATCCAGTTCTGCAGCAGCGACCAGCAGGACCTCGAGGCCGAGGGCCAGAACAACGCCGAGGAGCAGCAGGACGGCCAAGAGGAGCCGAACTAGTCATGAGCCACAAGATCATGATCGGCGTCCCCAGCCCCGAGCTGGAGACGTCGCTGACGGTCCGCTTCGACGAACTCGGCGACTGCGAGATCGTCAGCGTCCACCGCTCCTACGCCGAAGTGAGCGAGACGCTGCGCTCCATCCCGGACCTCGACGTGCTCATCGTGCACGAGGACCTGGGGCCGCTGCCGGCGGTGGAGCTGATCCGCGACGTCGCACGCAACCACCCCCAGCTGGCCATCCTCCTGATGGTCGACGAGTCCGCCCCCGAGGTCTTCACACGGGCGATGGAGGCGGGCGCACGCGGCGTCCTGGTGCAGGACTGCACCATCGGTGAGCTCGACGCCCGGGTCAGCCAGGCCGCGGAGTGGTCGCAGACCCTGCGCCGGCACTTCGAGGAGGCCAACGCCAATGTGCCCACTTCCGGGCGCAGGGGCTCCATCATCACGCTCACCGGCGCCAAGGGCGGCATCGGCACCACGACGCTGGCCATCCAGCTGGCGCGTGCCGCGGCCCAGGCCGGCCGCTCGATCTGCCTGGTCGACCTGGACCTGCAGAAGGGCGACATCCCGGGCTACCTCGACCTGAGCCACCGGCGGAGCATCGTCGACCTCGTCCAGGCGGCCGACAGCATCAGCGGATCGATGCTCGGCGAGACCCTCTACGTGCACCCCGAAGGGATGCACATCCTGCTCGCGCCCCGCGACGGCGAGCGCGGCGAAGAGGTCACCGAGATCGCGGCCCGGCAGATCCTCGCCAGCCTGAGCTCGCGCTATGAGCTGGTGATCGCCGACTGCGGCTCCTACATGACCGACGCCACCGCGATGGCCTGCGAGCTGGCGCACACCTGTCTGGTGACCACCACCCCGGACCTGCCGGCGCTGCGCGCCGGGCAGCGGCTGATCTCCATGTGGGAACGGCTGCAGGTGCGCGACAAGAAGAACGTCAAGGCGCTGCTGCTGCGGCACAGCCGCCAGAACGAGATCCAGCCCGACTTCGCGCGCAAGCTCATCGGCGTCGACCTCGTCCCCACCCCGATCCCGTCGATGTTCCGCAGCCTGGAGGAGGCCTCGAACACCGGCGACCCCCGCCGGATCACCGACCAGAACCTCCTCAAGGCCTACAGCAAGGTCGCCGGCGAGCTGAACATCCTGGACACGCCCCCCGAACCGGACCTGATGCCGGCGGACGGGGGCTCCGACAAGGACAAGCTCCCCGAGGTCCCTCGCAAGAAGGGCCTCTTCGGCAAGGGCAAAGAAGAGAAGGCCGCCAAGCCCAAGAAGGAGAAGAAGGAGCGGAAGAAGAAGCAGAAGGCGGGCGACAAGGGAGCCCAGTTCGTCGAATTCGCCGCTGTGACGCCGCTCCTCCTCCTGTCCGCACTGCTGGTCTGGCAGGTGGTCCTGTACGGCATCACCAGCATGTACGCCGGCCACGCAGCGAACGAGGCCGCCCGGCAGGCCGCCGTCACCCCCGACGACCTCGGCAAGATCACCGGCGAGGCCGCCAAGCGGGTACGAGCGCCGTGGGACGGCTCCGACACCTTCCACGTCGAGATCGACCACCGCTCGGACGGGTCGTACGCACGGGCGGTGCTCGCCATGCCGGTCGTGCTTCCGAGCGCCTCCTCCCCCTGGGAGGTCTCCGGCGAGTCCCGCATCGTCTACGAACGGTGATCGCACTCTGGGGCACCGCCCCACAGCCCCGATGAAGACCCCGAGAAAGGCACGGTCATGGAGCTCTTCCGGTCGAGACCCGCTCTCCACGCCGGTCCCCGCCGCAGGAGGGGCGACCGCGGTTCCCAGTTCATCGAGTTCGCGGGGATCTTCCCGCTGCTGTTGATCATCGTGGTCATCGCCATGGAACTCTTCGCGTCGTTCCTGGCCATGGAGCGCTTGAACAACGCCGCGCGGACCGGGGCCCGCATCGCGGCGGAGCAGGGCGTCCAGGCCGGCACCGACGCCGCGCGCGAATCGCTTCCCGGATGGCTCTCCCATGCGGAGGTCACCTCGGGCTACCAGGACGGTGCCCGGTACGTGGAGGCGACGGCGTCCCCGCCGTTCATGTTCCCCGCGGCCGAGCTCGGGTTCGAGCTCTCACGCCGCGTCGACATGCCCACTCTCTGATCCGACCGCCAGAACCAGCACCACGGAGTAGCCGCCGCATGGCCCTGCGCAACCGCCTCGATGAGACCTCGAACCCCACGCGGGGTCTGGACGACCGCAATAGTGTGACGCACTGGCGCCAGCGACTGCTGACCGAGGTCAACCTGGAGGACCTCGCCAAGCTCAGCATGCAGCAGCGGCGCATCCGGCTGGAGAAGGTCGTGGGCCATCTCCTCTCCCGGGAGGGCCCGGTCCTCTCCGACCGCGAGCGGAGTGCCCTCATCCGTCGCGTCGTCGACGAGGCCCTCGGGCTCGGTGTCCTCGAGCCGCTCCTCGCCGACGACAGCGTCACCGAGATCATGGTCAACGGCCCGGACACCATCTACGTCGAGCGCGCGGGGAAGGTCGAGCGCATCAACACCACCTTCGCCAGCGAAGCCCAGCTGATGCAGACGATCGACCGCATCGTCTCCCAGGTCAACCGCCGCGTCGACGAATCCAGCCCCATGGTCGATGCGCGCCTGCCCTCAGGGGAGCGCGTGAACGTGATCATCCCGCCGCTCTCGCTGACCGGCGCCACGATCACGATCCGCCGCTTCCCCCGCCCCTTCACCATCCAGCAGCTCGCCGCCCGAGGAAGCCTGGACGAGCACACGGGGGCGCTCTTGGCAGCCCTGGTGCGCGCACATTTCAACGTGATCATCGCCGGCGGTACAGGCAGCGGGAAGACCACCTTCCTCAACGCCCTGTCCGCCTTCGCTCCCAACAGCGAACGCATCATCACCATCGAGGACTCCGCCGAGCTCCAGCTCCAGCAGGAGCATGTGATCCGGCTCGAGTCGCGCCCTCCCAACATGGAGGGGGCGGGCCAGGTCACCATCCGCGACCTGGTCCGCAACTCGCTCCGTATGCGCCCTGACCGGATCATCATCGGTGAGGTCCGCGGCGCCGAGACCCTCGACATGCTGCAGGCCATGAACACCGGCCACGACGGTTCCCTGGCCACCGTGCACGCCAACTCGGCGGACGACGCCGTCTACCGCCTGCTCACCCTGGCCTCGATGAGCGAAGTGAAGATCCCCTTCGAGGCCATCCAGGACCAGATCAACGCGGCCGTGGACGTCATCGTCCATCTGGCGCGCTATGCGGACGGCTCCCGCCGGGTCGGAGAGATCGGCGTGGTCACCTCCAGCCGCCGGGAGCAGTTCCAGCTGTCCCCGGTCCTCCGCTTCGACCCGCAGCCTCTGGACGCCCACGGCAAGGTCAACGGCCACTTCCACCGGTTCCCCCTGCCCGACCACATCGTCCAGCGCATCGTCAACGCCGGTGAGGTGGTCCCCGCAGTGTTCACCGAGCCCGCACACACCGTCCCCATTGGAGCAGTGAAGTGAGTCTCGATGTACTGGCCCTTCTCCTGGCCGCACTGACCCTGGCCATCGGCGTCTGGGGCTTTCGCGAGTGGGGCGTCGGCACCATCGAGCGCAGGGAGCTGGCCTCGCGCGGCACGCTCGAGGAGCAGCTGGACCGCCGTCGCCGCTCACCGCTGGCCCGCCTGGACGCCCTGCTGCGCACCGCGGAGTTCGGTTCGAAGCTGGAACGGCGCCTGCGCACCGCGGGCCTGGAGATGAAACTGTCCACCTTCGTCCTCGCCGTCGCCGGCGCCTCGGTGGTCGCGGTCGTGTTCCTCTGGCAGGCCCTCGCTCCGATCTTCGGGATCGTGGCGATCTTCGGCGTGGTCGCCGGGATCTTCGGCTACCTGAAGCGCCAGGAGGAGCGGCGCAAAGAGGCCTTCACCGCCCAGCTCCCCGAGCTGGCCCGGGTGCTCTCCAACGCCACTCAGGCGGGGCTCGCCCTTCCCACGGCCATCGACATGGCCGCGGAGGAGCTCGACGATCCGGCAGGGGCGGAGCTGCGCTACACCGCGCGCTCCATCCAGCTGGGACAGCCCTTCGAGGAGGCCATCACCGATCTGCGCGACCGAATGCCGTCCCGGGAGATCGGCGTCCTGATCAGCACGCTCCTCGTCTCCTCCCGCTCCGGTGGCGCCCTGGTGAGCTCTCTGCGCAACATCTCGCAGACCTTGGAGAGCCGGAAGGAGACCCGGCGGGAGATCAAGACGATCCTGGGCGAATCGACGTCGACCGCCTACGCCATGCTCGGCATGGGCGTGGGTTCGTACTTCCTGATCAACACCCTGATGCCCGGGGCGATCTCGAACATGGCCGAGAGCACGGCCGGCCTCGTGATCATCCTGGTCACGATGGCCCTGTTCACCATCGGCTTCATCGCCGTCCTGCGCATGACCAAGCTCGACTTCTAGTCCCGGAGCCCCCGATGTCGCTCTCCCTCCCCCTGATCCTGCTGATCGCCCTCGCCGCGGCCCTATGCGTGTGCGTGTTCGTCTGGGGGGTGCACCTACTGACGGCCAAGGCGCAGGTCGCGGCCGATCTCACCTCTGGCGCCCCGAAGAAGCCGACGGACGATGACGTCTTCATCCTCCACAAGATCACCCAGCGGATCGGAGCGCCGCTCCTACCCGCCATCAAGTCCCGGCTGAATGACAAGCAGCTGGATCGGCTGCACCAGCGAATCGAGAGCGCCGGCCGCCCGGAAGGCCTGAACGTCGACCGCTACATCTCCCGCAAGGCGGGGGAGGTGATCCTGTACGGCGGAGTGGCGGTGGCCCTGCTGATCCGCGGTTCCACCCTGTTCGCGCTGCTCGTGCTGGCCTTCACCTTCATGACCGAGATGCGGATCATCGCCGACCGCGCGCAGCGCCAGGAACAGATCCAGAAACAGCTCCCCGACTTCCTCGACGTGCTCGCCGTGACCGTCGGCTCGGGGCTCTCGTTCCGCCAGGCGCTCGCGCGCGTGTGCGAGTCGATGCCCGGCCTTCTCGCCGACGAGTTCCAGAACGCCCTGCGTCAGATGGATCTGGGGACGAGCCGCCGCGAGGCCTTCAAAGAACTGCGCAAGCGGAACAACAACGAGTCACTGGGCCGCTTTGTGACAGCCCTTCAGCAGGCAGAGGAGCTGGGCGCCCCGCTCGCCGAGGCGCTGATGACCATCAGCGGCGACGTCCGCCGCGATGACGCCCAGTTCCTGCGGCGCAAGGCGCAGAAGGTCGCACCCCGCGTCACCGGTGTCACCGCGGCGACGATGCTGCCCGGCCTCATCCTCGTGATCGGCGGCGGCATGTTCCTCGGCCTGGACGCCGACTTCAGCATGTTCGGCGGCGGGTGAGGCCCATGATCGGAGTCGTGCCCGCGACGCTCCCGCGCCTGGCCGCGCTGGTCAGGTTACTGCTCCAGCTGCGGATGCTGCTGTGCGCCATGGCGCTCCTCCTGATCCCGGCCGACCGCATCACCAACGGCACTCTGGTGCTCGTCGTGGCGGTCGCCCTGCTGTCCGGGCTCGCTGCGCGGAATTGGGAGCGGTTCGTCCCCTACCTTCGTTCTCATCCGATCCTGTCCGTCCTGGACATTCTCGGCACCGGCGCGATCCTGGTCCTGGACGGCCCCTCGGGGCCGGCGTTCCTCACCACGCTCATCTCCTCCGCTGTGGCCGGAATCCTCTTCGAGTGGCGCCACGCCGCGCTCGTGGCCCTCTTCCAGGTGTTCAGCTACGCATGTGCCCTCCTGGGCTATGCGGCCGTCTCCGGACCGGACGCCAGCATCGAGGTCCTCACCTATCAGGCACTGATCGTGCACCCCGCTCTCTACGCCATCACCGCGTACCTGGGCGTGTTCCTCCGCAGAGTGCTCACCGAACTCGCGAGCGAGCAGGTCGCCCGACGCAGCGCCGAACGGGCGGCCGCAGCCGCGGAGGAACGGGAGCGCCTCGCCCGGGACATGCACGATTCGGTCGCCAAGACCCTTCGCGGCACAGCGATGGCGGCCCAGGCCCTGCCGTTGTGGCTGAAGAAGGACCCCGAGCGCGCCGAGGCCGTGGCCAAACAGATCGTCGCCGCCTCTGACGCGGCGGCTGCGCAGGCCAGGGAGCTGATCAGTGACCTGCGCGACCATGAGGACGACGCCGACATCCCCTTCGCTCAAGCGCTCGGCGGGATCGTCGGCGAATGGTCGAAGGAGAGCGGGATCGAGGCGCACGTCTCGGGTGAGCCCGCCTCCGCGACGGAACCTCGGCACGAGGCGCGCCAGGAGGCCCTGGCGATCCTCAAGGAGGCCTTGACCAATGTGGAGCGCCACTCCGGCGCCGCTGCGGTCGACGTGACCGTCGAAACCTCTCAAGGGGACGGGACCCCTGCCACGTACAGCGTCGTCGTCACGGACGACGGCCTGGGGTTCCAGACGCCCCCGGAGGAGCTGCTCCGTGCCGAACGCACGGGCAACGGGCACTACGGCCTGCTGGGCATGGTCGAGCGTGCCGAGCGTGTCGGCGGCTCCCTGGTGTTCGAGTCCCCCGAGGAGGGCGGCACCACGGTGAGGCTGGTCGTCCCGGCTTCGACCGTCCACGATCGCTCCCCCGCACCGCAGGCGTCCGCGTGACCGCGGCCTCGTCTCCGTCCCCACCGGAACCCGCGCTCTCCCTGACGCATCTCAGTTGGCGTATACCGACATGACCAGCAGGAGTCCCCGTGACCTCCACTTCCCCCATCAGCCCGGTCTCTTCCCCGGAGACCATCTCCGTCCTCGCCGTGGACGACAACGTCATCGTCCGGACGGGCCTGGTCTCCCTGCTGGAGGCCGCCGACGGCATCACCGTCGTCGCGGAGGCCTCTAATGGAGCAGAGGCGCTGGAACGCGCCCGCGAACACCGTCCCGACATCGTTCTCCTGGACGTCCGGATGCCGGTACGGGACGGCGTCAGCACGGTCGAAGACCTCGCCGAGACGGCCAAGGTCATCATGCTGACCCACACCGAGGACGCGGACATCATCCGCACCGCCCTTCGCAAGGGGGCCGCCGGCTACCTCGTCCACGGGCATTTCAGCGCCGATGAACTGGAACGCGCGCTCACCGAGGTCGCCCATGGCACGGGCACCCCTCTGTCGCCCGTCGCGGCGACGGCGGCGCTCCAGGCCGTCCGGTCCGATCCGGGGGATACTCCGGCCCGGGCATCGCACACGGATCTCGGATTGACGGAACGCGAGGCCGAAGTACTCGAAGCCATCTCGCGCGGACTGAACAACAGGGTCATCTCCCAGGAACTCTTCCTCACCGAGAAGACCGTCAAGAACCACATCAACCGCATCTTCCGAAAACTCGGTGTGACGACGCGTGCAGAGGCGATCGCCAGGTGGAACGGGGTCGGTCCGAACACCGGGGCCCCGCGCTGAGCCCCGTAGCGGTGGGCCCACAGACCCCCTCCGGCGCTGGGCCCGCACCGCCGAGAAGTTGGGCCCGCAGGCCCTAGGCTCCCGATGGCCCCACCCCGTAACTTTATGAACGTCGCAAGGGCAAAGGCCCCGCCGGAGAAAACGGCGGAACAAGAAGGGGAAGCAGAATGATGAGCCTCCGCACTAAGCTCGACGAGATCCGCGCCAAGCGCGAGGAGAAGAAGGACGACAAGGGTGCCGGTTTCGTCGAGTACGGAGCCATCATCCTTCTGGTCGCCGGCATCGTCGCCGCGATCTGGACCCTGGACGTTCCCGACACCATCGCCACGATGATCGACGACGCCGTCGGCAGCGTCGAGTCCGAGGCCGACCAGGAGCCCGGTGGTGGTGGCGGTGAAGGCGACGAGGGCGACGAGGGCGATGAAGGCGACGAGGGTGACGACGGCGACGACGGCGAGGGCTAAACACGCCGAGTCCACACTCTCCGCCTCCCAGAACGCCGGATAGACGACAAGGAAGCTGAGACAGGGGTGGGGCTCCGGCCCCACCCCTCCCCCGACATATGAATGCTTCGCGATGAGACTCATTCAGACGTCGCGTTTCGCCGACGAGAGAGGTCAGGCCAGCCTGTACCTCCTCGTCGGCTTAGCGCTTTCCCTGACCGCCCTTGCCGTCCTCTTCATCCGGCTCGGAGAGGCCAACAACATGCGCTCCTCGGCCCAGTCCGCCGCGGACGCCGCAGCTCTTGCAGCAGCCGGCGACATCCAGCATCGGGTCGCCGAGGAGATCGCAGGCGGAAACCTCCCCTGGGGGGTCGGCTGGCAAGCGAGCAGCGGCAAGAGCGAAGCCAAGGAGTACGCAGAGAAGAACAACGCAGACCTGACCGATATCCGAGCCAGTGACGATGACCAAGGGCGGCTCGGCAATTTCGTGCGCGTCGAGGTCAGAGGCGACGCTTGCCAACGCGAATTGCAAGACGACGGCAGCGTCCACTGGAACTTCCGGGAATGCCCCGACAAGGAGGAGATCGAGGAGGCCGAGGAACGGGGCGAGACGATTCCGGTGACGACCGGGAACGCCGCAGCGATCGCTCGCGTCGAGATACCCGAGTGCCAGCTCGTCCCCATCCTCGACTTCTGGGGGGTGCAGATCGGTAACTACGTGGCCTGCCGTGCCGCCGGCAGTGGCGGCGCGTATCAGCGCATCTGGACCTACGGCCAGGCCAAGGATCTGACGGATGTCGAACTCGTCGACCGCGAAGGCCGGTGGATCTACTCGGAGCTCACCGGCGGCCCCGGAAGCGGCCGCTACCCCTGCGACGCCGTCGGCGGGCAGAACATCACACGCCAGATGTGCGAGACCCACGAAGCGATCATGGGCGAGTGGGGGGCGGTCTTCGAACGCTACGGTGTCGGCTGCTACCGCTCCCAGGAAGACGGCGGTGAGCACCCACGCGGCAGGGCCTGCGACTACATGGTCTCCGCCAACGGCAATCTCCCCAGCAGCGACCTCAAGAAGGGGTCGGACGCGGCAGCCCAGTGGATGATCGACAACCACAAGGAACTCGACATCCTGTACATCATGTGGGACCACCACATCTGGAACCCCAGCCGCGACCCGGTCGGCGACTGGGACAAGGTCAAGCGCTGGGTCCCGGAACGCGGTGGAAACACCGTGAACCACATGGACCACATCCACGTGTCGGTCGCGAGTTAGCCCTGCCCGCCCTCTCCACCTCCCTCTATCCCCTACGGTCCCCATCCGCTAGCCTCTAGCTGGTCTCATAGCCTTGCGCAAGAAGGGCAACACCATGCGCCTGAGCAGCACCGGCGATCATCGCTGGCACAAGCTCCATCACGTACTGCCCTTAGCGGCAGCCGCGCTGATCACGACATCATGCGTATCCGGTGGAGGCGAAGGAGGGACCAGGGACGGCGGAGGCGGAGAAGGCGGAGGCAGTGGCTCATCATCGCCGAATCCCGAAGGCGGGCCGCTGGCTTCATCGATAGCCTCCTCGACGACCCTCGGCAGCGATCTACAACTCGACGTTGATTCGCTTGAGCGCCACGGAGAAGACGTTGCACTCCTCAAAATGACACTGGTCAATAATGGCGAGGAGGACGTCAAGGGGACCGACATCCTTCGCTACCCGTCGCGCATGGACGGCGCTCCCTATTCGGCGAGCGGAGTCTCCTTGATCGACACAAAAAACTACCAGCGCTATCGCCCACTAATGAGAGAAGGCGAGACGAACTGCCTCTGCAATAGATGGCAGGACGATCATCGTCGGATCGAAGCGGGCGACAGCCTTGATTTCTGGGTCGCCTTCCCCGCTCCGCCAGAGGACGTCACCGAGCTGACGGTCAACACCACAGTGACACCCGACATGCCGGCCGTCCCGATCAGCGAGGCCGAAGAGGTCGACCAGGACATCGTCGACACCCCCGTCGACGATCCGCTCATTCTCGACCTGAGGTCCTTGCAGGATGATCTCGACGGAGACTCTTCCCGGGAGGAGTCCGGCGAGGAGACCTCCATCATGCTCTCGTCCGATGTCCTGTTCGAGGTGGACGAATCGAAGCTGACCTCGGATGCCGATGCGGCACTGAAGGAGGTGGCGGAGGAGATCGACGCCAGCGGCGCCGAAACGGTCAGGATCGATGGATATACGGATGATACTGGCGACGATTCCATCAATGATCCTCTCTCCGAGGACCGGGCGGAGGAGGTGCGAGACCGCCTCGAAGAGTACACGGAGCGCAGCGGCCTGAAGTTCGAGACAGCGGGACACGGGTCGAGCGACCCGGTCGCGAACAACGACACCGAGGAAGGCCGCCAGAAGAACCGCCGCGTCACCGTCACTTTCGAGAAGTAGGTACCGACCATGAAGAAGCAGTGGAAGAAGACTTCGGTCGCGGCCGCGACGGTTCTGGCAGCGTGCACTCTGGTCCCGACGTCCTCGTATGCGGACGAGGCCGAGCAGGACGGACTCCCCGTCATCGCAACGGCAGAGGCCTCGGACACCAGTGATTACGAGGGCTCGAAGATCGAGGTCAACCAGGCACAGCGCTCCGGTGATTCCGAGTACGTGACCATCACCTGGACGATGACGATCACCGGCGACGCCGTCTTCGAAGCCCAGCACAACTCGAACAACCTGTACAGGTACAACGACCGGAGCGTCTCCTCGGTGACCGTCACAGACGCTGACTCAGACGTTCGCTACCATCCCCTGCAGGATTCCGACGGCTTCTGCCTGTGCACCGGAAATTTCTACCCGTCCAACTCCATCGAGGACGTCGAGGAGGGACAGCCTGCGACTTTCTGGAACTCTTACATGCTTCCAAAGGAAACGAAGAAGGTGTCACTGAGTGTTCCTGGCTTCGCCCCCGCCAAGGACGTACCCATCGAGTAGCCCCCTCCGAGAGCGGTAAACCATCATGACGCGGCACGTCGTTCGTCTTCTCCAGCGAAGAACCAAGGATGACCACGGCGCTGTCCAGTTCTTGGAAGTCGGTGTGCTCGGCCTGCTCGCAGCGACCATCATCACCGCCGTCGTCCAGACGGATCCCAGTGGCCGATTCAATGACTTGGTCCGCGAAATGGTGTGTCTCGTCGAGGGGCCCGAGTGCGACGGCAAGACCTGGACCGAGGTCGACCGGCCGAAGAAGCCTGAAGAGTACTCCTTCGGCACCCCGACGGGGGGACGTCCCGGCGACAACGGCGCCAACAAGGAGATCGGCCAGAAGCTCGCAGCCGAGCGCGGCTTCACCGGTCGCCAGTGGGAGTGCCTTGAGACGCTGTGGAGCCATGAGAGCAACTGGAACCACAAGGCCGTGAACCCGAGCAGCGGTGCCGCGGGGATTCCTCAGCTCCTGCCCAGCGTGCACAACGTCCCTCCGGGCTTCATGGACAGTCCGGAGATCCAGATCGAGTGGGGCCTCGACTACATCGAGGGCCGCTACAACACCCCCTGTGAGGCATGGGCGTTCTGGCAGAACCCCACGAACAGCCCCTCCGGGGCCAGCACCAACTGGTACTGACGGCGCCGTCGTGGCGTATACGGCGTGAGGCCGGGGAATCTCCCCGGCCCCACGTGTTTCATGAGCTCCCTCTGCCCGCTATTGCCGGGCCGTTCAGCAGACGTCGCGAAGGGCGAGTTCGACCGACCGCGAGCACTGGTCGCCCTCGCGGCGCAGGCGTGTTCAGCTGGTGTCCCCCATGGTTCGCTCCTGCACACGACCGGAAGCGGTCATCAGTTTTCCCACTGGTCAGAGGGGCATCGGGAGCCCCTTGGGTCCGACTTGGGTCCCTGGGCCCAAGCCTCCACGGTGAACCTTCCGTAGCGTCGTCGGGACTGTTAGCGACAGCCCTTGGGGCCACTGTTGCCCTGACGCAGCCCCCGATACCCATTCGCCAGGAGCCTTCACTCGTGCGCCGCCCTCTCCCCAGATCCCTCAAGGTCGCCCGCATCCTGCTGTTCATCCAGGCCGCAGCCGTCGCGCTGCAGATCACCGGCGGACTGCTCATCAGCCACGTGAGTCCTGAAACCCTCGCGGTTCTCGCCTGGGTCGCGGTGCCCGGGGCCATCGCCCTCACCCTGGCTCTCCGCTTGCCCCAGGGGCGCCGCCCCCTGCTGGTCACATCGGTGGTCTTCATGTCGCTCCTCCTGCTGGCGGCGCTGGGCCGGATCGGTGCCGGCGAACCACAAGGGCTGATCAACCTCCTGTTCCCCACCGCGGTACTGGTCCTCATGCTCCGCAAGTCGTCGCGAGAGTTCCTGTCCTCCTGACCGGCTGCCCCCTCAGATTCCCTCCCCACCACAGGTGCCTTGGTGCTACGTCGAATCCATGATCCTGAGCGCGGTGCGAACGCCGTCGAGTACGCCGCCGTCATCCTCCTCGTCGCCGCCATTCTCAGCGTGCTCATGGACCTGCGCACGGCCGATCGCATCGCGTCCCTGCTGCAGGACTCCGTGGACAGTGTCTCCGGCGCCCAGACCGACGCGAGCGAGGACGGCGACCCGCCGCCGCTCGCCCAAGACGACGATGCCGGCGGAACGGACACGCCTGCAGGGACCGGCGACTCCCCTACTGCTCCCTCGGCCTCTCCCGGCGCCGACGCCGGCGCCGAGACGGACAACGCGCTGTGGGAAGGCAGATCTCCTGTCTACGGATATGTCGTCGACGACGCCCCTCCCGACGACGGGCTGTACCTGGCCCCAGGCGATGAACTCACGCCCGAGCCCATGGGGGAGATCAATCCCGATGATCCCGCGGTCGAGCGCTTCTTCGACGCCCTGGTCACCGCCGTCACCGGGGACATGGCCGGCGCCATCGAGGGGCTCTGGGCACTGGTCACCGATGCCCCGGAGGCCATCCCCAACCTCGTCCAGGCGATCATCGATGACCCGTGGGGACTCTTGGTCAGCCAAGAGCTGCGGGACGCCTTCTCAGAAGACGACTGGGCAGCAGTCCTCGGCTATGGCCTGTGGGAGTTCGGCACACTGCTCGTCGCAGGGGCCGGAATCGCCCTCAAAATGCTCCGGGTCCTCAGCAAGGCCCCGGACGGCGGCAAACTCCCCGGAACCCCGGACTCCTCACAGGGCAAGGGAGGAGACTCCGACCAGGACGGTGAAAGCAAGGGCGAAAGCGACAAGGACAAGGACGGAGACCCCTGCGCCTCCAACAGCTTCGTCCCGGGCACCCCTGTGCTGCTCGCCGACGGCACCACCGCCCCCATCGAGGACGTCTCGGTCGGCGACGAGGTGTGGGCCTTCGACCCCCTGACCGGCGAAGAGGGGCCCCGACCGGTCACCGCGACCATCGTCGACGAGGGAGAGAAGACGCTCGTCGACATCACCGTCAAGAACGAGGACGGCACACTCTCCACGGTCACCGCCACCGACGAGCACCCCTTCTGGGCACCTGCCCGCGCCGAATGGGTCGACGCCATCGGTCTGGAGGAAGGATCCTGGTTGCGCACGTCGTCGGGGAGCTGGACCCAGGTCAGCAGTACCCGAGTACGGACTCTCGACGGCCAACAGGTTCATAACCTCACCGTCGATGACCTGAACACCTACTATGTGCCGTCAGGAACAGGATCTCTCCTGGCACACAACTCCGGGTGCCCGCCGACTCACACCACCGATCACTTGGGAAATAAGGTCAAGCTCCCTCAGGTGAACACGAAGATCAGCAAACAGAAACAGGACCGACACATCCTTGGCGAACAAGGCTACAATGGGGGCGGATATTTCACTTCCCACTCCGATGCTCAGGCCGTACTGGACGCGTACCACAACGGGAGCGCCAAAGTCATCGGCATGACACAGCGCGGCCACATCAAGATCAAGGTGGATTCGGTCACCGGATACGACAATAATGTTCGCCAGAACCGCAGAGATGCCCCGACGCACGTTTTCATGATCAAGGGAACAAAGAGCCCCAGCGTAGTTCCAATGAACCCAAGGGGGGGATAGTGGACCAGGAGGACCTCGATTGGGAAAACGGCCTTGTTCTCGACCTTGTACAGGCGCAACTAGGCCTCATTTCTTCAAATATCGTCGCAATCGCAATTCGCGCCGACAAAGAACAGGGCAGGATTGAACTACTGTTCTGGGCCCACGAGGAGAACGAGGAGCTCGCGGAGGATATTGAAGATATTATTTTCGAACTCGAGGTTCTGCGGGATGGGATCAACCCCGCAATTGAGAGCGAAGTCAACATCGGCCGTCCGGATCCCGCCGAACTGAGATCCTATGGCCGAATGGTCTACCGGTCCAAAGACTGAGCCACTTGTGCACGGTCGACACCTAAGCACTCTCGCGCACACCCCTATCGGAGATTCGACCTCGCCCAGCAGACGGAGCGCAGGCAGAGTTTCGACGACCCCGAGTATTGGGTGCTCTATCGACACAGAACAGCACAAACAACCTTATGAACTCCAATGAATCCCCGCGCTCGTTATCAGAAAAAGAGAAGAGCTTCCTAGACAC
The DNA here is from genome assembly GCF_000341205.1 of Nocardiopsis baichengensis YIM 90130. Taxonomy (NCBI): domain Bacteria; kingdom Bacillati; phylum Actinomycetota; class Actinomycetes; order Streptosporangiales; family Nocardiopsidaceae; genus Nocardiopsis; species Nocardiopsis halophila. The sequence goes on along the minus strand of NZ_ANAS01000012.1, from coordinate 194,027 downwards.
ACTGCTTTCCGTCGACTCAGACTGGACTGACCCCTTTCGCAGGAAGGCCTACCCCTGCCCTGATCGACGCCGAGATCACAGACCATGGAGCACAGATTGGGGAAATCATCCTCTGGACGACTCATGGACACCTCAGCGCCATTGAGTACGCGTGGTACACGGACGAAGCCCCCAGTGAACTTCCACACCCTTGTCAGATTCGGCTGACTACTCATGACAAATGATCACCGATCACGCACGGCGAAGATTTTGATCTGACCCGAACGAAGTCCAAGAGAAACGTTCATGGCATCGCTTGGCAAGTGCGTTCTTCCTTGACCGGACGACTTCCCACGTACGGGGAGGGGCGTGCACCGCTACCGGCGCCTGGGATGGGTTCTGGGCCTGGGATTGGGCCCACGGGCCCTGGGCCGGCCGGATGTGAGGCGGTATCGTCTCGAGGCTGAATGTCATTGTCGTGCGTCCATGGCAGCCTCTCCCCCGAGGTTCCTGGACGTGAGCACCACGGAAACCCGAACTCGGCCGGGTACCTGTTCAGATCCTCGGACCAGACCCCTCCGATGGCATCGCCCGGATTGGTGAAAGCTGACCGACGTACTTCTCCCGGTCAGTGACGTCGTGTTCGGTCGTCGTTGAGGAGGGGCTGCTCGGTGCGTTGGGTGTGGAGGGCGGAGGCCGGCGGATTCAAGGTCGAGTACGGCGCCTTGATCCTGCTGGTGGCGGTGATCGTGACCGCCGTCTTCGCGTTCGGCCTTCCCACCGATGTCCAGCGCTTCTACGCCTCGGCGATCTGCCAGGTCTCCGGTGACGAGGATTGCGAAGAGCTCGAGGGCGGCACCGCCGACCCGGATGCGTCGGCGAGTCCGTCCCCCAATGGAACCGACGGATCCGACGGGGCGACGGCCGGCCCGAGCGCGAGCCCCAGTGCCTCCCCGGGGGCGGACGACGAGGACTGGGTCAACCCCGCCGACGCGCTCCTGGCCGAGTACGACCCTGTGGCGGCCGAGGAGTACGCGAACGCACAGTCGGATCTCGAGGAGGCGCAGAGCGACCTCGACGAGGCCGGATACGACGACGTCCGCGACGAGCTGCTGAACCTCGTCGGCGACATCATCGGCTACAACGACGCCCGGGACTGCATCACCAAGGGCGACATCATGGCCTGCCTCTGGACCGTGGTCGGCTTCACCCCTTGGGGCAAGGGGGCCAAGCTCGCCAAGAACTCCGCCAAGATCGTCAAGCTGTGGAACCGCTTCCGCAAGGCCAAGAAGGCCAAGGAGGCGGCCGAGAAGGCGGTGTCCACGGCCCAGGCCAAGCTCGACGACCTGGTCTCGAAGGTCACCTCGTCCTGCAAGCTCAGCAGCTTCCTGCCGTGCACCGAGGTCCTGATGGCCGACGGCACGACCAAGGCCATCTCGCTCGTCGAGGTGGGGGATCTGGTGATGGCGGCCGATCCGGTCACCGGAGAGCGGTCACCCCAGCCGGTGACCGCGGTCATCGGCTCCTACGGCGACAAGGAGCTGGTCTCCCTCGGCTTCCACGACGGAACGGGGATCACCGGCGCCGGCGGGATCACCGCCACCGGCGGCCACCCCTTCTGGGTCGAGGACGAGCAGGCGTGGAAGGAGGCTCGGGACCTCGATCTCGGGGACGAGGTCATCGGCCCCGACGGAGGGGTCTCGCGCGTCACCGCCGCCGGCACCGAGCGGCGTGCGCAGCAGGTCAACAACCTGAGCGTGGCGAACTTCCACACCTACTACGTGTGGACCGGAAGCGGCGCCGCGCTGGTCCACAACTGCAAGCTCAAGGAGCTCAACGGGCCGGGCCGCCCGTTCCAGACCCCGAAGGGGCTGATCTTCAGGGACCGGACCTACAAGGAGGGCGACCAGCACGCGCTCCAGCATGTGCTCGAACACAGCTCCGACTCCTCGCCCAAGGCGATCGAGCGCATGAAGAACGGCCAGCCGCACACCAAGTTCAAGCAGGACGGCAACGCGCTGCAGACACTCAACGACGCCTGGGGCAAGCGCAAGAAGAAGGACGTCCAGAAGTCGACGAACAACGGCAGGACGACCTTCTGGATCCCCATGGACAACACCATCGGTGACGACGGTGAGAAGATCGTCAAGATCGTCGTCGAGAAGGGGAACGAGGTCGTCACCGCCTACCCGGTGAAGAACAAGGGCGACTGAGCCGGTCGCCGGTGAGAGGGCGGCGGTGATCGGGGGTCGCCGCCGGTACGAGGGGGGCCGATGCAGCGGTGCAATGAGTGCGGAACGATCGACCTGGGCAAGGAGTGCGCCGAGCGCACCGGGGAGTGCCTGTGGGTGTGCGGCGAGTGCGGCTCCATCTGGCGCGATGGCGAGGACCTCACCGGCCCGGCGTCCGGGGAGACCAATTCCTACGTTCCTCCGCCGGGCGGAGCGCAGTTGGCGGAGTTCGTCCCGGTCCCGGCGTCGCCGCACGATCGTTCGGCCTACCCGAAGGCGGTCCGCGCCGTCGGAGACCTGGTCTACATGGGCTCCTACGGCGGGATCATGCTGGGCACATCCGTGACCGAGGCCCCGTCGCTGCTCGCCCTCGGATCCGGGGACGGGCAGTGGACGCCTGAAGAGGGCCCCTTCCGGGTCAGGATCAGCGCCGACCGGGTCGCCGAGATCGAGATCCGTCCGCCCGGCGGTCCGCTGCCCATGCCCGGTGACCTCCCCCCGGGGCCGGACCTGTCCCTGATCAACGTCTCCCTCGCAGAAGAAGCGGTCGCCGATGCTCATGGGTCGTCCGAGCGGACCGGAGAGTTCATGGGGAAGGTGCGCGTCGACTTCCGGACCCCCGACACCGTGGGCGACCTGCACTTCGTCCGCTACCGCCTCGTCCGCGCCCGGGTTCGTCCGGCGGACTAGACGCGGTGTCCTGACAGGCCGGGGGCGCGATCAGCAGGTTCGCGGCCGCCGATCCCGGCGGCCCCGGGCAGGCGAACCAGTCCCCCTCTGGCCAAAAGTGCCGATCTGGGCCCATTCCCCCGCATTTTGGGCCTGGGGACACTGTTCCCCTGCTCAGCCCCCCTCATAGTCTGCTGTCCCGCTCCGGCGTCTCTTGCGCATGGGCGGATCTGTAGACGGCGGCCACGGGGGATCACGGGACATGCGTTGGGTGTGGAAGGCCGAACACGGCGGGTTCAAGGTCGAGTACGGGGCCCTGATCCTCCTGGTGGCGACGATCGTCGTGGCCGTGTTCGCGTTCGGGCTGCCCACCCGCACCCAGGAGCTGTACGTCGCCGCCCTGTGCCGTGTCGACCCCGAACGCCAGGACTGCGAACAGTTCGGCGGGGGACCGGGCACCGGCGGTGAGGACTCGGCCGACGGGAACGGCGACGAGGATGGCGGTCCTCAGGACGACGGCGGAGAGGGCTCCGGTGACGGCTCGGCGGACGAGGACTCCGGGAGCGACGGTGAGGAAGAGGACGGTCCCGAGGACGAGGAGGACACGTTCGACCCCGCCCTCCTGGCCGAGGTCTCCGAGGCCAACGACGAGGTGGCCGATGCCGAGGAGGAGCTGGCCGACGCCCAGCAGCAGCTGGAGGACGCCGGCTACGACGAGGTCTACGACGCGCTGATCGAGGTCGTCGCTGACATCGTCGGCTGGACCGATGCCAAGAAGTGCATCACCGAAGGCGACATCATCGCCTGCCTGACCACCATCGTCGGACTGAGTCCCTGGGGCAAGGGACTCAAGCTCATCAAGAACACCGGCAAGATCATCAAACTCTGGAACCGCTTCCGCAAGGCCAAGAAGGCCCGCGACGCCGCCCAGAAACTCGTCGACAAGGCCAGAGGCAAGGTCAAGGACAAGAAGAAGAAGCGCGATACCGCCGCGACCACCTGCAGCACCGGCAACAGCTTCGTCGCCGGGACGCCCGTGCTCATGGCGAACGGGGCCACCCTCCACATCGAGGACATCGACGTCGGCGACGAGGTCTGGGCCTTCGATCCCTTGACCGGCGAAGAGGGGCCGCGGGAGGTCACCTCGACCATCACCGGCGACGGTCCCAAGGACCTCGTGGACGTCACCGCCGAGGTGGACGGCACCGCGGCTTCGATGACCGCCACGGCCGGCCACCCCTTCTGGCTCCCCGGCGAGGCGGAGTGGACGGTCGCCGGTGACCTCCGCCCCGGTGACCGGCTGCGGACCGCCACCGGCGCGTGGGCCGAAGTCACCGCCACCGACCCCTACGGCGTGGACGAGCGGCAGGTGTTCAACCTCAGCGTCGCCGGGACGCACACCTACTACGCGGGCAACGGCCCTGCCCAGGCCCTGGTCCACAACGCCCCGCCGAAGGGCTGCGGGCTCACCCCGGGCAAGAACGCACCGCAGTTCGACAGCAAGACCGTCAAGAACGGCAAGTTCCAGGGCGGCCAGTTCCGGATCGACGTCGAGAACTCCTACCCGGACAAGCCCGGCTCCGCCAACGTGCACGTACAGCTCAAGGGCCGAGGGTTCGACCAGAAGAAGGACAAGTTCTTCTACAATCCTGAAGATGGCACCTGGACCAGCAAGGACGGCAGGAAGCTCCCGAAGAAGGTCGAGAAACTCCTCTCCGACTCCGACGTCGACAAGGCACTGAGCTACTTGGACCTGAAGCGGCCATGATCACCAACGAAGCCATGGACCGGCTCCTCATGGATATGGGGCCCGTCGACGACGACCCGTTGCCCGGGCCGCTGCGCAAGGTCGCGGACGCGCCGTGGGGGCGCGGTCCGACCGGGGTCCTCTCTCCCGGTGGAGCACCCCCGGACTGGACCTCTGAGGAGCCCGACACCGGCCCTGAGGGGCTGATGGACACCGAGCTGGAGGTCAACGACTTCCGGATCGACGATGAGGACCTGGTGGAGGACCCTTCCTCCTACCTGCAGGCGGCCCTGTCGCGCGGGCTCCGCTTCGCGGCGCTGTGCCTGCGGAACGCAGGAGCACTCCCTGAGGCGCCGGACCTTCGCGCGGTCGTGGCGACCGCGGTCGACGAGGACTTCCTGGTGAGCGGAACGACCGTGCGGTTCTTCCTGCTGCGGGACGCCCTCCCCGGCCGTTACCAGAACCTCGCGCGTTTCACGCTGGAGGCCATGGCCGTGATGGATCCGAAGGACGCGGAACGGATCGTCGGTTAGGCCGCCGACCGGTCCCGGTCGGCGGCCGCGGCCCCGGTCAGTCGGTTCCGGACGGGTGGATACACGGTGACGTCGCATCGATCGACAGGCCGCCCTGCTTGCTCATCGCGACCGACATCGTGAACCCGTCCTCGTCGTTGACGGCCGTCACGAAGACGTCGTCCGGGCGCAGATCGTCCGTCACCGTGAACCCGTCCTCCTCCCAGTGCTCGACCAGCAGGTCCACATTCTCTTCGTTGTCCTCTTCGGGCAGGCCCCGCAGCCAGTACGCCTCGCTCACCGTGATGAGGGGGTCGGTGTCGCACGCGGCGCTGACGCGGCCGTTGCCCACCTCCTCCAGCTCCACCTCACCGGGCAGCGCCTCGACCGCGTCCTGGATGTGCGCGGCCACGCGCTCGCCGGCCTCCGCCACGTCCAGCGGGCTGCCCGGTTCGGCGTCCTGCCCGCCGCAGGCCGTGGCCACGAGCGCCGCGGCGACGGCGCAGAGGATGCTCGCCGGCCACGGGCCGGGGACAGCGTGTCGTGCGCCCGTCTCATCCACCCGCGACGATCTCTCCGAACTGGCGCAGCTCAACGGTGTCCCGCCCGTCCTCCTGGTTGAAGTACGCGTCATGCTCAGTATCGTCTCCGGTCGTGATCCGCGACACATCGGGGTGGTCCAAGCCGTCATAGTCGTGGAACCCCTTCAGCGGACTCTTGTTGATCCAGTCCTCGTCCGACATCGCGATATGGATGTCCTCGACGCCGCCGTCGAAGTTGAGCTCCTCGACGGGGCCGCCCACCCCAGGGCTTCCGACGAGGATCAGATTGTCGGCGTAGACCCCCGAGGCGTTCTGCGCGGCGTGCCCGACGACCACGGAACCGTAGCTGTGCCCGATGAGCGTGTTGTTCGACGGCTCGCCTTCATGGGTGACCCGAAGACCGTACTGGAAGTCCTGGAGGTCGTCCTTGCCGTCGTCGGCCTTTCCGCCCCAGGGGGCCTGGGCCTCGTTCGGGCTGTCGTAGCCGATCCAGGAGATCACTGCGTTCTCGGCCTCCTCATCGACCCGCGCGGCCGCGTTGCGGACGTTCTCCGCACGGCCCAGCTGTCCGTTGATGGCCGTCCACTCGATCCCGGTCCCCGGGACCAGGGTGGCGACATTGTCCGCGGTGTCGGGGTTCCCGGAGGACACGATGGACCGCCCCTCCTCGGGGTCCAGGGCCAGGATGTAGTGGTCGGAGCCCTCCTGGCCCACGGTCCTCTGCAGTTTGGCCATCTCCCAGAGCTCCAGGCTGGGGGCTCCGGAGACGGGGTCGTCCCGGACCTGGGCGAGGTCGTAGTCGAGCACCTCGTCAGCGGTCAGCCCCTCCTCCTCGAGCATCCGCTCGATCTCGTCGTCGAGGAACTCGCGGTTGAGCTCGTCGCGGACGTCGGCCGGGATGCCGTCCAGGTCGCGGATGTGCTCGGGCTCCTCCTCCATCACCTCGTCACGCTCCGCCTGGCTCAGGCCCTCCCACCAATCGTTCACCCCATCGGGCTTGGTCTCGGGGCCGGGTGCGAGTTCCGGTCCCTCATCGCCTCCGAACCAGTCGAAGGCCACCGGCTCCACCCGGGTCGGGGCCTGGTCCTCGGACTCTTCGGAGGCGGCCGGCAGGTCCGCGTCCTGCGGTCGCTCCTCCTCGGTCGGGAGGTCGGCGCTCTGGGGCCGCCCGGGGTCGTCCTCGGAATCGGAGCCTGCCTCAGGGGACGCCTCCCCCTCTTCCCGCGGGACCACACGCCGGTCGAGCGGCCCGTCCGCTTCTTCGGACCCTTCGCCGGAGGCTCCTTCACAGGCGTGCGCACCGGGGTCGGCGACGCACTCCAGGCCGTGGGTGAGCAGGCCTCCCACACGCCCCGGGACGTCCACCAGAATGACCGCGCCGATTATTCCCGCCACCAGAAGAACCGTGGCACCGTATTCGATGAAGGAAGCGCCCCGATCTCCTCTTCGCACGAGTCGAAGCATTCATTCCTCTTTCGGTCACGGGGACGAAGATTCGCGCTCCGCATGGGGCGCTCAGGTCAAAGGGGAGGAAATTCGAAGCCGCGGCGGCTCGGGGTGCGGCCGGCCTCCTCCATCGGGACACCTCAAGCGCCTCGAGCGCCGCGGTGCCCGGCAGATTAACGGGGAGAGGAGTGCAGCCACCAGGGCCCACGGACCCAATCATGAACACATCGCCCCAGGACTCGCCTTATCCCGCCCGGCGCCCCGCCTCAGAGCCCCCTGGCCTGAACGGATGAACGAACGCCGACGACCTGGCGGGACCCGCGAATCGGCGCCGCCTTTCACCGGCAAGAGTTCCGATTCTCTCAGCACCCTCTCAGGTGTCCAGGTCGGGAACACCACCGGGTGCCGGCGGCCATCCGAATAGGCGGTAATTAGGCCCGCTCAAGATCAACTTGGGCCCCTGGGCCCTATTAGGAGCGATTCCGGCGCGCTACTGTCCCCATGGTCGGCGCCCCCGCCCCCGAGCAGCGGGCCGAACGCTTCCCCCGTCCTTCGAACTGAAAAGTCGTCATGCGCCCTGACCTGTGCAGACCGGATACGTGTCCCCGCGGTTCCGACGACCGCGGGGCGAGCTTCGTCGAGTACGGTGCCGTCGTCCTCCTCGTCGGGGCCGTCTCGGCCGCGGTCTTCGCGGTCGGCGCTCCAGAGCGGACCGCCGCCCTGTACGAGTCCGCCCTGTGCAGCGTGGAATCCGCGGGAGCCTCCGACGAGTGCACGGACGGGGCCGACTCCCCCGATTCGGCGCCGGACACCCCCGATGCCGACGGGACCGGGCCGGACTCTCCGGCATCCCCTGAGTACGCCGACCTCCCGGGTGACGACGAAGGGACGTATTTCTCCGTCGCGAGCTACCCTGCCGAGAGCCCGCACGGGAGCGGCGGGGACGGGGAGGGCTCCGCCGATTCCGACGACGCCCCGGAGTTCACCCCGGGCGAGATCGGCGACCCCGGTTCCGTGCCCGAAGGCGAGACCCCCGCGCTCCCCCCTTTCAACGACCCGGGCGCCGGAAGCGGCGAGCACGGTTCGAAGGACCCTCCGTCCCCGTGGAACATCTTCGAGCAGCAGCGCCTCGGCCACTACATCGCCAAGTACACGGCCGCCGCCCATGGAGGCGCTCTGGCGGGGGCACCTCACGCGAGGGAGTACCTGCTCCACTTCCTCGGCAACACCGGAGAATCGGTCGATGTCCCCGTCGACACCTTGCTGGACGAGGTTCCTTCCTTCCAGACGGCCGTGGACATCCAGCGCCGCCGGCTCGCCCAGGAGGCGGTTGACCGGGCGGCCGAGATGGGGATCGAGGAGACCACCACCTTCCCCTTCTCCACTCCCTGGGAGGCTCACGCCACGAATTCGGATGAGAGCTTCGACTGGTACTACTCGCTGGGCAGCTGGTACTACGGGCAGACCGGCACGATCACGGTCCAGCCTCCGAGTGGCGACTCGGACGTCTATACGTACCGATTCGAATCCGAGGTCCACGTGCAGAAGGAGTACGACTGGGACCCGGATAAGAAGGTCGGCCCCATGGGCATTTTCGACCAGGAGGAACTCGCCGAGCTTCACCGTCACGGTCTTGCACAGGAATTCGGCATGGAGGGCAGCACCTCCTATACTCACGACGGCGCCTCCACCCCCTGACCGGGCCGCACCCCGCCCCCTATCCTTGGAAGTGAGCACGACCATGACGATGAAGCCGGTGCTCGCCATCGCGACCGTCGCCCTGCTGGCGGTCTCGTGCTCGGACGACTCGTCGCCGCACCCTGACCCCGACCCCATGCCCACCGGGGAACCGACCGCCGATGAGCTGGTCGACTTCACCGGGCTCGCCCTCCCGGACGACGTTCAGGATTTGGAGATCGAGCGGTCGCGCAACGAGAGCGGCGGCCTGGTCTATACCGCGACCTTCTCCACATCCGCGAAGGGGGCGGACCTCTTCTGCGAGCTGGGCGACAACTTCTCCTCCTACGACCTCTCCAGCCCTCCCGACGGGGAAGGCTGGCTCGCGGAAGAATTCCCGGAGGAGACGGTCGACGGTTACACGGAGTGCACGGGCGCCAATCTCGAAAGGGACGCCGTCAATCGCAGGGCGTTCATCTCCTACCCCGACGAGGACTCCGCCGACGTGCTCCTCGAGGCCGAACACCTCAACACACGGTGAACCTGCTGAGGGCGAGGCGGCCGCCTCGCCTGGAGAGTCCGGTCAGGAGAAACAGTAGGACCGCGTTTCTTTCTTGAACAACAAGGCGAGAAGGGCGATCGCCACAGCCGCTTGCAGAAAGTGCAGGACGAGCGGCCGACCGACCAGGACGGCGGCTCCGACCGCCCCGCCCAAGAGGAAGAGGGCGACCGGGACGGCGACGATGTATCCGGACGCCCATCCGCGCCTCACCGTGAAGGCGGCGGCGAGCACCGGGACCACGAGCAGGAGCATCGCCGAAGCCTCGACGGGGGCCGGTCCGTTCCCCCCGCTCGCGGCCACGTAGTGCACCGTAGAACCGATCTCCACGACTCCCCAGGAGAGCAGGAGCCGGTAGGTCCATTCGACGCTGACGGGAATCCCGGCCGGCGATGCCTTCTCCATGGTGAACATGGGGGGATCTCCCGATAGGCGTTGAAAAGTGCAGGGGCGCTGCAATGGTACGGCAGCCCTGCTGGGCCCGGGTATGGGCCCGCGGACTCACGACGCCCGTGGTCTCGGCTCTCTAAGGTCGCATCGGTACCGCGCTCAGGCGCGTAGGCGTCCAGACGGCGCTCGGGCCCACCGACCAGAGGACCACGCGAAGGCGAACCTGCCCCCATGAGACCGATCCCCCATCTCCCCCGCTTCTTCCGGCGGTTCCGCCGCCCACTCCCGACGACCTGCGATCGCGGAGCGAGCTTCGCTCAGTACGGAGCCGTCGTTCTCCTCATCGCCGGCATCACCGCCGCCGTCTTCGCCACCGGTCTGGACGGTCGCATCGCCGACCTGGTCCGCAGCGGCGTATGCCAGGTGTCCCAGGCCGCGACTTCCGACGGGGAGTGCGACGAACGCTCCGCACCGGACACGCGCGGCCATGTGGGCGGCGGCACGAAGGTCGACCCCGCCGATCCGAACGACTCGGGCCGCCCCGGCCAGGAGGCCTTCGACGAGGCCCAGGACGAGATCGACGAGATCCGCGAGTACCTGGACCAGGGCTTCTGGGACAACTTCTGCCTCTTCGACTGCACCCGCCACCCCGCCGACGTGATGGCCGGGATGACCTCCGAGGAGCTGCGGGCCCTGATGTGGTCCCTCGGCGACGACGAGATCCGGGAACTCCTCGACCTCGACGGCGTCCACGAGATCGTCATGACCAAGGCCGATCTGGAGACCCTGCGGCACCTGCGGGGCATCGACCGCGGCGGGATCGACCCGACCTTCGACGATGTCGAGGGGGACAGCGCCAACACCCAGGACGGCCGACGCACCGACCTGGCATGGGGCGAGCTGCCGAACGGCTCCCTGTGGGGGGACGGGCAGATCAGCTCCGACGACCTCAATCAGGGCGCCCTCGGCGACTGCTGGTGGCTCGCGGGGATCGGGGCCGTCGCCGACCAGGACCCGGGCGCCATCAAGCGAATGATCAGGGAGAACGCCAACGGGACCTACACCGTCACCTTCGGCGACGGCTCGCAGGTGACGGTCACACCCGACCTGGTCGTCAACTCCAACAACTCGGCCGCGTTCTCCGACCCCGGCGGTGAAGGGGTGTTGTGGCCCGCCATCCTCGAGAAGGCCTACGCCATGAAGGAGGGCAGCTACGGCGAGATCGAGGGCGGATGGCCCAAGGACGCCATGGAGACCGTCACCGGAGAGGACGCAGGAGAGATCCCGATGTGGATGGTCGAAGAGGACATGCTGTCCACGATCATGGACGAGGGCTCGCCCGTCACCGTCACCACGCCCGGAGACAAGAAGAACTCCCACTACGAGCTGGAGAGCGGAGACGAGCTGGCCGGCAACCACGCCTACGTGGTCAAGGAGATCAAGGACGGCAAGGTGACCCTGTACAACCCCTGGGGGCATCAGCACGCGACGCTGACCATGGACGAGTTCCGTGAGAAGCTGCAGACCGTCGAGGTCGGCTCCCTTGACTAGAGGACGGGTGACAACGACGGTGTTCGAGCACAGGAGACGACGGATGCGACGCCCCGGAGCGCGCGGAGCCGCCTTCGCGCGGGTCTCCGTCTGCTGCGCGGCCCTGCTGGCCCTGCTGGCGTTCGCCGCCGCGTGCGGTGAGAACGGAGAGGAACCCGCATTGGACGAGAGCAGCCCCCCTGAGCTGCGCACCATGGAAGCCTCGCCCTCACCGGACGGGGAGGAGCGCACTCTCCGCCTGTCTCAAGGATCCATTGACCGTTCGAGCGATCTGACGCTTTCCCTTTCGCGGGTCACGGATGGCGAGGCGAGGCTGACCGTCGTCGACGGCCCCGACATCGCTGAGGAGGAGAAGGTCACCGCCGCAGAGGGCGACTCGGTGGAACTCGACAACGGGTACACCATCACCTTCGACAAGGTCGAGAACGCCCCTGAAGACCACGAAGGCGTAGGCGGCGCAGGCGCCGTGGAGCTCACGGTCTCCCCGCCTGCGTAGATCGGGCATCAGCGCCTGGGGGGACGTCGCGTTCACGTCCCCCCAGGCGCTTCGAAGATGGTTCCCCGTCCGTGCTCAAACCGCAATACCGGGACCGGTTCCCTGAACGGGATCCGCGGCCTCGGGGCGCCCTCGGACTCGGAAGAAGAGCATGAATCGGTTCGCCATCGCGTCGTTCCTCAAGTCCTCTGAAGGTGCATTCGTCCCTCCGGATCAGTGGGAGGGAGGCGTCGAGGACCCGGACTACGTCGAAGGCGCCATCGCTCTGACGATCGACGGCATCCCGCTGCTCGACACCGAGCTCTGGGACTACGTCGACCAGCTCTGGTCCTACATCCTGACCATGCTCACCGACCTGCGCACGGAGCGGCGGGTTCGCACCTACTTCCCCGACCAGCCGATCGAACTCGTGCTCCAGAGGACCTCTCCGGGGCACCTCTACGTGTCCGTCAGGGTCGACGATTCGGATGTGCGCAGCGCCCACGTCGATGAAGCGGAGTTCACAGGGGCGCTCGTCGAAGCCGCCGAGGCGTTCTTCACGGGGATGGAGCGCATCCTCCCGGGGGCGTACTCGACTGAAGCCCGGCAGCTGGCAGCCCTGCGGACCTGACCCGCATCTGCTTCCGCTCGCCACCCACGGTCCCGTGCCGGCCCTGCACTCCGATCCCCCGGCGAGCCCCGGATAGGCATTCGTGCACGGGACCCGCCCGGTCGGGAAGTATCGGATTTCGCTTCGGTCTCGTTTTCGCCTCGGAGATCCATCGACTCGGATCACATTCCGGCTTCACTGCGGCGGAATTCGCGATGATCGGTCGGTGAGCGGGGGGCGGCGCCCGCCGGACCGTCCCTTCCGCATCTCCCTCCGACATGGAGGAGCGCAGCTCAAACTGGGGACGAGGTCCCAATCGGACCCAAATCCAGCAGCCCCATTTGGGACCTCTTGGGCCTTCTATCCCTCTTGTGAGCCTGCTTAGCCTCGTAGTGCGAGTACTGAAAGCCGGACGGCAGGGACCGCTTCCGTCCACAGCCCCCTGCCCCCGGGACCGGCGCCTTCCCCGCTCCTCGTCGGCGATCCGTCGGCGTGACCGCGCCGCCCTCTCCGGCCGCGTGCCGTGGGCCCGCCCCTTTCGGGGTAGGGGTCCATCGCGCTCCGCGGTCGAGGCGGTGCGGCGTGCGCACGCGGGCAGGGTGCCCTGAAGGAGCGGATCGGAGGATCCCCGAAGATGGGCAAGTTGAGGGGCGCTGGGTGCATTACCGTCTTGGTGGTCGCGGGGGTGGCCTCCGGCGTCTATTACTTCGCAGCCCCTCCGCCCGAAGGAGTGCTGACCGAGGAGCGCGCCGACGAGCGCACGTCGCAGTACATCGCCTCGGCGGTCCGGTCCCTGCCCGGAGACTCCACCATGGACGAGAGTGCACTCCTGCCGGCCGTGAGCGCTCCCTGCAAAAGGAATGAGCAACAGGTCTCCAAGAGCTACCGGGTGGCGACCGGCTCCGATGAGAAGAAGGCCGAGGTTGCCGACGCTCTTGTCGACCATTGGGGGAACCGGGGGTACACACTCCAGGAGGACATGCGTCCAGACGAGATGTACGTCCGGTTCCGCAACGATGACGGGTTCCGTCTGTCCCTCAGCAACTCGTCCGCTGAGAACAAACTCGCCATCAGCGCGAGCTCTCCGTGCTTCGGCCCTGAGGCCGACGATGGAAAGGGAATCCCCGTGGTGACCGACATGTGGTCCAGGGTGCGGTCCGCGATCGACGGCATCGGCGAGAAGTGAGCGCTTCCTATGGCGAGTGCCCCTTGCTCGCCTGAAGCGTGGACCCAGCGGATACGACCAGGACAACGGCCGTAACGAGGAGGAGCCCGTCCGTGTCGATGGGCCCATCGTCGCCAATGGAGCCCTAAAGCCGCAGCCGGAGCGTCACAGAGTGAACTTGGGCCCCGGGGCCCTAGGACGGTCACGCATGAGTGACTAGCGTTCTCTCCAGCCCACATCCCCCACCACCGCCCCGTGTCGGCGGTTTCCGAACCGACAGGTGGTCCCTGTGCTCCCCCGACGAGACCCCGGCGACCGCGGCGCCTCCTTCGTGGAATACGGCGCCGTCGTCCTCCTCGTGGCGGCGATCGTCGTCGCCGTCTTCAGCGCGGGCGTCCCCGAGCGTGTGGCCGGGCTCTTCCAGACCGGGCTGGACCGCATCGGTGATCCGGCCGGCAGCGCAGACGGAACGCAACCGCCTGAGCAGGACGGAGACGAACCCGAGCAGTGGAACCAGGCCGCACCCGACCAGCAGGGCGGCTCCTCCGGCTCCGATTCCGGCTCGGAGTACGACCCGGCGCCGCCTCCGGGGCACCCGGCCGGTCCGCCCGCTCCCGAGTCGCGGGGGGCCGACCCGGACGACGCCGATCCCGACACGGTCGACGCCGCCGTCGAGGACCTGGACGAGTGCCTGTCGAGATTCAGCACCGAAGACGAGGTCCCCTGGATGGTCTCCAGCTGTGCGTGGGAGGTCTTCCAGGACCTGAGCCACGAGGAGTTCGGGGCCGTCGTCAGGGACATGTCCGAGGAGGACCTGTACCGGCTGTTCGAGACCGGGCCGGTGCCCCTCGAGCAGGACTACTTCGACTGGCTGGAAGAGGTCCGGCGCACCGCTGATCTCGACACACTGCGCAAGCTCGACGACTCCGAGGCCTACTTCTTCGTCGAACCCGACTTCTCCGACGTGGGCGGAGACCCGGCCGCCGGGAACTCGCCCTCATCGCTGAGCTACGGCGAGCTCGACGACTACTCGCTGTTCGCCTCCGGCGACGACGCCGTGGACTGGGAGCACGTCGATCAAGGTGCGTTGGGCGACTGCTGGCTGATGGCGACCATGGGGGCGATGGCGGTCCAGGACCCCGGAGCGATCGAGGACATGATCCAGGAGAACGTCAACGGCACGTTCACGGTGACGTTCCCGGGCCAGGATCCGATCACCGTCACTCCGGACCTTCCCCTCGACGCCGCCGGCAACCCGGAGTTCGCCTCCTCCAACGAGGAGCCGCCGGTCATCTGGCCCGCCGTCCTGGAGAAGGCGTACGCACAGATGAACGGCGGAGACTACTCCCGCCTCGAGAACTGGCACCCCGGTGCCGCCATGACCACGTTCGGCGGCGACGCGACCGACTATGCGCCCGACGACTGGGTCCCGCCCTGGGAGGACGTCACGATGGACGGCCTGGCGGACAAGTTCGAGTCCGGTGAATCGATCACTCTGTCCACCCCGCTCGACGGGGAGGACTCCGCCCTCGTCGACGACGAGGAGGATACGCTCGTCTCCGCCCACGTCTACTTCGTGTCGGACGTGGACCGGGAGGCCGGAACCGTCACGGTGCGCAACCCCTGGGGGTCGGAGACCGAGGACATCGTGCTGGACATCGACCAAGTGAACGACAACTTCGCCGCCTTGCACGCGGCCGACCTCGGATGACCCGGGAAAGGAGAGGAAGCGCCATGGCCTCGTCCACGCTCGGCCGTGCCGCCTCGGCACTCCTGGCCGCCGCGGCCGCGGCAACGCTCGCGGTCGGCTGTACCGAGGACGGGCCCGAGGAGCCGGACGGCGACCTGCCGGCGGACTACCTGTACATCTCCCAAGGCGCCCAGCACACCGAGGACGACCTGTCCATCGGGGTCGGCAGCATCTCCGACGGGACGGCGGCCCTGCACATCGGGGCCGATGACATCGACGGCACGGAGGTGGTCAAGGCCGGCGCCGGGGACACGGTCGAGGCCGGTCACCGCACCATCACCGTGCACCGCGTCGATGAGGGCGACCGGTCCGAGGAGGGGGTGGCCCTCACCGTCGACGACGGGGAGGAGGGGGACGGCGGTGGCGGTCCGGAACCGACGGCTTCGGAGGACGCCTCGCCCCGGCCCTCGGAGGACGCCGCCTCAGGGGATCCGATGGACGACCCTGCGGTGTTCGCCGCACTCCCCGGCCGCAGGACGACCAGGGACGGCGTGACCTTCGCGCTCGGCTCCTCCCAGGACGGGGTCGCACGCCTGCTCGTCTCGGCCGAGGGGCACGAAGACGAGGAGATCGAGGGCGAAGCCGGCGACGAGATCGATGTGGCCGGGCGAACCGTCGGCATCGTCGAGGTGCGCACGCACTCGGTCTTCTTGAAGTTCGCGGACTGACCACGGTCGAGGACGACGGGCGCACCGGAACGGCCCCGGCGCTCGCCCGCGCGCCGTCCTCACCGGCGCCCCCGCGCGCCTGCGAGCGCACCCCCGACGGAGCCGAGGAGGCCGGCCACCGCATGGGCGGCGGCGATCGGCGGAGCACCGGCCCCGCTGAGGAACAGAGCCAGCACCGCCGCGACCGCCGCCGCCGGTCCGCACAGTCCCGCCACCGCCGCGGCCGGAGGCCGCACCCCTGCCCTCCTACCGGCCACGGCGGCACCCAGGCCCGACACGGTGGCGGTGAGCAGCATCAGGGCCGCAACGCTGAGGACGTCGAAGACCGATACGGCCCCTGCTCCGCTCCTCCCTTCCGGAAACGCCGCTTCGGAGGGCACCGGCCGGTTCATCGCCACCCCTTGCGCGCCCACCGCCCCGATCAGGGCGTAACCGAACAACGTCATCGCAAGTCCCCCTGCGAAGACCGCGGCGCACCACCCCAGCGGCCTCACGTCGTTCTCCTTTCTTGTCGTCCGTCCCCGGGTCCGTGGGGCCGTCCCGGCACGCTCACGCACCTTCACAAGGCGCCGGCTCGGGCGGACGCCCCCGTGGCTTCACAGCAGGGCCAGAGACTCTTGGAGCTCCTGGACCCCGCCCTCAGGCTCCTGTCCGTCGCGCCAGCTCACCCGCACCAGGTACATGTCGCGGTCGCGGTGCAGGACGAACGCCGCCCCGGCGCACTCCCCGCCCTCCTCAGAGCACGTGTAGGTGTAGTCGATCCGGCGCGCGGCTTCGGCGCCCTCCACCGCGATGTCCTCGGGCTCCTGGGCGGAGTAGTCGTCCCAGCGCACCTCCTGGGCTGCCCGGGCGATGCCGATCCCGGCCTCGATGGTGCCCACCTGCCCCTCGAAGGCCTGGAGGTACAGGCCCGCGTCCCCGCCGTCGGCGGGGGCGGCCGTGTAGAGCACGGGGTCGGACTCCTGCATCTCTTCGTCCTCGGCGACCTGTGCCTCCCACCCGTCGGGCGGGTCCAGGGCGACCGGCACACCGTCGACGACGGGGGCGGTGCCCCCCTGAGGCGTGCACGCGACGGCGAGGACCGCCGCCGCGACCGCACCGGGCACGGCCGGTGTCGGGCCGCCCCGGTGGGGCCGGCCGGCCCGTCCGGCCGGCCCCACCGGGTGGGCGGAACGGGAACGGTGGTCCACTCGCGGCCAGAGGGTTCGGCGGATCATTCGGCCTCCTCGGAAAGGCAGTCGGGGAACTCCAGGAACGAGCGCGTCCCGTCGGGCCGCGGGGCTCCCAGGAACTCGGCCTCGACCGTGTGCGCCTCGGACGATTCGGTGGACAGTTTCAGCCCCAGCCCCATGCCGAGGGCGACCTTGCCGCCGAACGCCGAGGCGTCGGTGCTCTTCTCCTGCACCGTGTTGGAGACCGTGGCCTTGTCGTAGAGCAGGTGCTCGAACGGGCCGCCGTCCTCCGGAGGCGCGTTCAGCAGGTCGTCTCCGTCTCCGAAGAGCTGGCTGAAGGCCATGGCCGGCATGCCGGTGAGCCCCTGTTCCTCCAGGTACCGGTCGGCGATCGCCCGTTCCTCCGGAGTGTCGAGTTCGAGGGTGGTCCGGGTCTCCTGCAGGAGCGCGTCGGCGTCCTTGTCCTTCAGCCCGCCCTTGCCGTTCTTGCGCTTGTTGCCGAGCCGGTCCTTGTCGACGATCGAGGAGTCCACGGTGGTGGTGTACACGATCTCCACGGGTTCACCGGCCTCGTTGCGCATCACCCGGACCGCTCCGGACCAGTTGTGCAGGTTCTCCGCGCCCGCCCCGCCGATCTCGGTCCCCACCCCGACCTGGCCGTCCACCTGGTACGTCGTTCCGGTCAGGGGGTCGTCCGGGTCCCGGGTGTCGGTCCGTACCGCCACCTGGCCGCCGACGCGGACCTTGCCGTTCAGACCGGTCCCGGTGTCCCAGTACTGCTCCGCGGTGGACGTCTTCACCCCTGCCCCTGCCTCGGCGTTGGCCCCCGCCTCCAGACGCAGGGTGGCCGTGCTGATGCCGGGATCGGGGATCTCCGGTGGCGGGTTCAGGGCGTAGTACAGGGCCGATCCCGGATTCCGCGCCATGCTGTCCATGGCCGTCTGGTTCTCGATGATGTCGTCCTTGAAGGACTCGGCCTCGGCCCGGTCCCCGAAGACCCAGGTGTCCCCCACTCCGGCCTTGAGGTAGGCGCCGACCTTGGCCTCCGCCCCCAGACGCATGTTCCTGCCGCCCTCGGTCCTGACCTCGAAGGCCTTGCCCTCGACCCCCAGTTCGGCGTTGTGCGGCATGAGCGTCATGCGGTACGTGCCGTCGGCCATCTGCTGTTCCATGAACGCGTACTCTTCGCCGAACTTGAAGATGCCGACGTAGAGCGAGTAACCGGCCTTGTCCTGCGTCTGCAGCACCTCGCAGCGCGGAGGCAGGTAGTCCTCGTCGTTCGGCGCGTCGGCCTGGTCGCCGTCGGCGGGGAGGGAGCAGTCGTCACCGCCGCTCACCAGGCACAGCCCGTACTCGGCGAGGCCCGCCACGCGCCCGGGCACCCCGGCGACGGCGATCGCGCCCACGAGGGAGGCCACCAGCAGGACGAGGGCCGCGTACTCGGTGGCCGCCGCCCCGGTATCACCGCCCGGTCCCCGTATCCCCGCGCCCATCGGAACCTCCCGCACCCGTTCCTCGGAGAAATACCGAGCGGGAGAGAGATTAGGGGGCCAGGCCCGGGAACATCAGTCCCAAGAAATGCCTTGCAAAGGTGGGCCTGAACTGGGCCCAGAGGCGGAGGGGTAGCGCGGAGCGCCGGACGAGGAATGGGCATCGCCCCTGGTAACAGCCCCACAGTGGGCATTCGAGGAAGAAGAAGGGGGCCCAGGGGTTCTAGGCCCGGACCCGGAATTCCATGGTGAGGACACCTTCGCCTGCGGAACCATTCCCCCGGCATTCACCGTTATTTCGCCCCGCCGGGGGCCCTCCGGATCAGCCGCGCGCGCGGCCGCCGAAGCCGGCGCCGAAGGCGACCGCGAAGGCCACCGCCAGCCCCGCGCCGAGGGCCGGATTGTCCAGAGAAACCCCCAGGGCGACCCCGATGGCCAGTCCGAGAATGACCCCGCCTATCGTCCGACGTCGTCCTCTACCCACAGCCCACTCCCTTACGTGCCGACCTTCACCGGTTTCGACGCAGAAGGCAGTGATCCGGCTCCCTCCACGCGGCTCAGGCGTCGCCCTACGCGCATTGCCGCCCACGCCCCACGCGGACACGATGGGGCCTATGCGGGTCCTTGGACCCTAATCATCCCAGAATGGGGTACACCACCCCTCCGGGGTGGCCTCAACCTGCCAATTCCCGACGGCCCCGGCTCCGGATGAGGGCCGGAGCGGCTCCGGGCGCTCAGCGCACAGAGAAGCGGACGGTCCCCCGAGCGACGACGGGGCGCCAGTCTCTCGGGGGACGGCGCGAAAAGGGGCGTCAGCGTGACGCGAGGCGCATGGGCGCCCGGGCAGGGCGCATGAGGAGGTAGACGAGCAGGGCGCCGGCGACGGAGCAGACCGCCTGGGCCACGTTCATCGCCGCTTCGGTGCCGACGACCGCGCCGAGCACGGCCCCCGCCACCGTGTGAACCGCCGGGAGCGCCAGGACGACCACGGCTCCGCCCACCGAACGCAGCTCGTCGCGTCCGTGGACCAGGCCGGCGGCCAGCGCCATGAGCCCCGTGATCACCGCGTGCGGGAGCGCGAACCAGACGTACTCGCCGATGTCGTCCTGGAGCATCTCCAGGGGAACGAAGACGGGGATGAGCGCGGTGGCCAGGGTCCCGAGCAGCCACACGCCCGCGGCGGCTCCCAGCGCGGCAGCGACCTTCACTGGCCCTCCTCCTCGCTGTAGTCGTCGGACAGGCAGTCAGCGTAATCGATGAACCTGCGGCCGCCCTCGTTCGGCGGTTCCAGCATCAGGGCCTGCTTGGTGTCCTTCTCCTCCAGCTCCCAATTGACCGAGGCGCCGAACTGCATGCCCAGTTTGACCTGGGCGCCGAACTCCCCCTGGTCGATCTTCTTGTCGGAGGCGTACTGCCAGGCGGTGCCGCGCCGGTAGAAGATCTCGTCCCAGGGGTCGGCGTCGGACCCCGGCTCCTCGAGGACCCTGCCGCCGTTGTCCTCCTCGTCCAGTTGGTTGGCCATCGCGTTGGTCGCGTAGGGCGGTGGTGCCAGGCCGTACTCGTCCAGCAGCTGTTCTGCGGCGGCCTGTTCCTCAGGGGTGTTCTCGAAGTCCACCTGGACCATCTGCGTGACGCTGTTGGCCTCGCCCGTCCCTACAGAGCCGTTTCCGCCGTTCTCGACGTCGTTGCCCTTGCCCGTCTTGTTGCCGACGTTCTTGTCCACGCCGAACGAGAACTTGCCCTCCGCTCCCGCGATGTAGCGGATGTTGGCGATCGAGCCGTCCTCGTTCCGCATGATGCGGGTCCCGCCGTTCCAGCTGATGGACCCGTCGGCGTGTGCGGACAGAGCGGTCGCACCGAGGCTGCCTTCGGCCGTCCAGCTGTAGGTGTCGGACTTCTGGATGTTGTCCGGATCGGTGTACCAGGTCGCGTGGTCGCGGGTCCGCGACGCGGTGAAGGAGCCCTCCGCCCCCAGGTTCATCGTCCAGGCCCCGCCGTCGCCGTCCTTCCTGCGCTTCTCTCCAGGGCCCGCCCAGGCACCGGCGCTGCCCGCCACCTCGGCCTCGATGCCGACCGTCGTGGTGCGCACGTCCGGGTCGCGCTCGATCTCCGGGTAGTCGTACACGCCGATCCAGTCTCCGAAGCGGAGCATCCCGTCGGCGGTGGGGTTCATGGTCCTGCTGGTCTCCATGGCGATGGCCTCGTTGACCTCCTCCTCGAACTCCTCGAACTCGTCCTCGTCCTCGAAGATGTAGGTCATCCCCGAGCCGAGCTTGACGCCCGCGCTCGCCGAGACGCTCGCGCCGGCGTGCGCCGACTCCCCGGCGCCGAAGTCGAAGCCCGCCCCCGCGGTGGCCTTCGCCGACGACGTCGGCAGGAAGGTGATGACGATCTTGCCGTTGGACAGGTCCTCGCGCGCATAGGAGTACTCCTGGCCGAACTCGAGGAAGGCGATGGTGACCGAGCCCCCGTAGGTCTGCTTGGACCCCTGCTTCACGCAGTACGCGGGCGTGTAGTCGAAACCGGGCTCGGGCTCGATCCAGTCGTCCTCGTCCTGCGCCTGGTCGTCGCCGTCCTCGCACTCCCCGCCCATTCCGGCGGCCTCTTTGATGCGGCACAGGGCCGAGCTGAACAGGTCCCCGGTCCTGGCAGGGGCCACGACGGCGACACTGCCCGCGATGGCCGCCACGCACAGGATGAGCGCGGCGTACTGGGCGAAGGACGCCCCCCGGTCGTCTCGGGCCGTCCGGACCCTGCGCCGTGGTGGTGGAGCATTGCGCGCCGCGCTCATCGAACGGCCCCCCGGGCGGACACACCTGCCGGGTCGCATCGTCGGTTCGTGAGGAGAGGCATTGGCCGAAAGTACGACCGGAGAGCATCGGGCGAGTAGAGCCCACAAACCCAACTCTGGGCCCAGGAAAGGCCCACTGACCGTCGCCGCCCCGCCACCGGCGCCTCACCCGGCGTTCATCCGCCTCTGCGAGACGGCCGGGTCATCCGCACGGCATGGACGGCTGTTCGAACAGCTCCACCCCGTGCCAGTCGTCGCCTTCGGCGTAGCACAGGCGGCCGGGAACGGAGTCCGCCGGCGGTTCGACCGTGTGGCCCCAGAGTTCGGCGGGGGTCTCGTAGCGGATGTAGCGGCCGGTGAGCCCGTCCTCATGGACCTGCGCACCGTCCTCCTCCGGGACCCCGGCGATCGCGACGGAGAAGTCGGCCGTCGGTTCCTCCGGAGTCAGCTCGGCGAGGACCTCCCCGTCGGCGGCCGTGTAGGAGGCGAATCCGCCCCCCTCCTGGTCCTCCCCCTCATCGGGCACCAGGACGGTGAAGTCCTTGCTGTGAACGAGATAGGCGCCCTTGTCGTACAGATAGGCGGCCGTTCCGTCGAATACGACGTCGTCTCCGGAGCGCTCCGCCGAGGTGAAGGTGATGCTCAGGCGCGAGGTCCAGTCGACGGCGACCGCCCCGTTGTCCCCGGCCGGCTCGGAGAGCCGGCCGCCCGTCAGCAGCTCGATGGTGTCGTTGGCGGTGGCCTCCGTACGTACGAGGCCGACCTCGAGGTCTCCGCCGACGGGCCCGCCCCGCTCGCCCCGGTCCGTCGCTACGCCGTCGAACCGGCCGGGGCCGTCCTCGGTCCCGTCCCACGAGGGAGCGGCCTGCCCCTCGTCGCCGTCCGGCGGGCTGACGCAGCCGGTGAGCAGGAGGACCGGCAGAAGCAGAAGGGCCTTGGGAAAGGTTCCGTTCATCGGCAGGACTCCGGCTTTCACGGTCTCTCAGGGGGGAAGGGCACCGCAGTCTAACGCACGGCACCGTCCGGAAAGCGGCGAGTGTCCGGGGCTCCCGAGTGACCTGACGGACCCTGGCCGGTATGGGACACGGCCGCATTCCCCCCGCTCGGATCGCTCGGTTAGGCTCCAGGAACTATGAGAACTCCCGTCCCCCGGACCGCCGTGCTCCTCGCGACGGCACTACTCGCCACCGCCTGCCAGAGCGGCGGCGAAGAGGAACCCTCCGAGCCCGCCCCCTCTCCCGTCGCGCCGGCGGCGATGGACGACGTCGAACTCCCGGACGCCCCCGAGGACCTCGCGGCGCTCGTCGAGGAGCGGATGCAGGAGGCCCTCTCCGTCGAGGTGACCATGTCGGTCGAACCCGAGGAGGGCGAGGAGGAGGGCGCCTCCATCGAGGACGTCACCATGTCCATGCTCTTGACCGATCCTCCGTCGGCGCAGATGACGACCGTGGACAAGAGCGGCGAGGAACCGGAGACCGCCCACACCGTGGTGTCCGAGGGCGTGACGTACATGATGCTGGAGGGGGAGCCGCTCGTCGGGGAGAAGGACTGGATGCGGCTCACCACCGAGGAGATCGACACCGCCGAGGAGGAGCTGGGCCCGTTCGCGGAGATCTTCCGGGTCATGCACAAGGAGGTCAACGACTCTCTGGAGCAGGCAGCCGGGAACTCCAGCATGGACGTGGTGGCCTTGGGCGAACTGGACGGGGACCCGGCCGCAGAGGACGGGGAGGACGGTCCGGTCACCAGGTACACCGGGACCACGAAGACGAGCGACCTGGCGGACAAGGGCAACGACGACTTCAAGAACGCCGTCGACGCCGGCCTTGAAGAAGTGGAGTGGGAACTCGCTGTGACCCCGAAGGGCCTGCCGGAGGAGTTCACCGTCCAGATGGCCACGCCCGACGGCGAGGAAGCGATCAGCACCGTCCACTACAGCGCGTGGGGAAGCGATCTGGAGATCGCTCCTCCGCCCGAGGACAACACGGGGAGCATCCAGGACAGCCTCGACAGCGCTTGACGGGTCGGGGGCGGTACGGGTCGTTCTCGTCGGTTTTCGAGGGGACCGGTGGCGTCGGCACCGAAACCGGCCGGGGAGAACGCCGAGGCGGGGACCGAGGCGTCTGAAGACCGGACCGTCCGGATCCGGTGAGGTGGTCCGCGTGAGGCTCCGACCGACCACGCTGATATCGCTCCTAGGCCTGCCATTCGTCCTGCTATCGCCCGCCGCCGCAGGGTGCGGGGAGCGGACGACCCCGCAGGAGGCACCGTCGGAATCGGCCGATGATCTGCCCGAGGTCCCCGAGGGGGCCGCCCGCGTCTTCCAGGGGACCCGTGGGGATTTGGGCGACTATGCCGTCACCTCACTCGGCACCGTCGACGGCCGGTCCCGCATCGAGGTCTGGACGGTCAAGGCCGAAGAGGAAGGCGAATACGACGGTGAGGTCTTCAAAGCGACCGAGGGCGAGGAGTTCGAATTCGACGGGGCGGTCTTCACTCTTCTGAAGGTCGACGACGACCATGAACCGCCTTATGTGACCGTCGTTCTCGAGTGACGCCTCCTCTGGGGTCCGGAGAGCAGGGCCGCCGGCTCCGCACGGTATCCACTCGGCCCTCGCTGCCGCCCGGCGTCCATGCTCTACCCGCCCGCTAGACGTTCCGTTAGGGGAGCAAATGACCGAGAAGCACCTCGTCGTGGAGGCGGAGAAAGAGTTCCTGGTCCTGGCCGTCACCGATTGGACCAGGCTCGACGAGGCCCAGTCACTGGCCCGGCACTACACGGGCTCCGGTGACTGGCAGGTATGGCGGGACTTCTGTCTGGTGCTCCTCGGAAACCTCATGCGCGCCGATCTGGTCGTCGCGGGGGACTTCACAGACGACCGGGGGTTCCGGCCGTGGAACCTCCCGGCCGAGGACGCCCTACGGCGGATCAGAGAGCGCTGGGACGCGATCGGCACCGAGCTGGAGATGGGGGACGTCTGCTGGTTCGCCGTCACCCCAATGGGTCGGGAGATCGGCGAGGTGTACGAGGCCGAGGAGAACGCCGAGCATGAACGCCTCAACCGCGAAGGGTGACCGCCGTTCAGGTCGGCGACGAGGACCGGGAGGCGCGCCACACGGCGTGCTCGCGGATGATCACGTCTTCGACATCCGCCACGCCTTCCGCCCAGCGGGTCTCGTCCGCAGGGTCAACCCCCTCCAAACGGTCCCGAACGATGCTCAGTTCGTTCGACGACACGGAGTAGGAACGAGCCAGGGTGTCGTACTGCCTGGCCGTCATCCAAGCGGCGCCGGCACCGACCAGAGCGGCCATGATGCCGGAGAAGTCGAGGTCGATGGAGTCGAGCGCGTACGCGAGCGCACCGAGGAATCCGGCGCCCTCGAAGAGGAGCAGGGCCACCCGCCAGGCGAAGGCCCTGCGCCGGTTGAAACGGGCCTTGCCCGCATACCACCTTTGCTGGTCGATCACTCTGCCCTGCAGGTAGATCTCACGGCGGTCCAGCGCGGGGAGGCTGCGAAACTCACGCACGCGCTCACCGATGACCGGAGACTCGGTAGGTGCGATTCCGCTCCGTGGGGCGTCCCGCAGGAGCCG
Organism: Nocardiopsis baichengensis YIM 90130; assembly: GCF_000341205.1. NCBI lineage: Bacteria > Bacillati > Actinomycetota > Actinomycetes > Streptosporangiales > Nocardiopsidaceae > Nocardiopsis > Nocardiopsis halophila. The sequence continues at coordinate 169,008 of NZ_ANAS01000012.1, read as the reverse complement.
GTCGACCCGGTCACGGAACCGTTCCCCCGTTTCCTCCTCGGCCGTCTCCATGCCCGTCCGACCACTCGCCTCGCCTTTCGCTTCCCCGCTCTGCGAGCCGATGCCGAACGGTGCCGCCCCGACGGCATACCTCCAGGTCAAGGTCTTCACCGCTTCCGCGAGCGCACGCCCTTCGTACCAGGCACGGTCCGGGCGGTCCGTCAGGATGTAGGTCTCGACGAGCAGCGCCCCGAAGAACGCGAACGCGGTGACCACGGCGACCGCGTCGCTCAGGGAGGCGAGCATGCCGCTGACTGCGGCCGACACCACCAGCCCCAGGCGGAGGCCGGTGGCCAGCCCGTATCTTCGCCGACCTTGTGACGAGGCGGCCTCCGCCGCTTGGTACAGGCCGGGGAGGTCGTCGTCGCGGAGAGGGCCGACCGTGGGCATGCCTGTGCCTTTCGATCAGTAGAGGGCGGTCGGGGGCAGGGCACTACGGTGCCGGGTCAGGGGTCGGCCACTGAGGAGGAGACCCACTGCCACCACTTGACGAATTCCGGTGGCACGCCCTCACGGGCGGCTATCCGCTCCATAGACGTACGGATCTCCGGCTCTTTCCGCCATCGACGGTGCGCGGCGCTTACCGCGATCTCTACGACCAGCAGCGAAGGATCGTCGAGGGCCTCCGCTACCGCCCGACGTATCCGGGGCGCGCTGGGCCAGCGGGTGACCGCGTACTCCAGTGCGGCTCTGCGCACGCGTGGGACTTCGTCCGCGCACGCCTCGATGACCGCGTCGGGCGGCTCATGCTGGTCCGGTTGGAGGAGCAAGTGGTCGACCGCCCATTCACGGACGAGCGGAGAAGGGTCTGTACGGGCTCGGTGGGCGACGGAGCCGGCGGGCAGCAGATGCGGCTGGAAGCTCGCGAGCGCGCCCAATGCGATCCGCCGGGTGATGGCGTCCCCATCGGCAGCGGCGTTAAGGAAGTAGGCACCTGCCTCAGGATGATCACCCCATTGGGTGGCCAGTGCCACGACCGCGCGCAGCCTGGAGTCGTCCTCATCTCCACCAACGGCTTCGGCGAGCAAGGGGGCGAGGTCCCTCTTCTCCAAGCCCAGCGAGCGGATCCAGCAGCGAAGGTCGATTCTGCCGTTCGAACTCTCAGGGGCGAACAGGCTCCGGCGGCGGCCCTCCTCTCCGATCAGGCCTCGCAGTTCGAGCGCTTCAACAGTGTCGTCGCGAACCGTCTCGTCGGGGTCGTCCAACGTCGTCCGGAGATGGCTCAGCGCAGCCTGCTCGTCACCGCATCCGACGGCCAGTGCCTGGACCGCCTCACTTCGAACGGCCTGGCGAGGGTCGGATACGGCTCGGCCCAGCACATCGATGGTGCGCGCATCAGTGGGAGCGTACCTGGCGAGTTCGCGGACGGCAGCGACCCGAACGGCCGGATCCGCGTCGAGTGAGGCGGACCTGAGCACATCGAAGGTGTCTGCCTCCCCCGAGTGCATCCGGGCCGTCTGCCGCACGGCTGCGCAACGCACGCCGGGATCCGAATCACTGAGCAGTTCCCTCAGCACTGCCCCGGCCTCCGGCTCGTCCTGCCGCAGAAACCACCGCGCAACCGCGTCCTGGCGCTCCAAGGGATCAGCGGAGTCCGCCCCGTGCACGGGCGACACGGAGTCCTCCTCCGGTGCCGGGTCCCGCAACGCCAGGTGGAAGCGGGCTTCGGCACGTACCTCCGCCTCCGGATCGCCCCGTGCCTGCCTCCGAAGAGCAGACACGTCGCCGATCCCTGAGCCCACGGCCGACGCTTCGACGGCACGCCGACGCGTGGCAGGGTCAGGGTGGGCGGTCGCGTCCTCGATGAGGCGCCGGGTGTCGGGGTGGGTCGGCCATGAGACCCGAAGCGAGTCCAGTATCTGCTGGTGGGCGCGTTCCTGGGGAGGCGCTTCGGCCAACTCGCACAGCGCCCGTCGGATCTCCTCCAACCGGTCGGGCTGATGACCCGCGATGGCGGCGATGTCCTGCTGCTCGCCGTAGCCATAGCGCCGGATATGCCACAGGGCCGCCTCCACCGCCTCCGGGCTCTCCGGCCAGCGGGCGACGATCGCCGGCGCCACGATCGATCCGGGCAGCGAGTCCGTCGCGAGCACGGCCTGCAATCGGCTTCGCGTCCCTGGTTCCTCACCCCACGTAGTGGTCAGAAAGTGAAGGGCCGTCCTTCGGACCTCTATGTGACGGTGGTGCAGAAGCCGTTCGGCCGCAGCACGGGCTTCGGGTTCCTCCGGCCAGTGGCGGGCAAGAGCCCATAGTGCCTGGAGACAGAGAGCCGGATCAGACGTCCGGGTCGTGGCGATCGCCTCGCTGATGGTGACGGGCGGCAGAGCCGACTCGCCGGACAGCACACCGGCCGGTTCCTTTCCCGACGGATATGTGTACGGGACGTCGGCATCGGGCCATGGGCGGACCTCTACGTACGCAGGCAGACCGAGCAGCCTCGGCATCGCCTGCACGGCCTCTCTCCGGACCGAGTCCACGGGGTCGCGCGCCGCCTTGCGCACAGCAGGAGCGGTTTCCGGAATCTCCGGCCAGACCGTGCACAACAGGCCCGTGGCAGAGCGCCGGACCCCTTGGTCGGGATGGCTCAAGGAGCCAACCACCCATGGAAAGGTTTCGGGATGCTCCCGCCACCGTGCACCGACGGCCTGCACCACACTGAACCGGTCCACTGGCCCCGGGGACCGGAGAGCCGCCAGCACCACCCGTCTGACCTCCTCTTCCGGTAGACCACCGGACAGGGCGGCGAAGAACGCCTCACGCCAGACATCGTCATCCGGGTCGGCCAAGGCACGGCGGACGGCCTGGGCGCACTCGTCACGACCGGCCCCGCGGACCAGGAGCACCCAGAGCGCATTCAAACGCACCCGGGCATCCGCATCCCGGCTCGCTTCATCAGCGAGCGGGACGAGCACGTGGTCGGGGAAAGCTCGACGCTGGACGGCCATGATTCCCAATGCGGCCACTCGGGTGTCGGAGGAGGACGACATCAGAGCACGGGTCAGGACGTCGCGGACCTCACGAGGGCTCCTGTCGCCCGCGACCTGTAGTCCGCCCGTTCCGGCTCCACGTGCCCACGCACGGAGGAGTTGGGCACGGAGCCACGGCTCGGACTCGGCGGGCGATTCGTCGAGCGCCTCTCCCCCTCTGCCGGTCAGAGCCGCAACTACCGTCCTTTCGCGAACGTCCCACGCCTGGTCGTAGGCAAGCGCAGCAGATGCCGTCTCCCTGGTCTCCTGACGTGCCGCATGCAGCTGGAGGGCGACCGACCTGGTCCTGGCGTCCGGATCATGCAGAGCGCGATGACCTGCCTCCTCACTCCCCGGTACCGACGGCCAGCGCACTGCATAGGCCTCTGCTGCCAGCTTCCGGATCTGGCCGAACCGGTCGTGCGAGGCAGCGATGAGGATCTCAGGTATCGCTTCATGACCACTGAATCGAGTGACCATGGCCTCGATCGCCGACCTGCGAACCGGAATATCCGCATCACGGGTCGCGCATGCGACCACGTCCGCGGTCGGCAGGTCATTGGGCCAGCGCTCTGCGAGCACGTTCAGCGCCTTGCCCCGAACCGAGAAGTCCGGGTCCCGTGCAGCGGTGAGCGCCACGTCCCGGACGTCGTCGGAGACCGGTGCCCGCGCCATGAGCGCGTCCAGCGCGGCGGCGCGCCTCGATGCTTGCGGCGACCGGCACTCTTCGCGCAAGAGCGCGAGGACCGCTTGGGGGCCGCCGGTCGCCTCGGCCCCGCTCACCAGAGCGGCAAGGCGCACGGTGCCCTGCGGATCCCGGGCGGCCGCCTCAAGGGCGCCCGGTGTCTCGTCGGTGCCCGGCCAGTACTTTACGAGCGCCTCCACAGCAGCAGTGCGCACAGTGGCATGGGGGTCGCGCAAGGCGTCTTTCACCACGAGACGAGTATCCTCATCCTCAGTCCAGCGCGTGGCGAGGGCCTCTAGGGCGGTGGCGCGGACGTCGAAGTCGGGATCTCGCAGGCAGAACCGCACCGCCTGATAGGTGTCCTCGGCCTCGGGCCAGTGGGTGGTGAGTGTCCTGAGCGTCCGCTGGCGGACCGTCCACGAGTGATCGCGCAGGAGAGCGAACGCCGCCGTGCGAAGGTCACCGCAGTCGCTGAAATGGGCCAACGCCAGGTCGAGGACATCACTGCGGTCCGGTGTCTTCAGACCGGCGAGCGATTCGAGCAGCGCCGGCAGGGTGTCCGGGTGGTGTGTCCACCTCGTCGCCAGGGCACGCAGAGCGGCCTCCTGGACCTTGACCCACACGTCGGTCCGCATCGTGTACAACGCCTCGCGCACCGCGCCGTCGTCACCGTCGGCGAAGTGCTCAGCCGACACAGTGACCGCCGTGCTCCGGACGTCTGGATCGGGATCCTGCAGCAGGCTCAGCGTCAGAGCCTTCACCCCATCTGCCTCTGGCCACGTCTCCGCCACGGCCTGCAGGCACGCGGCCCGCTGTTCGGGGATGTGATTGTCGACCGCGATCCCGACCAAGGCTTCGCGCACGTCTGGACGGTCGGGATGGACGGCGGCGGCGATCCGCGCCGCCAGGTCCGCGCCGGGACTCGTCAGCACGTACTGGCCTTCGGCGCGGTACCACTGCCAGAACCTCTCCCTCCCCGGCCATGCGTTCCCCAAGGATCTGGCTGCAGGGAGAACCTTGTCGGAGATGGGCTCGCCGTGAGGCAGCCCTGCCGAGGTGTGCGGTGTCTCCAACAGCCGAATGAGGCCCTCCTGCGCCTGGACCGCCGCCTCCTTGCACAGTCCCAAGGTCTGTGCCTCCGCCAGGCACTGGACGGCGAGGGCGACCGCGCCGGCGGCCGGCCGCTCCAGGACGGGAGTGCGGTGCGGCGGGCAGTCGGTGAGCAGGTGCCGGATCAGGCGGTCGGCGACGGAGGAGTGGACCATTCCCGCGACGAGCCGGAGCACCTCCGCCCATGAAGCGTCCTCCCAGCGCGTGGCGAAGAGCTCCCGGAGTTCCTCCTCGCTCAACACCTGCGCCTTCTCGAAGCGGGACACGATCGCCGCCGCACAGAAGTACTCCAGAAGGGCGCGGTGCACGAACCCGTAGATGCGCGGCCCGTACCGGGCCAGGACGAAATTGCGGACGCGGAGCTGCCCGATCATCGCCTCGGCCATGGGCGCGGCCTCATGGCGGGGGTACTCGTACCGCTCCTGGAGGAAACCGAGGATCTCCTCCTCCAGATCGTCGCCCCAGATGTAATTGCCGGCGGCACCGCTGCTCCCCTGCTGCATCCGGTAGGCGAGCCGCCGCAACAACTCCTTCTTGTCCTTCACTCGGACGGGGGCGGCGCTGATCCGGGCGTCGCTCAGGTGCTTGTTGACGTCCCAGTGGTGCACCAGGACTCCCGCCGCATGGTCATAGACCTCTGATCGCTCCCGGGGGAGCTCCTGGTGCTTGCCGATGATGGCCAGGATGGTCAATAGGAGGGGGTTCCCGGCGAGGTCGCGGATGGCCGGGGTCTCCTTGATGGCCTTGGTCAGTCGCTCCCGCCGCTGTGAGGCGGTACGGGGCCGGTCGCTGAGCGCGAGCCCGTACCAGGCGTCCAGGAACCGCTCGACACGCTCGTGGTCGAAATCGTCGATGGTGTAGTGCCGGAACCCGGCATCGTCGAGGATTCGGGGCTGGTAGCCGATGATTCGGGAGGTCACCACGGTGTGCACCCGCGGGTTCACGTCGGCGAAGTGGGCGATCTGGCGGGCCACCGCTTCGCGGTCTCGGGGGTCGAACAGCTCGTCCAAGCCGTCGAAGACCACGAGCACGCGCCCCTCCTCCAGATGGGCCCGGAGCGCGGGACCGGGCACCCCGAGCCCGTCGGACTCGGCGCGGTACTCCAAGTAGGCGCCGAAGGTTCCGTACTTGGAGCGGTGCAGGGCGTAGTCGCGCAGCTCGATGAGGAGAGGCTGCATCCCATCCAGCCGTTCGAGGCCGTCGGCGGGGTCTCCTTCGGCGAGGGACAACGCGAGGTAACGGGCGAGCGTGGACTTGCCGGAGCCCGGGTCTCCGAGCAGGACACAGCGGCGCCCGGCAGGGCCGGCGAGCACGGTGAAGACGGGCTGGGCGATCCGGTCGCGGTGCGAGCGGCCGACCTCGGCCAGGCGCCGTGCCTCCAGGCCTTGGGGAAGGTCGGCCGGGGACAGCTCGGAACTCTCCTCCAGCTTCCGCCACAGCTCTTTGGGAAGCTCGGGCCGGGAGAGGGATTCGCGCACCTTGGGTTCGACGAAGACGTTCCGCAGCCGGATCTGGAGATAGTCCTCCAGTTCCGGCGGTGTGAGGGCCTCCAGATCGAGCCGCCCGTACTCCTGGATCAGGCGTCGGCGGTAGGCGTCCCATTCGGGAACCGCCAGCACGGCGGGATCGGCCTCTTCGGGGCGGTGGTCCCGGAACCAGTTCGACGCCGCGGCCGTGACCAGCGTCTCCAGGTGGGCGGCGTCCGAGAAGAAGCTGCACGTGTACTTCTCGCACAGCTCGTCACGGAGGCGCTTGATCCGCTCCTGATCCTCACCCCGATCGAAGTGCTTGGGCGGCCAAGGGGCGTCCTCGTCGTGCAGGAAGATCAGGCAGGGAATCCCCGACTCCTCGGCCTCGCGGTACTCCAGCTCGGTGAAGGAGCGTTCCTCCCCCTCCGGAGCGCTTCCGTAGCTCCAGGCGAAGATGCCGATGTAGACGTCGCAGGAGCGCACGTCCGCGCGGCACTTGTCTGCCGGAGGGCGCCCGTCGGCCGTGTACGTCTCCATCTCCACGGCCTGGAAGCTCAGCCGGTGCAACGCCCTACCGGCCGCCGCCCGGCACTCCTCCAGATCGGTGAAGCTCGAGGAGAGGTAGGCGCGCGGAGGCGCGTCGTGGTCAGGGGAATCGGGGGACCCCTGGGGCATCGCGTCTCCCTCTCAAGGCGGCGCCCGAGCCGATCGCTCACTTCGGCCGGGGAAGAGCGTCACAACGGCGTTCCGGGCGGTGCGCCGCCGATCACCCCGCACCGGAACACTGCCGAGAGGCCGCAGAGCGGGCTCTCTACGGGGACAGACTTCACTGAAGCGTGCCCTGGGATTGCCGATACGTCGGGGATTGACCGCATTCGGCCACCAACCCGGCCCGCGAATCGCCGGGGGCGCGACTAAGGAGCGGGGGAGGCCTCACGGCTGGCCGTCTTTCGGGCGGGTGTGATCGGGGTAAGGGTCGGTGGGGAAACCGCGCTTCGGGGGAAGGCGTGGGGAGCCGAGATCGGGGGGATCCACTGTGGGACGTGTCGACATGGGAGACGTCGCCGTCTGTGCGCTGCGTGTCGGGCTCGGGGCGACGCTGTTCGCGCACGGGGCGCAGAAGCTGTTCGGCTGGTTCGGTGGCGGCGGGCTGAAGGGGACCGCTGAAGGGTTCCACGCGATGGGCTACCGCCCCGGTGGCGCCACGGCGCTGGTGGCCGGGGCCTCGGAGGCCGTCGGCGGGGCCGCGCTCGTCCTCGGGGCCGGCACGCCCGCCGGCGGCGCGGCCGTCGCCGGGACGATGGGGGTCGCCGCCGAGATGCACGCGCCCAACGGTTTCTTCAACACCGAGGGCGGGTTCGAGTACCCGGGCCTCCTGGGGCTGGCCGCGGTGGCGCTCATCGCCGGCGGCCCGGGGCGCCTGTCCGTGGACCACGCCACCGGGCACGTCTTCGACCGCCCGTGGATGCGGGCCGCCGCGATCGCCTCGGTGGCGCCCGCGGTCGCCGTGGTCGTCGCTCGCAAACGCAAGGCCCTGGCGGCCGAGGACGGCAGCGCCGCGGAGGACGAAGGATGAGTCTGCGGGCGCGTCGGGGTGCCCTCGTCAGTCCGTCCCTGCGGTCTTCTCCGCCCACGTCTGTGCCCTGAGACCGTGGGCCCCGGCGTATTGCGCGGTGGGCGGAGGACTCCAGCCCTTCAGTGGCTCCGGATCCGGGCGGTAGACCTCCACCCGGATGGGGCGGCACACGTCCACGGGATCGCGCGCGTCCGGCCCCCATAGGGGCACGGACAGGTCTCCGCCCGGGCAGGTCGACAGGGCGCACAGGAGGTCGATCTCGGCGAAGAACTCGAAGTGGTCCCCCGGGCGGGCCGGGCTGGACTTCATGAAGTACCGGTCCTCGTCGTTGAGGCCCGTGCACTGGAAGACGTTCAGCACGTCGTGGACGTCGAACTCGGTGAGCCCGTAGGGCAGGACGGCCCGCACCAGGTTCGAGTGGCAGTGGTGGTCGAAGTCCTCACCCGTCAGCATCCGGTTCACGTACGGGTCGCACCTGGTTCCGAGGAGGTCGTGGACGCGGCCCCCCTCAGCGTCGGTGCCGTAGTCGGCCAGGGTGTCCGAGGTGACGGTGACCATGGGCCTCAGGAAAGGCAGCGTCGACCAGAGCCGGTCGTAGGTGCTCACATGCGCACGCTGGAGCTGGCGGGTGCGCGACGCCCACAGGCGCTCGCGGGGGTCGTGCCGGTTCCACAGGTTCAGGTCACCGACCTGCGGTCCCTCGACGGTGACGAGTCGGCACAGGTGGCCGCGCGGCACCTCCCAGGCCTGTCCGGAGCGAATCGGGACCTCGAAGGCGTCGACCCGCTCCCGCCCCGCGGAGGCGACCCGGTCGTAGAACGCACGGTCGACGTCCAGGGCGCCCCCTTCCGCGGCCCGGTAGGCGGCTTCCGGTCGGCCCATGGCGCTCCCCCTCCGCTCGGTGCGCGTCCGCGGGTCCGCCGCACCCCTGGTCGTAGCGGCCCCTGGGGGCGCATGATCCCATTCCCGACACCGGGCGCACCAGACTCCACCCGAGCCCGAAGATTCCCATCCCCGACATCTGGCCGCGCCACCGACCGAGGTGCTAGGTTCCCTCGAACCGAGGATTGTTGAACAAATCACTTGTATGGAGTGATCCCCGTGCGAACCCCCTCCCCGTGCCCGCGGCCGACGGCCCTGTGGGCCGCGGCGGCCACCCTGCTCGTCGCGCCGCTGATCGCGGCCCCCGCCGCTGCACAGGCCGCCCCCTCCGGCGGCCCGGCCGACTGCCTCTCCCCCACCGGCGCCACGGTCGAGGAGGAGCGGCTCTCCCAGGACGTCCCCCAGGAGATCCTGCGCCGCTCCGGTTTCGACGGCATGGCCGAGGACTTCACCCGCTCGCTGTGCCGGGCGCCGAACCTGAAGGCCGCCGAGGCGGCCGTGCGCCGGCACGGCGACCGCCTGTGGCGCGCCGCCGTCGCACGCGTCCAGGACTCCGGCCCGTCCACGGGCGACCTCAGCGCCGGGGACGACCGCCCCCTGTACTGGACCCGCCTGGGCATGACGGAGGCCCTCCACCGCTGGGAGCCGCGCTTCACGCTGTCCGGGACCGACCGGTCCCGGCTCGTGGAGGACCTGGAGCGCCGCTCCCGCGGGCAGGCCGACATGGACTTCCGCGGCGGCCCGAACCTCAAGCGCGTGGTGGTCACCGGGTTCGACCCGTTCCAGCTCGACGGCGACATCCGCCGCTCCAACCCCTCGGGCGCGGCCGCACTCGCCCTCGACGGCGCGGTCATCGAGACCGACGCCGGGCCTGCGCTCGTGCAGACCGCCGTGTTCCCGGTGCGCTGGCGCGACTTCGCCGACGGGATGGTCGAGTCGGCGCTCCTTCCCCACTACACCGGAGACCGCCCCGCCGACGCGGTCTTCACCGTCAGCCAGGGCCGTGAAGGGCGCTTCGACCTGGAGGCGCACAACGGGGCCTGGCGCGGCGGTGCGGACGACAACGAGCGCGTGGGGGACGAGGGGATGATCCCCGTCCCCGAGGACGTGCCGACCGTGACCCCGCAGCCGCAGTGGTCGGACTCCACGCTGGACCGGCCCGCGATCGTCGAGGCCACGACCGGCGAGCCGTTCCCGGTCGTGGACAACACCCAGGTCACCGAGATCCCGGCCGGCGGGACCGAGCCGGTCGTACGCCCTGACGGCCCGACCGAGGGGTCCCGGGCGCGCGCGGGCGGCGGCGGAAGCTACCTGTCCAACGAGATCGCCTACCGGAACACTCTGCTCCGGGACGCCACGGGCCTGGACATCCCGGCCGGGCACATCCACACACCGATCCTGCACTTCGGCGAGGGCAGCGAGGCGGTGACCGACCCGTCCTTCGAGGAGATGCGCGACTCCATCTCAGAGCAGGTCGAGGCGATCGTCGAGGCGTCGGTCCGCGACCGCTCCTAGGAACGGACCGCTTTCGGGGGCGGCGTCGGCCGGGACCGGTGGGGATCCGCTGAGCGGAACGTCCACCCTCCCGGCCGACGCCTTGTCATCCCTTCCGTTCCCAGACCTCGTCGGGGACGCGCTCGAAGAGGTCGGCGAGGAAGTCGGCAGGCCGGAGGTCCGGCTCGTGCCCCATCGGGGCCTTCTCCCAGCAGATCACGTGGTCACCGGTGAAGCGCAACGGGTACCGGTGCCCGATCGGGAGCACGGTCAGCCAGTCGCGCACTTCCCGGGGGAGCACCGCGCGCGCGAAGCCGTCGTCGGAGGTGGCCACCCGGAAGGCGGTGTCGAACTCCGGGTCGTCCAGGCGGAAGTCGTGCATGCCGAGCAGGTCCAGGAGTGCGTGGCCGAAGTGGCTGTCCTTCACTTCGAGCACCGGGGTGGGGTGCGGGGTCTCCAGCGCGGTGATCCGGTAGCGGTGCGTGTGGGTGACGGTCGTCTGCCCGTTGTTGCTGGTGGTGGTGTAGCTGTACTCGAACTGCGTCATGCGGTGCCCCCGGTGGGCGCCGGTCAGCACGTGCTCGGCCTTGCCCCGTCCGGTGAACGGGGTGCCTTCGAAGTACTCGACGAGCTCGGGCCGCTCCTCCTGGTAGCGCCACCCGTTCCGCCCCGCCCACTCCTTGAGCGCCTTGACCTTCTTCTCGTGCGCGGCGGCACTCGCGGCGATGGCGGCGATGAGGGCGATCGCGCCCCCGACGACGAGCACGAGGACGAGGCCTTCGTCCAAGGTTTCCTCCCCATGAGCGGTCCGGTACGGCCGTCCGGTAGGACGCCGGCGGCGGGGGCGGGGTTCCTGCGCCCCGCCCCGGGGGCCGGACCCCGCGTCGGGGAAGGGTGAGACTCAGGTCTCACCGGAAATCCGGGAGGGACGGGGAACAACACCGGGGGTGCGCCCGTTGTACCCCGCGCAGGCCGGTGCGGTAGCAAGTGTCCCCCGGGCTCCATTCATAGCCTTCGCGGAATACCGCGTCGGGCCCTCCGGGTGCCCCGGCGGTCTTCGGAACCGCGTTGTGCCCCGCGCCGTGAGGCGACCGCCGCATCAGGCCTGCACACTCGGGAAGGCCCGGGCGGGTGGATCCACCCGCCCGGGCCTTTCCATCTCCCTCTCCCCGGGTCCTCCGGCGCCTGTGCGCCCCCTTTGCGGCCGAATCCGAAGATCCGCCCGCCGACGCGCGCCCCGACGATTACAGTGACTCCGTGGGCCGTCTGCGGCGCCGTGCGAGGTCCTGATCCTTCCGGAGGGAGCCCGGTGGACACCGAACGCATGCCTGTGCGCATCCTGCTGCTCTTCGGCGAGGAGGCGCACCTGTCGACCCCTTATATGGGCCCCGGAGAGACCGAGCGGGTGCCCATCTCGCAGATCAGCGCCGATACCGGCCTCTCGCGCGAGCGCCTTCCCGGTGCCCAGCTGGTCGCGCTGCTGCGCAACGGCGAGCTGGTGCGGTTCGAGCGGAACTGACGCGCCGCCGCCCGGCCCGGGGTGCGGTGCCCTCGCGGAGAGCGGCACAATGGGCCGGTCACGGCGCGGTGTCCGGCCGCGCTCCCGGCCCAGGAGACCCTTCCCAGGTGAACACCCCCGACGAGCGCCGCGCCGAGTTGTCCTCGGACTGCGCGAACTGCTTCGGCCTCTGCTGCGTCGCGCTGCCGTTCTCGGCCGCGGCGGGCTTCCCCTACGACAAGCCGGAGGCGAGCCCCTGCCGCCACCTCGCCGAGGACTTCCGCTGCGGCGTCCACGCGCACCTGCGCGATCGCGGGTACACCGGGTGCACCGTCTTCGAGTGCTTCGGGGCCGGCCAGAAGGTGTCGCAGAAGACCTTCGCCGGGGTGGACTGGCGGAGCGACCCCGGCTCGGCCGGGGACATGTTCGCCTCGTTCGCGGTCATGCGGCGCCTGCACGAGCTGCTGTGGTACCTCTCCGAGGCCTTGGAGCGCCCGGCCGCCGAGCCTCTGCGGGCGGAGCTGCGCGCGGCCTTCGACAGGACCGAGCGCCTGAGCCTCGGCAGCCCTGAGGAGCTCGGCGGGGTCGACACCGACGCGCTGCGCGGAGAGGCCGGTCCTCTCCTCAGGCACACCAGCGAGCTCGTGCGCAAGGCCGCCCCGGGCCCTCGCAAGGACCGCGCCGGCGCCGACCTGATGGGAGCCCGGCTCCGAGGGGCCGACCTGCGCGGCTCCTGCTTCCGCGGGGCCTACCTGATCGCCGCCGACCTTCGCGGGGCGAGGATGCGCACCGCCGACCTCCTCGGAGCCGACCTGCGGGACACCGACCTGAGCGGCGCCGACCTGTCCGACGCGCTCTTCCTCACCCAGCCCCAGGTGAACGCAGCCAGGGGCGACGCGTCGACGGTCATCCCCGACGCCTTGGCCCGCCCCGCCCACTGGTAGCCCCCTGGCTCCTGAGGAGTCCGATGAGGTACGTCGTGGCCGAATGGAGCCGAGACTGGAACGCGTACTGGTCGGATCCCAGGGCCTACCTATCGCGCCTCCCTGAGCTCCTTCCGGAGCTGCCGCCTGGCGCAAGTGCATTCGCCCGCGAGGAGGCCCACTTCGACTTCTCCGCCCTGCGCTGCGTCAAGGACCTCGTTCTTGAGCGGATCGGGTCCACTCCCGGAGGCGGCCTGGCATTGGAGTTCGCTCCGAACCCCTTCAAGCACGACGCCGGACTGCGCGTCGAGTACGCCGGTGTCGTCTCCTTCGCCCTGAGCACGGACAGCGGCGAGGGCTGGGAAGGACTCGGCTCCGTGATGCTGGACGAGATCCTGCCCGCCGAGGTCGGGTGCTCTCATGAGATCGCCTTCACCGGCGGGTCGGTCGTCGTCGCCTGTGCGGACCTGGGCGCGGTCTGGACAGTGCGGCAGGAGTGACACGGGATGAGGGGCGGGGCGTGTGCCTTTTCTAAGGCCCGTCCCCCGTCCCGGCGCATCCGCCGGGTCAGGAGAACCCGGCCGCCAGGTCCGGACGGAAGTGGGCGACGAACATCGCCGCGGCATCGGCCGGGCGGTGGGAGCGGGCGGTCAGCGCTCCTCTGTCCAGGGAGGTGTCCTGGATCTCCGAGTCGAGCCAGGTGAGCAGCCGCTCGCGCTCCTTGGCGTCCACGAAGAGGGCGGCCGCGCTTCTCGGGGACGCGTGCATGGCCTCCGCCAGCGCGTGGGCCGAGCCGTGCACCCGGCCGTCGAAGCGGAACGGGCTCAGCGGACGGAGCGGCTCGGTCCGAGGGCCGGGGAACGTCGACGGCGTCGCGAACAGGAGCGCACCGGGGCGGCGGGTGCGGCCCCGGTTGCAGGCGGCCACCACCGAGATCATCAGCTGCTCCGATCCCAGGCGGGCCGACGGCTCGTCGGTCAGGCAGCGGGGCACCAGTTCGCGCAGCCGCTCTTCGACCGCCCCCTCCCGCGCGGAGGCCGGCGGCCGGGCGGCGGTCCCGGCGCGTTCGGGGTCCTCGCGCCCCGTGGCGGCGAAGGCCATGACCGCCGCCCAGGCGTACACGTCCTCCTCCGGCCGGGGCTCGTCCCCGGGCCGGTGCTCGGGCGCGGTGTACTCGGGGGTGGCCGCGCGCGCCGCCAGGTCGGGGCGGACCGCCGCGTAGGCCCGCGCGAAACCGGCCCCCGTCACCTTCGGGGCGTCGGAGGCAAGAAGGATGTTGGACGGCGTCAGGTCCCCGTGCACCAGGCCGAACCAGTGCAGCACGCTGAGGGCCGCCGTCGTGCTCAGGGCGAGCCTGTGCAGCTCGTCCCCGCCGAGGGGGCCGTGTCTTCGCACCGCCTCGAGGAGCGTGGGCCCCTCGATGTACTCGGTGGCGATCCAGGGCACCCTCGCCTCCAGGTCGGCCCCGAGGACCCGGGCCAGGCCGTAGCGTGTCGCGATGCGCGCGGCCTCGATGTCGCGCGCCAGCTCCCGCCGCACCCGGTCGGCACCGCCGCCGGACACGCGCGGGACCGTCACCACGGCCTGACCGCCCTCGCGGTCCCGGCCCAGGTGATTGCTGGCGAAGCCGTTGCGTCCCAGGTAGCGCTCGATCTCATAGGGTCCGATCCGGCGTACCGCCTCGTCCGACGTCGCCCCCACCCCCTTATTGCGCGCTCCTCCTGGGTCTCAACCCCAGCACGCCCGCAGGGTGCCCGACAACCGATTCATCCGGAATCGACGTCATTCCCGAGATCGGAGTGACGGGCGGGGCGCAGGGGACGTCCTGCGGCCACCCTCAGGAGGCGCCCCGGGCAGGCGAAGGGCGGTGCGCCACCGGCGCACCGCCCCTGGAGTCCGTCCCGCGTTCCGCGCGGATCAGTAGTCGAAGTCCTCCATGTCCCCGCCGCCGGGAACGTCGCCCATCATGTCGTCCATCATCGAGTCGAAGTCCCCGATCTGGTCCTCACTGGGCCACTCGATGCTGACCGGCTCGTTGAAGCTGGTGAAGTCCATCGTGGTGGAGACGGTGCCGCCGGCGTCGGTGGTGACGCGGCGCGGCAGGCCCTCGTCGTCGACGAAGACCTCGAAGTCCACGCTGCTGACGCCGGACTGGTCGTAGACCTGGCGGGCGGCCTCCTGGGCCTCGGCGTCGAGCTCCTGAAGCGCCTCCTCGGTGCTGTAGGAGCCGGTGTAGCGGGTGGTCTCGAGGCCGCCGACGTCGGCCGTGCCCTCCTCCTGGACGTCGTCCGCGGCGAGCAGCTTCTCGACCTCGGCGAGCGGGTCCTGCTGGGCGCCCATGTTGCCCTGCTCGCCCATCTCGCCCAGGTCCATGCGCAGCCACTCGGGGCCTCCGGGCGCGGCCCCGGGCATGTCCGACTTCATGACCATCTCGCTGCCGCGCATCAGGATGGTGGAGTCGGCACCGTTGCTGGTGCTCTCCATCTTGACGATCGGCTCGGGGGTGGCCGTGTACTCGACGTCGGAGGTCATGTCGAGCGAGACCCCGGACATCGAACCGCTCATCTCCAGCGTGGCGGTGTAGCTGTCGGCCTGCTCGGTGTTGTCCACGGCCTAGGCGACCAGCTCGACCGGGTTGAGGGAGGACAGGGGGCCGCCGGCGGCTCCCCCACCGCCACCGTCTCCGCCGCCGAACAGCAGGCCGCACCCACCGGTCGTGAGGACGATGCCCGTGCCGGCGAGCGCCGCACTGATCTTCTTGTACATCTCTCCGTTACTCCTCATGAAAAGGGGGATCACAGGCGGGGAGCAGGGGGCGCCTGTCGTCTGCGGTCCGACGTGCGTTCTGACGCGGGTTCCGCGCACCTGGTTCCCATGGAACGAGAAAGTCTCCGCCCCGGTAGTCCGCGGGGCGGAGACGATCGGTGCCGGTTCCGGGCTCGGGTCCGCATGACGGGCCCCGCTCGGTCCGCCCGCGCAGGCGGGACCGCAGCGGGGAAGCCCGCGAGGAGGCTGCCGCCGGGCGGACCCGCCCCCTAGAAGAGGCCGAGGGTCTGCGGAACCACCCAGATGGTCAGCAGAGTCAGGACGACGACGCTGATCCAGCTCCACACGATCCCGAAGCGCCCGGGCCGGTAGCGCCGAGGAATGAAATTCAGCGCCACGTACAGGTTGATGGCGAACAGCACCGGGCTGATCGCGAAGGACACCGTGCCCGCGGCGGGCACCAGCCAAGCGGGGTCGGGCAGCACGGTCAGAGCGATGACCATGCACACCAGCATCAGCGCGATCATGCCCAGTCCGGCATTGCGCTCGTTCCACCAGGGGCGGTCGGCACGCGGGGGGAAGACGGTGGTGGCCGCCGCGGCCAGGGCGCGGGGGAAACCGTCGTAGATGATGAACGCGGTCGAGAACAGGGCCGCGAACGCCCCCAGGAGGAAGACCGGGAACATCCAGGCACCGACCGTCTCGGTGAAGATCCCGGAGATCGCCAGGACGGTGGCGGCCCCCTCGGGCTTCTCCTCGACGCCGAAGAGGATCGCCGCCCCCAGGAGCAGGTACATGGTGGCGATCACCCAGGACACGATGTGCCCGATGCGGAAGTCGTACAGGGCGGCCTTGAACCACGCGTCGGCGTAGGGGCGGTAGTGCTCGGGGGTGTCCTCGACCGCTTCGTCTCCCAACACCTCACGGATGCGGACCATGCCCTTGCGCCGGTCCTTCATCCACAGCGACCCCCAGACGCCGACCGTCAGGTCGGTGGGCATCCATCCCATCAGGCCGGCGATCATCAGCGCGGACCCCGCGGGGATGACCGGCAGGACCATGTAGAGGAGGGAGTCGGCCTGCACGCCGGCGAACACGAAGGCGACGACCGTGCCGAGCACCAGCACGACGGCGAGGACCTTGTTGACCGCTTCCAGGGCGCGGTAGCGGCCCGAGAGCAGCAGTCCGACGATCAGCAGCGACAGGCCGATGCCGTAGAGCACCAGCGCTCCGGCGCCGATCCAGGCCCACAGGACGGCGGCCGCGGCGGCGACGATGGCGCCGACGGCGGTGCAGCCGATGATGAGCGTCGCGATCCCGAGCGCCCACACCGCCCACTTGCGGGGCCCGGGCACGCGCGCGTAGGCGGCGATGACCGACTCCCCGGTGGCGGCCGTGTAGCGCACCGCCAGCTCGAACCCCTGCCATTTGAACAGGAACGCGACCGGGAGCACCCACAGCAGCGCGTACTCGAAGTTGGCCCCGGCGACGGGGGCGGTCACCAAGTGGCTGGTACCGATCCCCGCCATGGCCATCAGCAGGCCGGGGCCGATATAGCGCAGTGCGCGCAGGCCCCTCAGATCGGGCGGTGAAGCGGCGTCTTCGTCCAGTGATCGCAGTTCTGCCTCGCCTGAGGGCTGCAGCGGCTCGCTCGCGGGGGACATCGGGTCGTGCCTTTCTACCGGGGGGGTGCGGGCATATCCGGAGGTCACGTGACCCTCCCGACCGGGCTCCGCATTTCGCACGAGTAGTAGGCAGGTTTCCCCCGTGTGTCAACCGAAGACCAGGGCGAACAGAGAGGTATCACCCGTTTTGCACCCAATTGTCCGGGATTGCGACCGGGTCCGGCCGGTCGCCCCCGCGCTGCCGCCCTCGGGAGAGGAGCGCGGGTCAGGTGCCCCGGGCCTTGAGCTCCCTGAACCCCGGAACCCCGGCGACCAGGAGCGCGCCGTCCCACAGGTCGGCGGCGTGCGCCCCGGTGGGCACCTGCTCGACGACGGGCCCGAAGAAGGCCGCCTTGGCCCCGTCCGGCGAGGTGACGGCCGTGATCGGCGTGCCGGCGCCCTCCCCCACGAGCGACAGGCCCTGGTCGTGGGAGCGGCGCAGGACCCCGTCGTAGTCCCCGCTCCCTCCGGCGGCGGCCAGCTCCCCGGGGAGGTCCGCGGCGGCCAGGGCCTCGTCGAAGTCCCCGATCCAGTCGCCGTCCCCGTTCTCGACGGCCGACCACAGGGCACGGTAGAAGCGGCCGAGCGCGTCGTGGCCGTGCTCGTGCTGGACGGCGGCGCAGATGCGCGCCGGGATCCACAGGTACCCCTCGGGGTCGCCCTCGGGATCGTCGTCGCGCCCTTCGTTGAGCACCGACAGGCTCATGACCCGCCACGTGATGGAGACGGGGCGGCGGCCGGAGACCTCCAGCAGCCAGCGCGCGGTGTTCCGTGACAGGGGGCACGAGGGGTCGAACCAGAAATCAACGGTCCAGACACGGTCCATCGCCCCATCTTGGCACAGTGCCACGGCCTGGACAGCGAAACGGCGGGCCTTCCCGGCCCCCGCAGGAGCAGGGCGGAAAGGCCCGACAAGGGGCAGGGGGCGGTCGGTCCCGGACCCCGGTCCCGACGGGCTCACTCCCGGTCAGTCGCGGAACGCCCGAGTCGCCCGAGTCGCCCGAGTCGCCCGGGACGCCGTGGCCCTCCGCACCGCCAGGGACGCCGCGCGCACCGCGCTGTTGATGGAGATCTCCCCGCGCATGCCCGGGGCCGCCACCATGTCCCCCGCCAGGAACACCCCGTCCCCGCGATCGATGGCCGGGCGGTCGCGCCATGTACGGCCGGGCAGGTCCAGAGCGCCGGTCCTTCCCCGCGCCTGGGCGGTCCGCTGCCAGGTCGCCCGTTCCCTCCACCCGGGCACGCCGACGTCGGCCAGCGCGCGGGCGCGCTCACGGGCCCGCTCCGACGTGTCCCCCGGGCGCATCGGGACTTGGAGCTGGTAGAGCCCTTCGCCCTGGGGCGCCGCGGAGGGGTCCTGCTGGGAATAGCTCTCGAAGAACCCGCCGCCGTCCATGTCGAAGCAGTTGAACAGGTCGTCGTGCCGCTCCTTGACGGCGAAGTCGAGCAGCATGCAGTGGCCGCTCTCCCAGCACGGGGAGTCGTCCTCCAGCAGCCGCCGGGCCGAGCTCAGTTCCGTGGCCACGATGACCGGGCCCCGTTCCACGGGGAGTTCGCTCAGGCGCGCGCCGGTCTCGACCTCGACGCCCAGTCCGCGCGCACGGTCGGCCAAGCGGTCCACCACCGCCTGCCACCCTCCGGCCGTCCAGCGGACGGCCGGGACCTTGGGGGCGTACACGCGGGTGAGGAGCCCCCTGACGAAGGCCGCGGAGAGGCGTCCGGTGTCGGCGTCATAGGTCGCGACCGCGATGGCGTTCGCCGCCGCCTCGGCGGCCTTCTCTCCCCACAGGCGCGAGGCCCAGGAGCGGAAGTCCTCGTCGACGGGAGCGGCCGCCCGCCGTCCGCGCAGGAGCATCCGCAGGAGGAGCGGCGGCGGTGCGTACCGCATGCGCCCCTCGTACAGCCACCTGATCCCCGCGGCCTTCCTGAGGGGCGGCCAGACGAGCGGCCGGACCAGCCGGCGCTCGGCGAGCCAGGTCCAGTGGGGCCCGTCGGCGTAGAAGACGTGGCCGCCCTCATGGGCGAGGTAGGGCCCCGCGACGGCCCGCGCCCGGCCGCCGAGGTCGGTGTGCGCCTCGAAGAGGCGCACCGCGGCCCCCTTCTCGGCCGCCGCGTTGGCGGCGACGAGCCCGGCCAGGCCGCCGCCGATGATGGTGATCTCTGAAGCCATGCCCGCTCCCTGGTCCCAGCGCTCTGCGGGTACCGCTGGAGGTCGCGGTACCGACAAGGTGGACACGGCGGCCCGGCCGTTCGTGACAGACCGGCACTCCGGCCCCGGGCCGAGCGCTCACGGCCGGTGAGGTGGCCGGTGGGGTCGCCGCGGAGTCAGGACCGACGCAACTCGCCGCTCTCGATCTCGAGGACGAGTTGAGGACCCTGCGCCCCGCAGTCGGGGCCGTTGGGATACACCGTCTCCGGCGTCGCGGAGAGCTCGTCGGTCAGCAGTGCCTCGCCATCGGCGGCCCGCAGCTCGATGCGGACGTCCACGGGCTCGGTGGGAAGATCGTCGACCGGGACCCGCGCATGAAGGCCCCCGGTCTCCTCGGCTTCGGCCCAGCAGGTGCCGTCCGCACAGTCCTCGTTGACGGTTCTCGTCTCCCGGGTGAATCCGAGCTCGTACTCTTCGCACCCGCCGTCCCGGCACAGCTCCATGAGGGCGGTCTCCACCCCTTCGGCGCCGGACGGGTCCACCGTGAACGCCACCTCGCTGGGTGCGCCGATGTTCGTGCACGTCGTCCCGCCCCCGCCGGCGCAGGCTCCGGCGGTCGTGAGCGCGATCAGCGCCGTCCCCGTGTTCCGCGCGCGGCGCGTCCGTCCAAGGTTCGCCATCACGGTTGGACGCGCGAGCGGCGCCCGGGGATGCGTCTCCGCCTTCCCGGAACCGGAGGGATCTTCCCGGGGCCCACACCCGCGTGCCATGATCTCCCAGGTCTACGGTATGCGATATCCATCACCGGGAAGAAGGGGATCCCCTTGTCCGCGTTGCGCGCCCTCGACCGCGAGCGCACGGTCGCCTCCCGGGGGTACAGCCGGTGGCTCGTCCCTCCCGCCGCCCTCGCCGTCCACCTGTCCATCGGGCAGGCCTACGCCACCAGCGTCTACAAGAACTCGCTCATCGCCCACTTCGACACCGGCCAGACCCAGGTCGGCGTCATATTCTCCGTCGCCATCGTGATGCTCGGCCTGTCCGCCGCCGTCTGCGGCCCCTGGGTCGAGCGCGCCGGCCCGCGCAAGACGATGCTCGTCTCCGCCGTGTGCTGGAGCTCAGGCTTCGGCGTCAGCGCCCTGGGCATCGCCGCCGGGCAGCTGTGGCTGCTCTACCTGGGCTATGGCGTGCTCGGCGGCATCGGCCTGGGCCTGGGCTACATATCCCCCGTCTCCACGCTCATCAAGTGGTTCCCCGACCGTCCGGGGCTGGCGACCGGCATGGCGATCATGGGCTTCGGCGGCGGAGCCCTGGTGGCCACGCCGATCTCCAACCAGCTGCTCGGCTTCTACGACCCCGCCTACGACGCAGGAACGGCCGGCTCGGTGGCCTCCGGCGAGGCGCTGGTGGGCCTGTTCGCCACCCTCGGCGCCGGCTACTTCCTGCTGATGATGATGGGCGTTCTGCTGATCCGCGTGCCCCCGGAGGGCTGGCTTCCCGAAGGGTTCGACCCCGCGCGCACCGCCAAGGCGCCGCTGGTGACATCGGCGAGCGTATCGGCGTCGAACGCCCTGCGCACGCCCCAGTTCTGGCTGCTGTGGACGGTGCTGTTCACCAACGTCACCGCGGGCATCGGCATCCTGGAGCACGCCAGCCCCCTCATCCAGGACTTCTTCCGCGACGGGGGCACCACCGCCGTCACGGCGGTGGCGGCCGGCGGCTTCGTGGGCATGCTGTCGCTGTTCAACATGGCCGGGCGCTTCGTGTGGTCGTCCGCCTCCGACGTCATCGGGCGCAGGCCCACCTACATGCTCTACCTGGGCGCCGGGGCGGTGCTGTACACGCTGATGGCCACGGCCGGCGGCTCGTCGATGCTGCTGTTCGTGGCGACCGCCTGCCTGATCCTCTCCTTCTACGGGGGCGGGTTCGCCACCGTCCCCGCCTACCTGCGGGACCTGTTCGGCACCTACCAGGTGGGGGCGATCCACGGCCGGCTCCTGACGGCCTGGTCCGCGGCCGGAGTGGCGGGGCCGCTCATCATCAACGCCTTCCTCGACGCCGAGGGGGAACCGGGCACGCTGACGCAGAGCGCTTACCACGCGCCTCTGTTCACGATGGTCGGGCTGCTGGTGGTCGGGTTCGTCGCCAACCTGATGGTCCGCCCGGTCGCCGAGAGGTTCCACGAGCCTGAGGGGCGCGTTCCCGCCGCCGGAGCCGCCCCACCGGATACGGACACCGGCCCCGCGCCGGGAGAAGGGGCCTCGGCGGGTGCGGCCGCGTCCGACAGCGCGGCGCTCCGTGCCCGCCGCACATGGCTGGTGGCGTCGTGGGCGGTCGTCTCGGTGCTGCTGCTGTACGCACTGACCCGCATCCTCTCCACGGCGGCCCGGCTGTTCACCGGATAGGCGGACACCTGGAGGACGAGCGCGGGGCCGGGCGCGTCATGCCCGGCCCCGCCGGTTCCCGCCGGACCGTGCGCCCCTGGCGTTCGCCGAACCCCCCTTGACGCAGGCGCCCCGGGGAGGCGACGGTGGACATTGGTAAGCGTTTTCCGATTGATCCTCTCCATAAACCACGCATTGCTCGGTATAAACCCTAAAACCTGCGGAAATCGCTTCCCTATCCCCCGACCGGACAGAGAGGAATCCCCCGTGAGGAGAGCACCCCGGCTCGCGGTCCTCACCGCCGCGGCGGTCCTGACCGCCTCGGCCGCCGCCACCCCGGCCGCCGCCGACCACCGCCCGCCCGGGCACGGCCTCGGACACCGGACGCCGGCCGCGAACGACGGCTGGGCGTCGGCCGAGGGCGGCACGACCGGCGGATCGGAGGCCGCCGGCGCCGACGTGACCACCGTGCGCACCTGGGACGGACTGCGCGAGGCGGTCCGCGGCGACCACCCCAAGATCGTCCGTGTCGCCGGCGACATCAGCGCGATGACCGGCACCGACGGCGCCCCGCTCGAATGCTCCGACTTCGCCGACCCCGACTACGACTGGGACGCCTACGTCGAGGCCTTCGACCCCGGGCACTGGGAGGGCGGCGAGGACGGCCCCCTGGCCGAGGCCCGCGAACGCTCCTATGAGGAGCAGCGCGAGCACGTCCTGCTCACCCCGGGCTCCAACACCACCATCGTCGGCCTCGGCGACGCCTCGATCTCCGACGGCGGGATCCTGCTGGAGAGCGTGGAGAACGTGATCGTCCGCAACCTGGCGGTCCACGACTCCTACGACTGCTTCCCCGAGTGGCGGGGCTCGGACTGGGACGCCCAGTACGACAACATCGAGGTCTCCCGCTCCCGGCACGTCTGGCTGGACCACCTCACGCTCACCGACGGCGACACCCGCGACGCCGACCTGGAGCGCGTCTACGGCGAGCAGGTGGACCGCCACGACGGCATGATCGACATCGTCCGCGGCAGCGACCTGATCACCGTCTCCTGGAACGTGCTCGACGGGCACGACAAGACGATGCTCTACGGCAACACCGACTCCAACGATCACGGAGACCGCGGGCGGCTGCGCATCACCGTGCACCACAACCTCTTCACCGGACTCACCCAGCGCGTCCCGCGCGTCCGGTACGGCCAGGTGCACGTGTACAACAACCACTACACGCACGGCCCGGAGTCGGACTACTCCTACCTGTACTCCTGGGGCGCAGGCGTGGAGTCGGGCATCTATGCCCAGAACAACTCCTTCGACATGGGCCCCGGGATCGCCCCTGAGGACATCATCCACTCCTGGAGCGGCAGCGCGCTGTACGAGGAGGGGAGCCTCTTCGACGGCCGCCCCGTCGACCTCCTTGAGGCCTACAACCAGGCCCACCCGGATGACCGACTCGATTCCGACGTGGGCTGGGAACCCGAGCGGCACGGCAAGATCCACCCCACGAGGGCGGTCCCGCACCTGGTGCCCGCCAAGGCCGGTGCGGGAAAGCTGCGCTGACGCCCCGGCCCGGGCCGTCCTGACGGACCGCCCCTGAATGAGCGCGGGCGCCTCTCCTCTCCAGGGGCGCCCGCGCTCCAGTCCTCACCCCGGCCCGGTCTCCGCTCCTCCGGGCGAGACCGGATTGTGCAGGGTTTGCCGAACGCGGACATGCGTGTGGTCATCACGGCCCACGCCGACGGCTAGGTCTCCTGAGGAGCGGCCGCAGGCGGGCCGACCGAGTGAGGAGCACGCATGTCCGCTGAGCAGAGCACCGGCGAGCAGGAGGAACGGACTGCGGAGCCCGACAGGGACCCCTTGAGCCAGGGCGCCCCGGGGGTTCCCGCGACAGGGCGCGGCCCTGGCGGCGGAGAGCCTTCACTGAAGCCCTACGACCATCCGACGGCCGGGTGGGGTGCGGCTCTGAGCGTCGGGAAAGTGCTGGCCCGGACCCGCGAGCCCGTCGAGGGACCGCGCGCGACTCTCCTGATGAACCATGAGAACAAGGGGTTCGACTGTCCCGGCTGTGCGTGGCCCGACGACCGCAAGGGTCTGCACCTGGACATCTGCGAGAACGGAATCAAACACGTCACCTGGGAGATGACGCCCAAGCGCGCGGGCAAGGCGTTCTTCGCCGAGCACACCGTCTCAGAACTGGAGACGTGGACCGACTTCGCCCTGGAGGACCAGGGCCGACTGGTCGGGCCGCTGGTCTATGACCCCGGCTCGGACCGCTATACCCCCATCTCCTGGGAGGACGCGTTCGCCATGGTGGGCGAGCGGCTCCGATCGCTCGACTCCCCCGACCAGGCGGCGTTCTACACCTCCGGCCGCCTGAGCAACGAAGGCTCGTTCCTCTACCAGCTGTGGGTCCGCGAGTTCGGGACCAACAACCTGCCCGACTGCTCGAACATGTGCCACGAGGCCAGCGGACGCGCGCTCACCGCCTCCATCGGCACCGGCAAGGGCACGGTGATGCTCGACGACTGGGACCAGGCCGAGGCCGTCTTCCTCCTGGGGGTCAACGCCGCGTCGAACGCCCCGAGAATGCTGACCCGCCTGGCCGAGGCCCACCGCCGCGGAGCGCGCATCGTGCACATCAACCCACTGGTGGAAGCGGCGGCGGGACGCACCATCGTCCCGCACGACTTCGCCGCCATGGCCGCCTTCCACGCCACGCCGACCGGATCGATGAACGTCCAGCCGCGCATCGGCGGGGACCTGGCGCTGATCCGGGGGGTCGCCAAGGCGGTGCTGGAGGCCGCCGAGCGCGACCCCCACGCCATCGACCGGGAGTTCATCGCCCGCCATACCGAGGCGTTCGAGGAGTACCGGCGGATCTGTGCCGAGACCGAGTGGGCCGAGATCGAGCACGGATCCGGGGTCGGCCGGGAGCGCATCCGCCGCCTGGCCGACGTGTACATGGAGTCCCGTCGCACCATCATCGCCTGGTGCCTGGGCGTCACCCAGCAGGAGCACGGGGTCGACACCGTGCGCGAGATCGTCAACCTCCTCCTGCTGCGGGGCAACATCGGACGTGAGGGCGCAGGGCCGTGCCCCATCCGGGGACACAGCAACGTGCAGGGCAATCGGACCTGCGGGATCGACCACCACCCTAAGGAGGCGTTCCTCGACCGGCTTGAGGAGGTGTGCGGCATCACCGCTCCCCGCAGCCCCGGCCTGGACACGGTCCGCACCCTCGAAGCCTTGGAGCGGGGCGATGTGAAGGTGCTCATCGGGATGGGCGGGAACTTCGCCATGGCGGTCCCGGACACCGCGCGTGCCGCGGAGGCGCTGCGCCGGTGCGAGCTCACCGTCCACGTCAGTACCAAGCTGAACCGCAGCCACCTCGTGCACGGCAGAGAGGCGCTGATCCTGCCCTGCCTCGGGCGCAGCGAGCGGGACGTCCGCGCGGGCACCGAGCAGGGGGTGACGGTCGAGGACTCCATGAGCATGGTGCACCTGTCCTATGGCATGAAGCGTCCGGCCTCCCCGCACCTGGTGTCGGAGCCCGCGATCATCTGCGGCCTGGCGCGGGCGACACTCCCGGAGAGCGCCACGCCCTGGGAGCGCTACGCGGACGACTATGACGCCGTCCGGGACACCATGGGCGAGGTCCTCGACGGCTTCGAGGACTTCAACCGCCGGGTACGGCGCCCGCTCGGGTTCCGCATCGCCCAGCCGGCCCGCGAACGGGTCTTCCTGACGGGTTCGGGCAAGGCGGAGTTCTCGACGGCCGACGTGCCGGACACCGACCCCGGGGACGGGCTGCTGACGCTCAGCACGGTCCGCTCGCACGACCAGTGGAACACCACGGTCTACTCCGATGACGACCGCTACCGGGGACTGAGCAACCTGCGCACCGCCGTCTTCATGAACCGGGAGGACATGAGTGACCGGGGGCTGCGGGAGTTCGACCACGTGGACGTCACGAGCATCGCCAAGGACGGGAGGCGGCGCACCGTCTACGGGTACAGGGCGGTTCCCTACGACATCCCGCGCGGCTGTGCGACGGGGTACATGCCGGAGATGAACGCCCTCCTGCCGCTCGGGGACTTCAGCCCGCAGAGCGGCCAACCTCTGATGAAGCACATGCGCGTGGAGATCAGGAGGGCGGACCCGAGCGCCTCTGATCCGCCGAACAAGTGAACCACTGAACCGCGCTGAGCCTCGCCGGACGCACACGGGCCGCCGAATGCGCGCCGGTTCTCCGCCCTGACGGGGCGGCGCGGCCGCCACAGGCGGTTTCCCCAAGGCGGTATCCCCAGGGGAAGGACCGAGCAGCGGCGGACCTGCTCGTCCCGCTGATCTTCCTCGGAATCGCCATCGTCCTCCCGCTGCTCGGGAGTACGATCGCGGTGACGTCCCGGTTCGCGCCCCGAACCGTACGCCCGAGCCGGGCGGCGGCCCCGGGCCGGGTCCCCGGGGGCGCTGACCCCGCCCCCGGGGACCCGGTCCGGGCCGCGCCGCCGGCCCGGTCCGCTGGTACTGTTCCGGCGCACCCGGCCGCGCCGCCCGTATCGGGGCCGCGGCACCACCCGAGGACAGGAGCGTCACCCGCCATGCCCGAGACCAGTGAGTACGCCGCCACCTTCGAGCTGGTCGACGTCGACGGCGACGGCTGTATCTCCGCCGAGGAGCTGGTCAGCCTCATGGACAAGCTCGGCGGAAAGGTGACCCGCGAGCGCGCCGAGGCCCTCATCGCCGCCATGGACAGCGACGGCGACGGCCTCATCACGCTGGAGGAGTACACCCGCTTCATGAACGAGCGCTCCTGAGGCCGACGCCGTCGCGGCGTCCCGCCCCTCCGGGGGCGTTCGCCGCCGCAGGCCTCAGCGCAGGTCGACCCAGACGTGGCGGTGGTCGGAAGCGGCCGCCGCCGTGTCCGCCACCGGGTCGTCGGTGGTGGGCCAGTACACGCCCGAGCCGCGCACCGGAAGCCCCCGCGAGGGCAGGACGTAGTCGACGCGCAGGTTGCCGGGCGCCTCGTCGTTGAAGTCGGCCGTGTCGTGGGCGGGGTCGCCGGTGTGGCCGTCGTTGGCACCGCCCTGCAGCTCGGCGGCCTCCGCGCCGCCCTCGGCCCGGGGCACCTCCCGGCCGTTGACCCGGGGCGCCTCCAGCAAGCGCGCGACGGCGCGCGGGTGGCCGGTGCCGTCCTCGGGGTCGCTGTTCAGGTCGCCGGCGACGACGAACCGGGAGCCCGGAGCGAGGCCGCCGTGCCTTCCGGTGTCGTCGTAGATGTAACGGCCCTTGCGGGGCGTGGTGTAGTCGGCCCAGAACCGGATCTCATCGTGGTTGCGGAGCACGTTCCTGCGCTCGGGCCCGTCGAAGGCGGGGGGTGTGGGGTGCGCCGCGAGAAGGTGCACGGGGCGGCCGTGTCCCACCCGGATGGGCACGTCCCAGTGGCTCTTGGAGGACAGGCGCAGCTCTTCGAGCTCCTCCTCGGAGTAGAAGCCCTCCCCGGTCTCAGGGTCCTCTGGAAGAAGGGCTCCGGGCATGTCGGCCCAGCGGAAGTTCTGGAAGGTGCGCACCCGGTCGGTGGCGATGGGGTGCTTGGAGTAGACGACCATGCCGTACTGGCCCGGGTACTGCCCGAACCCGAAGGCGTCCCCGGCGTATCCGGGCTCACCCGGCTCGGTGACCGTCTCCCCGTTGTTGTCCAGGTCCAGGCCTGAGGCGACGCCGGTGTTGACCGGTGCGGCGTACCGGTAGGGGTAGTCCACGGGGTCCGCGCCGCTCTGGCCGACGGACAGGTAGTTGCGCTGGAAGAGCTCGGCGGCCCGTCCCTCCTCGTCATAGTCGAACTCGTTGACCAGCAGGACGTCGGGGGCCGCGCGCTGGATGATCTCGGCCGCGGCGGCCGCCTGCTCGTCGTCCGGCGTGGACAGGTCCTCGATGAGCTCGCCCTCCGCACTGCGGTGCAGGGAGGCGTTATAGGTCGCGAACCGCACGCCCTCAGGGCCGGAACCGACGCCCCTCTCGGCGGGCGCGGCGTTCGCGGGGGCGGTGGGGAAGAGGAACGCGGCCGCAGCGAGTGCGGCCGCGCCTGCGGGGAGAGCGCGGGGGTTCATGCACACCTCTCGTCATCATCGTGAGCGGTGGAGAAGTGTGCCGACCCTGACCGACCACCGGGTGGATCCAGGGTGGCCGCCGGCCGACACACGGGCGGCGCCTCAGCGCTGGAAGATCCCGAATCCGAACCCCTCCACCTCGATCCCCGACCGGGTGCACTCGGCCCCCTCGACCAGGAGCGGGCGCGAGGACCCGTACCCGGGGAGCGCCAGCGCGGCCGGCTCCCGGCGCGGGTTGACCGCGACCAGGTAGCACCCGTCGCGCTCGTAGACCAGCGGGTACCCGTCGTAGGCGACCTCCGCGGTGCCGCCGGTCCCCAGACCGGGGTGGGCCTTGCGCAGCGCGGTCAACCGCCGGACCAGGTTGAGCAGCGACCCCTCGTCGGCCCACTGGGAGGCGGCGTCGGGGCGCTCAGGGGCCGGGTCCAAGGGCAGGTAGAAGCGGTCCTCGGGGGCGGTGGAGAAGCCCGCGCCGGGTGTGGAGTCCCACTGCATGGGGGTCCGCGATCCCGCCCGGTTGCGGCGGGCCCCGGTGGAGCTGCCCTCCTTGTCGGGCAGGCCGGGTACGTACCGCATGCCGATCTCGTCGCCGTAGTAGACGGCCGGCAGGGCGGGCCAGGTCAGCAGGAAGGCGAAGGCGGCCCGGAGCTGCTCGGGCCCGCGCGGCCCGCAGGCCAGCCGGGAGAAGTCGTGGTTGGACGTGGGCAGGGCGATGTGCCCGGCGTCCCCGACGGCGGCCGTGGCCGCGCGCCAGGCCCGCAGGAAGGTCGCGGCGGATCCGCCTCCCTCGGCGCCGAAGTAGCAGGCGGAGCCGGAGAAGTCCCATGGGCCGAGGTCGGTTCCGGCGCGGTTGTCCCACAGCGACCGCAGGGCGCCGCCGCGGGTGGGGCCGCCGAAGTGCAGCAGGAAGTCGGCGTCGAACCCGGCGGGGACCGAGGTGGCGGGGTCGCCCCACTCGGCGAACAGCACCGCCTCGGGGTGGTCGGCCTCCAGCCGGGCACGCAGCCCGGTCCAGACCTCGGCCGTGCGCCGGTGCCCGGGATCGTCCTTGACCAGCGAGTGCGCCATGTCGACGCGGAAGCCGGCGACCCCTTTGCCGAGCCAGTGGTCCATGACCTCCAGCAGCGCGCGGCGGTTGGCCTCGGGGCCGGGGGCGTCGACGGGGCGGCGCCAGGGCTGGCCGGGGCGGGGGTGGGCGTAGCCGAAGTTGAGCGCGGGCTGGTGGTCGAAGAAGTTGGGCAGGTAGTGGCCCTCTCGGGGGCCCGGGGAGGGCACGAACCCGCGCACCGGGCGGTCGGACCAGATGTAGCGGTCGTCCTCGGGGTCCTGGACGGCCTTCTTGAACCAGGGGTGCTGGTCGGAGGTGTGTCCGGCGACCAGGTCGAGCAGGACGCGGATGCCGCGCCGCCCGGCCTCCTCGACGAGGTGGGCCAGGTCCTCGTCGGTGCCGTAGCGCGGGGCGATGGAGAAGTGGTCCGAGACGTCGTAGCCGGCGTCGTGGAAGGGCGAGGCGAAGCAGGGGTTGATCCAGACGGCGTCGATGCCGAGCCGTTCCAGGTGGTCCAGGCGCGAGGCGATGCCGCGCAGGTCCCCGATGCCGTCGCCGTCGGAGTCGGCGAAGCTCTGCGGGTAGATCTGGTACAGGACGGCCCGGTCGAGCCAGGCGGGGCGCGGGCGGCGGGCGGTGCGGTCGGCCATGGGCGTGCGGTCCTCCGTGGACGGGACACGGGACACGGGCGGAGACCGGGCGTCCCCGAAGAAGGCGATGCCCGCCGGACGCCCCCCGCTAACGCTGCCGTCGGCCGGTTCCGGCCACGGCGGTCGGAGCCGGGGCGGCGGGGGCGGCCGCCGCCCCCGCCGCCCCGGTCCGGCTCATCCGTCGCCCAGGCATCCCTCCTCCAAGGGCAGAACCTTCTCGGCCTCGGTGAAGGACGATTCGATGAGGGTTCGTGTCTCGGTGAGGGATGCTGCGACCGATTCAGGGAGGGACTCCGGGGCGGTCCCTTGAGCGAAGAGGTGCGCCAATGCCGTGTCGATCCGGCCCAGGCCGGCGTTGGCCAGCAGGGTCTTCTCGTTGGTCACCCACCGGCCGTGCGCGGCGGTGACGGCATGGGCGGCCTGCATCGCGGCGGTCGCGATGGCGCCTGCGGCCTCGGGCCGCAGGCCCTTGGGCGCGTGGTTGGCCTCGGAGTAGAGCAGAGTCAGGCGCGCCGTCGCGCTCCAGCGCTCGTAAGCGGTCCTCCGCAGTGCGCTCGGGTACTCCGGTCGGGGCAGCCGCCCCCGCAGCACCCGGTTGACGGCGAGTTCGCCCACCACCAGATAGCTGGGGATGCCCGCCAGGTGGAACATCAGGGGCTCGTGGTGGAAGCGGCCCTCGCGCGCTTCGGCCAGCTGGTGCTCGACCACGTCGAGGTCGCGGTAGTGGACATCGACCTTGCACCCTTCGACGGTCAACCACGCGCCCCCGTTGAACACGCCGCCTCCCCAGCCCCCGATCTCGGAGACCTCGCCCGGCCACTCCTGCTCGCGTGCCAGGCTCCGCAGGTCCTCAGGGTCGAAGGCGCCCCGGTAGTAGACCGCCAAGTCCCAGTCGCTGTCGGGTCCGGCCGTTCCCAGGGCCCGGGATCCCCCGAGGGTCACCGCCTCGACGGCGGGAAGGGCCGCGAGCCGGTCCGCGAGGGGGGCGAGGAACCCCTCGTTCGCCGCGGTGCCCGCGGCGGTGTCCACCCCGCGGCCGACGGTGCCGGCCCCGGCATCGTTCTCGACGGTGTCATCGGCGGCGCTCTCCGCGGCTCCATTCTCCGCGGCTCCGTGCGCGCGCTCGTTCTGCATCGGGAAGCACTCCTCAACTCGGCGACGGTGCCGCGCGCCCGATCGGGCATGCGCGGCGGGCGCCGGAGTCGGGCTCGACGGCGCCGGTTCGCGGAAAAGGGCGTCAGTGCTTCACGGCCGGGACGCTACCACCCCGCGCGAGGGAGGCGCCTGCGGATCTCCGGCAGCGCCGCCTCCAGGACCGTCGTGAACCAGACGGAGAAGGCATGGCGCTCACGCAGGGCGGCCAGCTCCACCGGAGTCGCGAAGGAGGCCTCGGCCACCTCTTCGGGGTCCGGGTCCAGTCCTTCCGGTGCCTCTCCGACGAACAGGTGGTTGTACTCGCGCTCCACCAGCCCCGAGTCGGGGTCCTGGAGCTCGTAGACGACCGTCCCCGCCTCGGCCATCATCACGGGCGGCGCGCCCAGCTCCTCGGCGGTGCGGCGGGCCGCGGCCAGGAAGGGGGCCTCGCCCGGGCCGGGGTGGCCGCAGCAGGTGTTCGACCAGACGCCCGGCGAGTGGTACTTGCCGGCCGCGCGCTTCTGCAGCAGCAGGCGGCCCCGGCCGTCGAACAGGAAGACGGAGAAGGCGCGGTGCAGCCGCCCGGGCGCCAGATGCGCGTCCAGCTTGCCGTCGGTCCCCACCGTCGTTCCGTCGCGGTCCACCAGTTCCACCTGGATCGCGGCCTCGGCCACCCTGTCCCCCACACGGCCTCCCACACAGTCCCCCTCATCGCTCGGCCACCGGTGCAGACCGGCCGCCTCCACGGTCGCACACACCCCTCGGACGACGTGGCCGAAGTCTCATTCCCGTGCACCACCCGGCCGCGCGGGCACCGCGCGTCCGGCGCCCGCCTCCCCCTCCGCCTTCGCGGCCGTGAACTGCGGCGAGACCGCAACAAACCCAGGGGGTGTACCCGCTTTGCCAGGGGTTGAACCAAATTTTTCCCTCACCTATCGTTCGTGACTCACATCAATCGTTCACCGAACGAATCAGCCGTTCGCTGAACGATCCCCCTGTCCCCCGACCATCCCCGACCCATCGACCACGAGGGGAATGACCCCATGCCGCGTTCACGCGAGGGCGGCGGCGGGCCGCCGGCCGTCCCGCGCCGCACGGCCCTGCTGGGCGGCCTGGGCGCCGTCGGCGCCGCCGCCCTGCTCTCCGGCTGCTCCCCCGGCGGCCGCTCCGCCGCGCCGGTGCTGTCCCAGGGGGCCGCGGCCGGCACGCCCGCCGCCGGAGGCGTGCTGCGCATCGCCCGCCCCCCGGCCTCCCAGGCCGAGACCCTGGACCCGGCCGGCTCGCTTTCGGCCTACGAGTACCTGGGCGCGCTGTACAACCGCCTGGTGCGAATGGACGCCGACGGCGAGACCGCGCCCGACCTCGCCGAGTCCTGGGAATCCGACGAGCAGGGCGTGCGCTGGACCTTCCGGCTGCGCGACGGGGTCCGCTTCCACGACGGGGCCCGTCTCACCTCCGCCGACGCCGCCTACACCCTGCGCCGCCTCGTCGACCCCGACCTCGCCTCGCCGCAGGGCACGGTCCTGTCGCCGCTGGTCGACCCCGGAAAGGTGACCGCGCCCGAGCCGGGCGTGCTGGTCGTGGAGCTCAAGGAGCCCAACTTCGAGTTCCCCGCGCTGCTGACCAACTACAACTGCTACGTCATCCCGGAGGGCTCCGGCGACGCCATCGGCGGCACCGGGATCGGCACCGGCCCCTTCCGCCTGGAGTCCTTCTCCCCCGGCGGCCGCGGGCGCATCGTCGCCTACGACGACCACTGGGAGGGCCCGCCCGTCCTGGACGCCATCGAGATGTACTCGATGACCGACATCCAGGCCCGCACCAACGCCCTCCTCGCCGGGCAGATCGACCTGATCTCCCAGACCAACCTGGACTTCGCCACCGCGCGCGTCGTCGAGGCCTCCGATCGGGCCACCATCGCGCGCTCGGTGAACGCCCAGTGGTACGTCCTGCCGATGCTCACCACCGCCGAGCCGTTCACCGACCCCAAGGTGCGCAAGGCGATGAAGCTGGCCTACGACCCCCGGCACGTGGTGGACGTGGCGCTCCAGGGCACCGGGGTTCCGGGCAATGACAACCCCGTGCCGCCCGGCACGCCCTACTGGACCGACTACTCCGTGGAACGCGACCCCGAGCGCGCCCGCGCGCTCCTGAAGGAGGCCGGGGCCGAGGGCCTGGAGGTGGACCTGTACACCTCCTCCTACGACCCCGTGTTCACCCCGATGGCCCTGGCCTACCGCGACTCGGCGGCCGAGGCCGGGATCGGCGTGACCGTGCGCAACGCCTCGGCGGACTCCTACTACACGCAGATCTGGATGAACAAGCCGCTGATGGCGACCTACTGGTACACCGGCCGCCCGGCCGACCAGCTGCTCAACCAGGTCTTCCGCAGCGGCTCCTCCTACAACGAGACCGCCTGGTCGAACGGGGACTTCGACGGCCTGCTGGACCAGGCCCGCCGCACGCGCGATCCCGACCGGCGCAAGGGCCTCTACCAGGACGCCCAGCGCCTGGTGGTGGACGAGGGCGGCGCCATGACGCCGATGTTCGCCGACCGCCTGGTCGGCCTGTCCCGGGAGGTCCTCAACTACCGCGAGACCGGATTCGAGTTCGACTACCGCTCGATCGGACTGAGGCCCTGATGCTCACCTTCCTCACCCGGCGCCTGCTCTCGGCCGCCGGCACGGTGCTCCTGGCGGCGCTGCTCGTGTTCGCCGCGGTGCAGCTGCTGCCCGGCGACGTCGCCACCCAGGTGCTCGGCCAGGACGCCACCCCCGAGGCGGTGGCGGCCCTGCGCGACCAGCTCGACCTGAACCGCCCCGCGGCGCTGCGCTTCGTCGAGTGGGCGGCCGGGGCCGTCCGCGGCGACTTCGGCACCTCGCTCGTCTCGGGCGAGCCGGTCGCCGGCTCCCTCTGGCTCCACCTGCGCAACACCCTGCTGATCGCCGCCGCCACGGTGGCGGTGGCCGTCACCTCCTCCATCGTCCTGGGCGTGGTCGCCGGGCTCTACCGCGACCGCTGGCCCGACACGCTCATCTCCTCGCTCACCCTGGCCGGGATGAGCGTGCCGGAGTTCGTCGTGGCCACGCTGCTGGTGCTGGCGCTGTCCATCACCGTCCCCGTCCTGCCGGCGGTGGTGCTGGACGAGGCCTCGGCCCCGGTGGGCGACCTGCTGCCCGCGGTGGTGCTGCCCACGGTCGCGCTGTCGGTGGTGATGACCGCCTACATCGTGCGGATGACCCGCACCAGCGTGATCGACGTGATGGCGAGCGAGTTCGTCACCACGGCCCGGCTCAAGGGGCTGGGCGCGTGGCGGGTGGTGGTGCGCCACGCGCTTCCCAGCGCACTGCTGCCCACCCTGAACGTGATCGCGATGAACGTCGCCTGGCTGGTGGGCGGTGTGGTCGTGGTCGAGAACGTCTTCAACTACCCCGGCATCGGAAAGCTGATGCTGGAGGCGGTGCACAGCCGCGACCTGCCGGTGCTGCAGGCGGTCGCGGTGGTCGGAGCCGTGGTCTACGTGCTGTGCAACCTCGCCGCCGACCTGGCGGCCATGGCGCTCAACCCGCGCCTGCGCACCGGTGAGAGGAGCGCCCGATGAGCGAGGCGGAACCGAACCCCGTGGACACGGGCGGCGCCGCGAAGGGCAGGCCGGCCCGCAGGGCCGGGACGGCCCGCGCCACACTGCGCTCGATGCTGCGCTCCAAGCCCGCGACCGCGGGCCTGGTCCTGGTGGCGGTGCACGTGCTCATCGCCCTGCTGGCACCGCTGCTCACCCCCTACTCCCCCACGGCCAACGCGCCCGGCAGCGCCCTGCTCGGCCCGAGCGCCGGGCACTGGGCGGGCACCGACGCGCTCGGCCGGGACGTGCTGGCGCGGGTGCTCCATGGCGGCCGGTACGCCCTCACGGTCTCGTTCGCAGCCACCGCCTGCGCGGTCGCCCTGGGCACCCTGGTGGGATGCGCCGCCGCGCTCAAGGGCGGCCGGCTGGACGACCTGGTGATGCGGGTCCTGGACGCGGTCCTCGCGGTCCCGCCGATCCTCGCACTGCTGGTGGTGGTGACCGTGCTGGGCGCCGGTCCGGCGGTGATCGTCCTGGCGGTGACCGTGGTCTACGCCCCGCAGGTGGTGCGGGTGGTGCGCGCCGCGGCCATGGGCGTCGCCCCGCTGGACTATGTGACCGCCGCCCGCGCGCGCGGCGAACGGACCTTCCCCATCCTGGTGCGCGAGGTCCTGCCGAACATCGCCGACGTGGTCTCGGTCGAGTTCGCGATGCGCGCCTCCTGGGTCGTACTGCTGATCAGTTCGCTGTCCTTCCTAGGCTTCGGCGCGAACCCGCCCACGCCCGACTGGGGCCTGATGATCGCCGAGAACCGCACCGCCATGACGGTGGTCCCGTGGGCGTCCCTGGCGCCGATCGTCGCCCTGGCCACGCTGGTGCTCGGGCTGAACCTGTCCGCCGACGGCCTCGCCAAGGCGTGGGGCGTGGACCGCGTGAAGGAGGCCCAGTGAGCGCCGAGCAGGAACCGAAGCAGGAGGCCGGGGAGGAGACCGCGGGTGGCGCCGGCGGCCCGTCCGAGGGGCGCACCGATGCCACCACCTGGCAGGGCGAGGGCATCTACCGCCGTGAGGTCCCCGCCAAGGTGGAGGACCTCTCCGTGGCCTACCGGGCCGGCGGGCGCGACATCACCGTCGCCCGGAACGTGTCCTTCGAGGTCGCCGCTGGGCAGACCCTGGCGGTGGTCGGCGAGTCCGGCAGCGGGAAGTCGACCGTCGCCGGCGCCCTCCTGGGGCACCTGCGCCACGGCTCGCGGATCACCTCCGGATCGGTGGAGGTCGCCGGCCGCGACGTCTTCTC
The DNA here is from genome assembly GCF_000341205.1 of Nocardiopsis baichengensis YIM 90130. Taxonomy (NCBI): domain Bacteria; kingdom Bacillati; phylum Actinomycetota; class Actinomycetes; order Streptosporangiales; family Nocardiopsidaceae; genus Nocardiopsis; species Nocardiopsis halophila. The sequence continues at coordinate 133,606 of NZ_ANAS01000012.1, read as the reverse complement.
TCTCGGGAACCGCGACCTCAAGGCGCTCCGCGCCCGCGACATCGCGATGGTCGGCCAGAACGCGGGCAACGCCCTGACCCCGTCGATGCGCGTCGGCACTCAGCTGGAGGAGGCCCTGCTGGCCCGGCCCCTGTCGCGCGCCGACCGCCGGGCCGAAGCGCGCGCGCTGCTGGAGAAGGTCGGCCTGCCTGAGCCGGACCGGATCGGACGCCGCTACCCGCACCAGCTCTCGGGCGGCCAGCAGCAGCGGGTGGCGATCGCGATGGCGCTCGCCGCGCGCCCGCGCGTGCTGGTACTCGACGAGCCCACGACCGCGCTGGACGTGGTCACCCAGGCCCGCATCCTAGACCTGGTGGCCGACCTCAGCGCCGAGCTGGGCCTGGCGACGGTCCTGGTCAGCCACGACCTGGGCGTGGTGGCGCGGATGGCCGACCACGTCGTGGTGATGCGCGAGGGCGAGGTGGTGGAGGCGGCCTTGGCCGAGGAGCTGTTCGCCTCCCCGCGCCACCCGTACACGCGCCGCCTCCTGGCCAGCGTTCCGCGGGTGTCCGACGAGGGGCTGGCCGAGGTCGGCGAGGACGGGACGCGGACCGTGCGCGACCGCGCCCCGGTGCCCGAGGACGCCCCTGATGTGGTGACCCTGGAGGACGTCGTCGTCCAATACGGCCGCAGCCGCGCCGTGGACGGGGTGTCCTTGGGACTGCGCAAGGGCGAGGTGCTCGCCCTTGTGGGCGAGTCCGGCAGCGGCAAGTCCACGCTGGCGTGGTCCCTGGCGGGCCTGCGCTCCCCGGCGTCGGGGCGGATGCGCCTGCACGGCGAGCAGGAGGGCGACCTTTCGGCGGGGGCCCGCCGACGCCCCATGGCCGTCCGGCGCCGCATCCAGTTGGCGTTCCAGAACGCCGACACGTCGCTGAACCCGCGCAGGATCGCGCGGGAGGCCGTGCGCCGGCCGCTGCACTTCTTCGGTCTGGCCTCGCGGTCGGACGCCGATTCCCGCGCGCGCGGGGTGATCGAGGACGTGGCACTGGACCCCGCCCTGTCGGATCGGCTGCCCCAGCAGCTCTCGGGCGGACAGCGGCAGCGGATCGGCATCGCACGCGCGCTGGCCGGCGGCCCGGACGTGGTCGTGGCCGACGAGGTGACGACCGCACTGGACGTGTCGGTGCAGGCGTCGGTGCTGGCGCTGCTGGACGACCTGCGTACCGAGCGCGATCTGGCGTTCGTGTTCATCAGCCACGACCTGGCGGTCGTGCGCGGCATCGCCGACCGGGTGGCGGTGATGAAGGACGGGCGCGTGGTCGAGGAGGGTCCGGTCGAGGCCGTTTTCACCGGGCCCAACCACCCCTACACGCGTCGCCTGTTGGAGGCCGTCCTGGAGCCGGCCCCCGCCGGGGCTCAGGGGGCCGAGGGGCCGGGTACCGCTCGGGGCTCCAGCACACCGCTCCCCGGCACCGCCCAGGCCGCCGACGCAGCCGAGGCCACCGGCGCCGACGGTGCATGGATCGACCTCGGCGGGGGCCACCGGATCCGGCGCGGCGGGGAGTGAGGGGCCCCGCCGCGCCTCGCCCGGGGCCCGTACGGGCCCCGGGCCCCTTGGGCCCGAACGGGCCCGCCCACCACATGAAGGAGAGAGACGGGGGAGATGAAGTACCGCGAGGAGTTCCCGCGCGACATCGAGATGCGCGAGATGTGGATCCCGATGCGCGACGGCACCCGGCTGCACGCGCGCGTGTGGCTGCCGACCGACGCCCTTGAGGAGCCGGTGCCCGCCCTGCTCGAGTACCTGCCCTACCGCAAGGGCGACTGGACGGCGCCGCGCGACGCCGAGCGCCACCCCTACTACGCGGGCCACGGGTACGCGTCGGTACGGGTGGACCTGCGGGGCGCGGGCAACTCCGAAGGCGTGATGCGCGACGAGTACTCCCCTCAGGAGCTGGAGGACGGTGTCGCCGTGATCGAGTGGCTGGCCGCACAACCCTGGTGCACCGGCCGCGTCGGCATGTTCGGCATCTCCTGGGGCGGCTTCAACTCCCTCCAGCTGGCGGCGCTGCGCCCCGAGCCGCTGAAGGCGGTGGTCACGGTGTGCTCCACCGACGACCGCTACGACAACGACGTCCACTACACCGGCGGGTCGGTGCTGGGCATCGACATGGCCGGGTGGTCGGGCACGATGCTGGCCTTCACCGCGCGCCCGCCGGACCCGGCGGCGGTCGGCGAGGAGTGGCTGCCGATGTGGAGGGAGCGCCTGGACGCCCTGGAGCCGTTCGTCCACACCTGGCTGGACCACCAGGCGCGCGACGGCTACTGGCGCCACGGGAGCGTGTGCGAGGACTACACGGCGGTGGAGGCCGCGGTACTCGCCGTGGGCGGCTGGGCCGACCCGTACCGGGACACGGTGCTGCGGCTGGCCGAGAACCTGCCCGGGCCGGTGCGGGGCGTCATCGGCCCCTGGGCGCACCAGTACCCGGACCGGCCCCTGGAGCCGGGACCGCAGATCGGCTTCCTCCAGGAGACGGTGCGCTGGTGGGACCACTGGCTCAAGGGGGCGGACAACGGGGCGATGGACACGCCGCTGCTGCGCTCCTACATCCAGGATCCGGTGCCCCCGGCGACGGCCTACCCCGTCCGGGAGGGGCGCTGGGTCTCCGACGACGCCTGGCCCTCCCCCTCGACGGCGTGGACCGAGCACGCCCTGGGCGGGGCCGGGGGCGGGGTCGAGGCCGGTGCCGTCACGGTGCACAGCCCGCAGCACACGGGGGTGGACGCCGGGCGGTTCTTCCCCTACGGCAACGCCACCGACCTGCCGCCGGACCAGCGCGAGGAGGACGGGCGATCGACGTGCTTCGACTCCGCGCCCCTTGAACGCCGGACCGAGGTCCTCGGGCGCGCGCGGGTGCGGCTGCGCATGGACTGCGACCGCCCCAAGGGGACGGTGGTCGTCCGCGTCTGCGATGTGGCGCCCGACGGGGCGTCGACGCTCGTGACGCGCGGGGTGATGAACCTGTCGTCGCGCCAGGGGCGTGAACGGATCGTCCCTTGGGAGCCCGGGACGCCCGAGGACGTGGAGGTCGAGCTCACCGGCACGGGGTACGCCTTCCCTGCCGGGCACCGGATCCGCGTCGCGGTGTCCACCGCCTACTGGCCGTGGGTGTGGCCGCAACCGGGCGGTGAGTCGCTGACGGTGTGGCCGTCGCAGAGCGCGCTGCTGCTTCCGGAGCGGCGCGCCGGGTTCGACGCCGGCCGCGCACCCGTGGTGTTCGAGGAACCGGAGCAGGCCCCGCCGCTGCCGGTGGTGCTGGGCGAGGGCGAGCGGCGCCCGGAGCGGCTCGTCACGCACGACGTGGGCACCGGCGAATGGGTCCTGGACGTCGACCCCAACTACGGGGGATCGCGGACCTACCCGGACGGGCTCGTGTACGCCGAGAAGGCCCGCGAGTACTACAGGATCCGGGTCGACGACCCTCTTTCGGCCATGGCAGGCTCCCGGTGGGAGATCCGCATGCAACGGGAGGGATGGGACATCACGGTGCGCACGTCGAGCGAGCTCACCGCCACCGCCGAGCACTTCGTCGTGCAGAGCTCCGTGGAGGCCCGCTCCGGTGAGGAGACGGTCGCGAGCCGGGAGTGGCGGCGCGAGATCCCGAGGACGGCGGGATGAGCGCGGACGTGGGCCCGGGGACGGCGGGCGCCGGGGGCGATGTCGAGGAGATCGCCGCGGCGCCCGAGGCACCCGCCCCCTCCTCCGGAGCGGAGCCGTCGGAGGACCGTCGCTCCGGCCCCAAGCGCCGAGCGGTCGCCCCGGGCAGGCGTACCCGCCAGCCGACCGAGGTCCGCAGGCGGCTGATCCTGGAGGCGGCCGTACCGCTGGTGGCGGAGAAGGGCGCCGGGCGCGTGGGGCTGCGCGACATCGCGCGCGCGGCCGGGGTGTCGGTCGGCACGGTGACCTACCACTTCGGCGGCGTGCAGGAGATCCTCACCGAGGCCGTCTCCATGGAGATCGACGGCTACTACCGGCCGCTGGGCGAGCGCATGCTGTCCCGCCCGACCGCGGCCGAAGGGCTGGAGGTCCTGGTGGACGGGGTGTTCAACGCCGAGACCGACCGGCACTGGCGGCTGTGGTTCGACAACTGGGCGGCCAGCGCGGACGCGGCCCCCGACGACCGGCAGCGCCGCCGGTACGAGGAGTGGGCCGACCGGGTGGCCGAGCTGATCCGCCGCGGCTGCGTCGAGGGGGCGTTCGCCTGCACCGACGTCGCCGAGACGACGACCCGCTTCAACGCCCTGGTGGACGGCCTGGCCCTGCGCCGCCTGCGCGGGGCCCCGCCCCTGGACATCGACCAGGCCCGGTCCCACCTGCGCCGCTTCCTCCGCGCCGAGCTGGGCCTGGAGCAGTCCCCCCGGACGAGCGGAGCACGGTGAGGGCCCCGTCGACGAGTCCGCTCTGGAAGGGCCGGTGGGCGGTCGCATCCGGCGGCCGCCCACCGGTTCCCCGAGCGTGGGGCGACCGCCCCGGGACAGTGGCCCCGCCGACCTCCGCCTGAGCCCCGCCAAGCGGCGAGGGCCGGGCGGAACCGGTGATCGGGGAGCGTCTCCTGCCCGGACCCCGTGAGCGGACTTCCGGTGCCCTGTCGTCCGCACTCGCCTGCGACTCCGGATTCGGCTGCTCTCGGACCGAACCGAGCGGATCCTTCAGGCGTCGGAGTGTCCGTGTACTCTCCCTTCGCGGAGGACTCTTCTTCCGCCCTCCAGAACGACACGGAGAGGGCGGAGTCCTCCCCATGCACCCCCACTCCCGTCTTCCGTTAGAACCGACGCGCAATGAGCGAACCCTCCCCCCCTCGTCCCGGCCCGCTTCGCCCCACTGCGCAGGGGGGACCCACGGAAGATCGGACCGTACTCCCTCCTCGGCCGGATCGCCGCCGGCGGCATGGGCGCCGTGTACGCCGGCCACCAGCAGGGCCTGTCCGGCCTCGCCGCGGTCAAGACCGTACGCGAGGAGCTGGTGGGCAATGCCGAGTTCCATGCGCGCTTCGCCGAAGAGGTCATGCTCGCCAAACGCGCGCTGGGACTGTGCTTCCCCCGCTTCTATGACGCCGACATCGACACCGAGCCGCCCTGGCTCGCGGTCGAGTACGTCCCCGGCCCTACGCTCTTCGCCTACGTGCGGAACCGCGGCCCCCTCACGGGCGACCGTCTCGTCGCACTGGGCGTCGGGCTCGCCGAGGCCCTCGCCCGCGTACACGCCCAGGACGCCGTGCACCTCCGGCTCAAGCCCGCGGACATCGTCCTCGGCCCCGACGCCCCCAAACTGGTCGGCTTCGGCTCCGCTCGAACCGGCGGCCCAGTGGGAGGCGCCGAGTGGATGAGCCCCGAGGCTCATGCCGGCCAGGGGGCCACGGATCGCTCCGACGTCTTCTCCTGGGCGACGATCCTGGCCTTCGCGTCCACGGGGCGCGAGCCGTTCGGAACCGGTCCCATGGACGTCCTCGCTCGCCGCATCATGCGCGACGAAGCCGACCTCCGGGGCGTCCCGGAGCCACTCCTGCCCCTGGTCCGTGCTGCCTTGTCGAAAGAGCCACAGGACCGGCCGGAAGCGGCGGCGCTCGTGTCGACGCTCGTGACCCAGTGGTCGGGGCGCACACCGGCCGCCCCCATCGCAGGTGTCCAGGCCCTCCTGACAGCGACCTGGACGGACATGGAGTCCCCGCTTCCCGCTCCTCCCCCGAAGCGTTCACGGCACGGCCTGATGATCGGCCTCGCAGCGGCCGCCGGTCTCGCACTGGCGGGCGTGACGACCGTGGCGGCCCCATCCGCCCTGGACGCCTCTTCGGGAGCGGGGTCGGACAGCAGGGAGGGTCGAGACGGCCGAGGCGTCGACGGCGGCGCTCAGGGCGGCGATGAGACCGCTCAGGACGGAGACGACGATGGAGGCGCGACCGCCTCACCGGCAGCCGCGCCTCCGGAAGCCGTCGACCTGAGGGCCGACGGAGCGATCGAGGCCCGGGCCACAGTCGCGGACACCGGCGACAGCGCAGCCTTCTCCTCTGGGAGCGCGACGTCCCTTCATGTCAATGTCTCTGGCGCCGAAAGGACGAGCACAGGCGTACGGATCACGGTGAACGGGCAGTCCCTGGGCGTTCGCGGCCAGGTCCCCCGCTTCGACCAGTCGAACTTCTACGTCCTCGCGGAGGGAGGGCGAATCGATCCGGCCGAGCCGTTCAGCTATAGCCCTCAGCTCGGCTACCCGGCCGGAGAAGAGCAGAACGAGAACACGCTCGTGTTCCCTGGCGCCGCGGAAAAGGGGCTGCTCGTCTTTCAGTCCCCTGAGATCGCCGGCGCCCGACCGGGCCCGGTAGGAATGTGCTACTCGACCGCCAAGGCCGCCTCCTTCACCACGGACTATGGCGAGTGCATCTGACTCACGCCCGGACGCCCTGCGTCGTATGAGGCGTTCTCCCATCTCCCGGGGGGGGGAGTGAGGACCTCCTCGGGCCGTCCGGTCGTGCCCTCGACACGGCCGTCCGGACACGGCGGGGGCCTTGTCCGGATTTTGGGTGTCGAAACGTTCGTGGCGGTTTTCGGCGGCTCGTTGACGATCTCGTGAACCCCGTTCGTGCGGCCACTTCCGGTCATGTGGCGGCGCGGCATACGTCCGGACAATCCGGGGCACAAGTACCGCAACACCGGCAACCCCCGCGACAGACCCCCCACTACCCCACAAACGTCGCCCGCGCGGGCGGCCGAGCCCCGGACCGTGGGACTCGGACGCCCGGTCCGACTGCGGAGAGTAGCGACGCTGCACCCGAGCGACGATCCAGGAGCCCCCATGACCCTCTCGTCTCCCCTCACCGTCCTCATCGCCGACGACGACCTCGTCATACGCGCCGGCCTGGCCGCCAATCTCCAGCGCGGTTCCGGTCTCACCGTCGTGGAGACGGCGAGCGGCGCCGAGGCCGTCAAGATCGCGGAGGAGACCGGCCCCGACGCGGCGCTGGTCGGCGCCCGCATCCCCGCGCTGGGCCCCTCCGGGGCGATCAAGGAGCTCTCGGCGATCACGCCGGTGGTCCTGCTCGCCTTCCCCGGCGACGGCGAGGCGGTCCGCGAGGCGCTGACCCAGGGCGCCACCGCCGCTCTGGCCTACGGCTCGTTCACCCCGCCGGAGCTGGCCGAGGCGGTACAGGCGGTGGCCCGCTCCGGGGCCGGACAGGAGGAGGTCGACGCGATCACCTCCGTGCGCGGCCCGGCGGCCGCCGCGGCGCTGCGCTCGGAGAGCGGCCTGACCGACCGCGAGGCCCAGGTGCTGCGCCTCGTCGCCGGAGGCATGTCGAACTCGATGATCGCCGACCACCTGGTGGTGTCGGAGAAGACCGTCAAGAACCACATCAACCACATCTACGCCAAGCTGCACGTGCGCAACCGGGCGCAGGCCATCGAGCGCTGGCGATCCGCGGAGTCCGTGGGCGTCTGAGCGGAGCCGGGCCGACGCAGGGCCGGGCCGAGGCAGGGCAGGCCCCAGGGAGGGCCGAGAGACCGCCCAGGCCGAGGCACGAACGGCCGAGACAGGGCCGCGCCAGGGCGACGCCGGGTCCCGCCGGGCCGGGGCGGGCGAGGGCTGGGCCAGGGCGCACCACGCCAGGCTGAGGCGGACCGAGACGCACTACGCCGCGCCGAGCTGAGGCGGCCGGGGCGTACGGACGGCAGGGCGCGTGGGACCCGGGGGCGGTCCCCGCGGCGCCCGTGGCCGGACGTCCCGACGTAGGAAGACGGCGCGGAAGAACAGCGCGCGGGGCACGGGCGGCGGTGTGCGCCGTCGGCGGGCCCGGCCACGGCCGGGCTTCGACCGGCCCCGGGAAGGCCCAGTCCTGCCCCGATCGGCCCTGGCCGAGCCCGATCATGTTCCGGCGCGCCCCGGCATCCCGGCCGGGCCGCGGCCATGACGGCTTTGGGGCGATCCGGCCAGGGCGGGAGATGGACGGGTCCCTACCGGGAGGAGCGCTCAGGACGGGAGCGTCGGACCCGGTCGGAACGGCCCCGCTGGCGGGAGCGGGCGGGGCGGCCGGGCGGCCCCGGGGCAGGCGTTGTGCAGACGGCGTGGGCGCGGCAGGGAGGAGGCGCTGAACGCCTACCGGCGGCCTGCTCCGGATATCGGCACGGGGCGGCGCCCGTCCTTTCCCGGGGAAGCGGGCGCGGGTCCCCGGGAGGAGTCCGAGTGCGGATCCCCGGGCGGTGCGTCCGCGGGTTCCCGAGGCACTACGGGTCCGGGCGCCCCGTTCGCGACGAATCGCGGAAAATTCTCTAGAGTGAGGGTTTCGTGCCCCCGCGTCGCCGCCGGAGCCGGCGACGGCGCCCCGTCCCCTCCGTCCGAAGGTGTTCCGTGCAGACCGGAGAGCCCCTGCGTCGGCCGGCCCGGCGACTCGCTCCGCTGCTCGCCGCCGTCGTCCTCGCGGCGCCCGCCTGTTCCGTGACCGACGCCGACGGCAGTGGCGGGACCGCCGAGCAGCAAGGCGCCCAGGACCAGGTGTTCGATCCCCCCACGGAGTTCGACACCGGCGCCGCCACCGAGATCGACCTCGGGGCGGGCTCGGGCGAAGAGGGCCGGGCACTGCGCCTGGCAATGGACGAGGGCACCGTCTACTTCAGCGACGAGGACGGCCTGCACGCCTACGACGCGCTCGGCGGGCGCGAGCTCTGGTCGATGCCCACCCGGCAGCCGGTCGTGGACGCCCGCCCCGACAGCGCCGTGCTCACCGAGATCGACGGACGGGCCGTCGTCGTCGGCGCCTTCCAGACGCGCAACCCCGGGGAGGGGAACGCCGTCGGGCAGGAGCGTCTGGAAGTCGTTGCCGCGGACGCCCGCAACGGCCACCCGCTCTGGCGCGCCGAGCACATCCCCTCCGGGCCTCCGCCCGACCCCGACGACGTGTTCGCCGTGGGCGCGGACGAGGACGCCGTCGTGGTCTCCTATGGCACCGCAGTCGCCTTCTCCCCTGAGAGCGGCGACCGGTTGTGGAGCGAGGGCCGGCTGCGCCCAGAAGCCGTGGTGGACGGCACGGTTGTCGGCTGGTCGACGGCCGACGCCGCCGAAGGGCGGCAGGACCAAGAGGGTCGGCAGGACGGCGAGTCACTCGATGCAGGGCCGGGCGGGCCCTCCGGTCCCCCTGTCGGCGTGCTGTCGGCCGTCGGTTCTATGGACGGAGCCTTCCGCTGGCGCCTGTGGGACGAGGAGGGCGGCGAGTCCGCCGTGCCCCTAAGGGTCTCCTCCATGGACGGTTCACGCCTCCTGGTGGGCCGTGAGTCGTCCCCTTCCGTCGGCGACGAGCCGGCGCCCGAGTGGGCGGTGGTCGACGCCGCCGAGGGCGAGACCGCCTACTGGACCGAGCGCATGCGCGACCAGGTCTGCCGCTACGACGACCAGTCGATGCTGGTGTGCTGGAACGGCGGCCACACCTCCCCCGCCGTCTACGTCTACACCTCCGGGAGCGGCGACCGCCTCTGGAACGACGACGCCTTGGGCGGCAGCGTCCCGACCGACATCCGGGGCGTGTGGCACGGAGTCCTCTACACCGACAAGGGGCTCGGCGGCGACGCCCCCGGCATCTACAGCCTGGACTTCCAGAACGACCTGGAACTGGACCCCGGGGCCGCCCCCGACCTGACCGACGGGACGGTGGGCCTGCGCTTCGCCGAGGACGGGACCGCCACCGCCTTTCCCGCGGTGGCCTGAGAGGACGGGTCAGCGGCGGCCAGGCCCCTGGACCAGGGGACAGAGTTCCTGGTCGGCGGCGCGGGGAAGGCGGTCCGCTGTGAACGCGCAGCTCTCCTGTGCATTCCGGAGATTCCGTGAGGTTCGGAGAACGGACGCCACGGTTCGCGTGTGCTCAGCGCTGAGGCCGCGCTGAGCGGCGCGATGCGCCGAGCAGCCGCGGGCCCCGGCAGGCGCCCCGCCCGGGCCCAGGGGCGGGACCCCACGCACCTTACGCGCCTTCCGAAAGGCTCAGTAGCCGGGATCCTACGAAGCTCTCACGCTCGTCCGAGTCGCGTCCCTTGGTGCGGTGTGGCTTCACGAACGCACTGCCGACCCTCGCCTCCAGGCGGTCCCGCCTGCCCGTCCCCGGCTGCCGGGCCCCGAAGTCCGACTTCCCCGGCGAAGAGCCCGGCCATGGAAGCAGCGGCCCCTTCGACCACCACACAACGGCTCACCGCGTTCCGGACGCATCCAGGTCAGACCGACCGGGCGAACTCACACCCTTGGCAGGACACCGTCCTCGTCCGTCAGAGGTCCGCCGCCTCATTCGGGTCCTCCGAAAATCCCCCGTCGCGCCGGTACGGCCGTGCGACACCCCCGGACCGCATATCGTCGGCTCGGTAGGGTCCTCGCCCTTCCTCGGTGTCCCAGGGCGCCCAGAGCACCCCCCGGACGCCGCGATGCGTCCCCGGGCCCGGGGGATGTCCCGAGGCGTCTCGCGACGCCCCAGGGCGTCACAGGTCTACGGGACAATCCGTGGGTGCCGTCGGCGAGGGCCGCGGCTGTGGAGGTGCACTGATGGTTGACGGGACCGGGGACCCGCTCCCCCTGGAGGGGCTCCCGTTCGTGGAGAACCCCGCCCAGGACGGGCGGGCGACGGCCGCTGGAGGGTCCGCCGGAGGAACGGCCGCCGGGCCGGAGGCGGCCGAGCACGACACCTGGGTCGCGCTGGACTTCGAGACGGCCAACGAGGACAACGGCAGCGTCTGCCGGGTCGGCATGGTCCGCGTCCGCGGCGGCCGGATCGTCGAGCGCCACCTCGAGTACGTGCGCCCTCCCGCCCCCGCCGACTGGTTCGACCCCGCCCTGGCGCCCTACAACGGCGGCGTCACCGCCGAGGACGTCCGCGACGCCCCGGAGTGGCCCGACGCCCTCAAGCGCATCCTCGCCTTCACCGACGGCGCCCCTGTCGTCGCCCATTGGGCCCGCATGGAGATGGACGTCATCGAGCGCGCCTGCTCCTACACCTCCACCGAGGTGCCCGACCTGCACTTCTCCTGCTCCTACGTGCTGGCCGACGCCGTGTGGACCGACAGCCGCAACCACAAGCTGCCCACGCTGTGCGAGCGGATCGGCTTCCCCCTCGACCACCACAACCCGCTCTCCGACGCCGAGGGCAGCGCCGAGATCGTGCTGGCCCTCATGCGCGAGCGCGGCGCGCCCACCCTCCAGGCGCTGTGCGAGGCCGAGAACGTCTCCATGGGGCGCGTGTCCCCGGGCCGGCGGGCGCTGTGGTGCCGCAGGCGCGACAGGGGCGGCCGCGGCGATCGCTTCGACCGGTCCGGGGGCCGCTTCGCGCGCTGGAACGAGCACAGCAAGGCCGAGCCCCCCGAGCCCGACCTGGACGCCGACCCCGACGGCCCCCTGTACGGCGCCGTGGTCTGCCTGAGCGACACGCGGCGCGACAAGATCGAGCTGTGGCGGGAGGTCGCCGCCGTGGGCGCTTCGATCTCCAAGAACGTCACCAAGAAGGTGACGGTGCTGGTCGTGGGCGACCACGCACAGGCCACCAGCAAGCGCCGCAAGGCCGAGGAGTACCGCGCCAAGGGCCAGGACATCGCCATCATCGACGAGGCCGAGCTGGAACAGATCCTGCGCGAAGGCGCGTGAGCAGGAGGCGGCCCCTGAAGTGTCAGGAAGGCGCTCGGAGGGCGGTCGACCCGCAGGGGCTTTCGAGAAGAAGCGGAACGGCGCGGAACGGCGGTGCGGCCGCCCCGCCGTTCATTCGCTGAGAGAGCACCGAGAGCACCGAGAGCACTCGGAGACCGGAACCGAAACCAGAGCAAGGGCCCCGTCGGCCCCATGGCGTCCGGTGTCGGTGGTGTCCGCTGGAGTGGTGGAACTGTCGGCCGCGTCCTTGTGAGCGGTGCGACCACTGCGGCGCGGGCCCCGGCCCCGCCCCGGTGCGCGCCCCCTCCTCGCCGTTGATCTCGGGGAAGCCGGGGTAATACCGGCGAGTATTACCCCGGCTTCCCCGAGATCAACAAGGGTGTCTATGCGGGCGGCAGGCAGTGCCCCCGGGGGGGGCGGCCGGGGCCGGATCTCAGGGACCCCCGGCCCCGCCGCGTCCGCTGTCGATCAGAGCACGGCGCGTTTCCGGGGGTCCCGCGCCGAACTCAGGGCCGGATGACACGCCCTCCGGTCCGGTTACGGACCCGCCCCCGGAACGGAGGCGCGCCCCCACCGGGAGGGCACCCGCCCGGCCGCCTCACGGGCGAGGGCCCGTGAGGCGGCCATGACACGGTCACGGGACCGGTGGAGACCACTAGTCCTGCGGCGTGGTCCAGCCGATGTCCTCGTAGTGCCAGTTGGACTGCAGTCCCGGACCGCCGACGTTGGCCAGGTCGTCGGCCATCGCGTAGGTGCCGGTGCGCTGGAAGAACGGGATGCCCTGGCCGTTCTGCCACAGCAGCGCGTCGATCTCGTTGGCCAGCTTGCCGTACTCGTCCGGGTCGACCGTCTGGCGCAGCTCGTCGAACTTGTCGTTGATCTCGTCGGTGGAGGTCCGGGCGTTGTTGTTGCCCCAGTCCTCGCCGTCGTCGCCGAACGGCCCGGTGAAGTTCTCGAAGCTCTCGCCGACGTAGGGCGTGCTGCCGACCTGGACGAACGAGGCCAGCTCGAAGTCGCCGGTGTAGATGTGGTCGTTGAAGAACGCGTCCGTGGGGATCGAGTCGGTGACGACCTTGATGCCGACCTCGCCCAGCATGTCCTTGGTCACCTGGGCCTCGGACTCGCAGGCCTTGACGCCGGCCGGGCAGAAGAACCGCATCTCCAGCTCTTCGCCGTCCTCGTTGGTGCGCACCTCGGCGCCCTCGTCGAGGGTCCAGCCCGCCTGGTCCAGCAGCTCCCGGGAGCGCTCCTGGTCCTGCTCCCCCAGGTCGCCGGAGTTGTCCTGGAAGTGCGGGTCGGAGGAGCGCAGCAGCCGGTTGGCGGTCGGGTCGCTGGGCCAGTTGATGCTCTCCAGGGAGAGCTGGGCCAGCGCCTGGCGGTCGATGCCGAGCATGACCGCGTGCCGGACGTCGACGTCCGACAGCACCGGGCGGTCGGCGTTCATCTCGATGTACCGGTAGCCGTTGTCGATGGCCTGGGTGACGTGGCCGTCCTCGCGGCCGCTGGCCGTCTCATAGGTCGAGGCGGTGTAGCCGACGTAGAAGCCGTCGATCTCCCCGTTGGCGAAGGCCTGGGCCTGGCCCTCGGGGTCGCCCGGCTGGAAGTGGATCTCGTCGAGCAGCGCCTTGTCGCCCCACCAGTCCTCGTTGCGCTCCAGGATGGTGGTGTCGGAGCTCTCGTCGACCTCCTTGAAGTCGAACGGTCCCGCGGTGATGGGGATGTCGTTCATGTAGTCCTCGTTGAACTTGTCGGCGTCCTCCATCACCTCCTTCGGGTACAGGTTCTCGAAGAGCATGCCGTACTCACCGAACGGCTCGGAGAAGGTGACGGTGAACTCGTACTCGTTCCCGCCCTCTTCGATGTCCTCGACGCTCTGGTAGGCGTAGACCTCGCCCGGGGCACCGAAGTCGCCGTCCTCCTGGCCGGACAGCGTCTTCCACTGCTGCTCGTAGTCCTCCCAGGTGATGGGCTCGCCGTTGGACCACTCGGCGTCCTGGTTGAGCACGAAGTCCATCTCCGTGCCCTCGTCGTTCATCTCGAACTCTTCGACGTAGGCGGGGTTGGGCTCGGCCTCGCCCTTGTCGGTGTACCGGAAGGCGCTCGGCATGACGGCCTTGATGATCTCCACCACCGCGCCCAGGTTGCCGTCGGTGTGGTGGCTCATCAGCTGGTCGACCGGCTGCGAGCTGCCGTAGACGAAGATGCCGCCCTCTTCCAGCTCCTCTCGCGGGACCGGATTGAGGTCGGAGGCCGCGATGTCCTCAAGGGTGGGGGTGTCGCCGTCCCCGCCGCCGTCGTCGCCGCCACCGCCGCAGGCGGTGGCGGCGAGCGCCAGCGCCAGGACCGGCGCGGCGTAGGCCACTGTCCGTCTCGTACGCATAACTGCTCATTCCTCCTTGGATTGCCGGCCGGAGCCGGAGCGGGGGATGCAGGGGAGGTCAGACGACGGAGCGCCCCTGCGCGTAGTGGCAGGCCGCGGTGTGGTCGTCGCCTCCGGTGGCCTCCAGGTCGGGCGAGACCTCGATGCACGGCGTGCGCTCGGCCTCGGACAGCCCGGCGAACTTGGGGCACCGGGGCCGGAACCGGCAGCCCGAGGGGGGGTCGGCCGGGCTGGGCAGGTCCCCTTGGAGCACGATGTGCGAGCGGTTGCGCTCCTTCTCCGGGTCGGGGATGGGGATCGCGGAGAGCAGCGCCTGGGTGTAGGGGTGGGCCGGGTCCCTGAAGATCCGGTCGACCGCGCCGATCTCCACGATCCGGCCCAGGTACATCACCGCGACCCGGTCGGCGATGTGCCGCACCACCGACAGGTCGTGCGCGACGAACAGGTAGGACAGGCCGAGCCGCGCCTTCAGCTCGTCGAGCAGGTTGATCACGCCGGCCTGGATGGACACGTCCAGCGCCGAGACCGGCTCGTCCAGCACCAGCAGGCGCGGCTCCAGGGCCAGGGCGCGGGCGATGCCGATGCGCTGGCGCTGGCCGCCGGAGAACTCCTGGGGGTAGCGCCCCGCGTGCGCCGGGTCCAGCCCCACCAGGTCGAGCAGTTCGTGCACCCGCGCGCGCATCCGGTCCTTGGGCAGGCCGTGGGTCCGCAGCGGCTCGGCGACCACGTCGAAGACGAGCATGCGCGGGTCCAGGGAGCTCATCGGGTCCTGGAAGACCACCTGCACGTCGCGGCGGACCGCGAAGCGCTCGCGCGCGTTCATGGTGCCCGAGCGCCGGCCGAGCAGGTCGACCGTCCCGCCCTGCGGCCGCTCCAGGCTGAGGATCTCCATCAGGGTGGTGGACTTGCCGCAGCCGGACTCGCCGACCAGCCCCAGGGTCTCGCCCTCGGCGATGTCGAAGCCGACCCCGTCGACCGCGTAGACGGTGCCCACCCGGCGCTTGAACACCGCGCCCTTCATCAGCGGGTGGTGCTTGACCAGGCCGTCGACCTGGAGCACCGTCTCCCGGTCCTCGCGGCGGACCTGCGCCTCGGGCGGCGGGGCGGCCTCCGGGACCGGGTACACGTCGGCGGCGGTCCAGCCCTCGCGGTCGATCTCAGGGGCGCGGATGCAGGCCGCGGTGTGCCCCTGGCCGCCGATCTCCAGCAGCTCCGGCTCGCCCTGGTCGCACTCGGCGGTGGCGATCGGGCAGCGCGGCGCGAAGGGGCAGCCGGGCGGCAGGTCGCTCAGCGAGGGCGGGTTGCCCCTGATGGGCACCAGCGGCGCGCGCTCGTCGGTGTCCAGGCGGGGCACCGATCCCAGCAGGCCCATGGTGTAGGGCATGCGGGTGCGGTGGTAGACGTCGTCCACGGCGCCGACCTCGACCGGGCGCCCGGCGTACATGACCAGCATCCGGTCCACGAGCCCGGCGACCACGCCCAGGTCGTGGGTGATCATCACGATGGCGGCGCCGGTCTCGCGCTGGGCGGCCTTGAGGACCTCCAGGATCTGCGCCTGGATGGTGACGTCGAGCGCGGTGGTGGGCTCGTCGCAGATGATGACGTCGGGGTCGTTGGCGATCGCTATGGCGATCATGACCCGCTGGCGCATGCCGCCGGAGAACTCGTGCGGGAAGGACTTGAAGCGGTGGGCCGCGTTGGGGATGCCCACCAGTTCGAGCAGCTCCACCGCGCGCGCGGCGGCCTTGTCCTTGGGCATCTTGGGGTTGTGCACGCGGATGGCCTCGACGATCTGGTCGCCGACCGTGTACACGGGGGTGAGCCCGGACAGGGGGTCCTGGAAGACCATGGCGATCCGGGAGCCGCGCTTGGCGGACATGGCCTTGTCGTCCAGGCCGAGCAGCTCCTCGCCGTGCAGGCGGATGGAGCCGGTGATGCGCGCGCTGTCGGGGAGCAGCCCCATGGCGGCCATGGACGACACCGACTTGCCCGACCCGGACTCGCCGACGATGCCCAGGATCTCGCCGCGCCGCACGCTGTAGCCGACGCCGCGCACCGCCCGGACATCGGGGCTCTTGCCCCGCCCGGGGAAGGTGACGTGGAGGTCCTCGATCTCCAGCACGGGGGCGCCGGTCTCGGCGGCGCCCGGCTCGTCCGCACCGGTACGGGTGATGGTCTCGGTCATTTCTCCTTCTCCCCTACGACCGGCGCTCGGACTGCGGGTCGAGGGCGTCGCGCAGCCCGTCCCCGATGAGGTTGACGGCCAGGACCAGAAGCACGAGCAGGCCCGTGCTGAACACGAAGGTCCACGGGTGGGTGACGGCCTGGCTCGCCCCGTCGGAGATCAGGGAGCCGAGCGAGACGTCCGGCGGCTGCACCCCGAACCCGAAGTAGGAGAGGCTGGTCTCGACGATGATGGCCGAGCTGACGTTGATCGTGGCGTCCACGATCAGTAGCGAGGACATGTTCGGGATGATGTGCCGGAAGATGATCGTCCAGGCCGGCACGCCCATGTACCGGGCGGCCAGCACGTATTCGCGCTCCTTGAGGGAGATGGTCATGCCGCGCACCATCTTGGCGGTCACCATCCACAGGAAGGCCGCCAGGAGCCCGACGAAGACCAGCCACCCCTGGTCGCGCAGGACCGGGTAGAGGATCGCCAGGATCAGGAAGCTCGGGAGCACCAGCATCAGGTCGGTGATCCACATCAGGACCCGGTCGGTGACGCCGAGGAAGTACCCGGCGAACGCCCCGACCACCGCCGCGACCAGGGTGGACAGCACCGCGACCAGCAGGCCGATGATGACCGACTTCTGCAGGCCGACCATGGTGCTGACGAACACGTCGCGGCCGGTGCTGTCGGTGCCCCACCAGTGGTCGGCCGAAGGCGGCTGCAGGAAGGCGGAGTAGTCGCGCTCGCCGAAGTCCCAGGGGCTCAGCAGCGGCCCCACCCAGGCCATGACGACCATCAGCACGATGACGACCGCGCCGAACAGCACGCGGCGGGTCCCGGCCATCTGGCGCAGCACGGCGGACCAGCGGCCCGGCGTGCGGGCGGGCGCCGGCTCCTGGCCGGCCGCCTCCGGCGCGTCCGGCGCACCGGTGCGCTCTGCGGACATGCTCATCGGATCGGCTCCTGGGCGGGGATCGGGGGCGCGGGGCGCCGGTTCGGGACGCGGGACCGGGCCATCAGCTCACCCTCACCCTCGGGTCGAGCCAGGCATAGAGCACGTCGGACAGGAACGCCGCCGCCATCACGCACACCGCCATGAAGCAGGAGACCGCGGCGACGGCGTGCACGTCGTTGGTGGCGATGGAGTCGATCAGCCAGGACCCCATCCCCTTCCAGTTGTAGACCTTCTCGGTGAAGGTGGTCCCGGCCATCATCACGCCGAAGGTGAAGGTGAAGTAGGTGACGGTGGGGATGAGCGCGGTGCGCAGCGCGTGCTTGAGCAGTGCGGCCCGCCGGGTCAGCCCCTTGGCGCGCGCCGTGCGCACGAAGTCCGACCCCAGGACGTCCAGCATCATGTTGCGCTGGTAGCGGCTGAACACCGCGAACTGGGACAGCGCCAGGGCCATGGTCGGCAGGAACATGTGCTTCATCCGGTCCCACAGGGTGCCGAAGAAGCCGGCGTCCAGTCCGGGTGTGGCCTCGCCGTTGAAGATCAGCATCTGCTCGCCGGCGACGTCGTTCACCCAGATGGCGGCGACCTGCAGGGTGATGGCCACGACCACGGCGGGAACGGCCAGAACGGTGAAGGCCGCGCCGGTGGAGAGGTGGTCGAACAACCCGTACTGCTTGACCGCCGCATAGGCGCCGATCGCCACACCGAGGCTCGCGCCGATCACGACGCCGGCGATGATCAGCCGCAGCGAGACCAGGACGCGGATCTCGATCTCGTCGTTGACCGATGCGCCGGTGACGGTCTTTCCGAAATCACCGGTGACCACGTCGCCGGCCCAGACCACCCACCGCTCGGCCAGCGGTGTCTTGTCGTTGAGATTGAGCTCGTCCAGGCGCGCGTCGACCGCGGCCTCGGTGGGGCGCGGGCTCTGGTTCTCGTAATTGACGCGCGGGCTCAGTGCGGAGGCCGCCAGGAGGTAGGCGCAGGTCGTGGCCACGACGATCAGGACCAGATAATTCACCAGTCGTCTGACCAGGAACAACCACAAAAGAGGCCTCCAACCCTGCGATGCCCGCACCGCGGCGTGCGTTCGCACCGGTGCATCGGAGGCCGCCGACCGCGCCGGGCCGGGGCTGCGGGGAACTCCCCCGCACCCGCGGGCGATCAGGGGGTGGGGATCCCGTGCGCCACCGGCGAGGTTCGCTCCCGACGACCACCGAAACGTGCTTTTCTTCCGGTTCACGGTCGGTGCCCGGAATTTCAACGAGTGTGCTGGCTCACAGGACACCGACCGGTCACCGTGACATCAAGAAAGCACAACGAGGATCCGATCGTCCAATTTCGAAGGACCGGGGAGCACTTCCGCCCGACCCCGAACTCCCCCGTGCGTAGCGTCCGAAATCGCGCCCCGGGC
Source organism: Nocardiopsis baichengensis YIM 90130 (assembly GCF_000341205.1). Taxonomy (NCBI): domain Bacteria; kingdom Bacillati; phylum Actinomycetota; class Actinomycetes; order Streptosporangiales; family Nocardiopsidaceae; genus Nocardiopsis; species Nocardiopsis halophila. Next base: position 115,052 of record NZ_ANAS01000012.1, on the reverse strand, counting down.
GGCCCGGAAAACGCGGCGCCGCAGGCGCTCCCCGGAACCGCCCGGGGCGCTCGGGCGCCGTTCGGAGGCCGCTTGCCCTCGGCGGGGATCCGCGGCAGACCGGAAACGCCCGTGCACGTGCACGATTCCCGATAGCCCTGCGGACACGGGGAATCCCGGTGTTTCGGCGACCTTTTCCTCCGTTGTTAACGCACACTTACCGACCCGGCCTGACGGTGGCCCCGACGGGCGATCGCTGATTCACGTTCCACGGGCCGCGCCCCGAGAACGGGCCGCCCGGCCCGCCCGGTCAGCCGGATCCGCCCTCGTCCCCGTGCAGGACCACTCCGCGGATGATGCGCCCCTCGCGCAGGTCCTGATAGGCCGTGGCGATCTCGTCGAGCTTGTACCGGCGCGTGATGAGCTCGTCCAGCTTCAGCCGGCCCGCCTTGTACATCTCCAGCAGGCGCGGGATGGCGTCGCCCGGGGTGTCCGTCCCGTACAGCGTCCCCTGGATGCGCTTCCCGGTCATCGCCATCTCCCAGAGGTTGATCGGCAGCCCCACCGCGGAGGCGTCGCCGATGCCGGTGACGACGACGGTCGAGCCGCGGCCGATCGCGGCGAAGGCCTCGGCCACGTGGCCGGGCTCCAGGTTCCCCACGCACACGATGGCCGCGTCGGCGCCCTGCCCGCCGGTGACCAGGCGGGCGTGGTCGGCCGCCTCGGCCATGGTGGCCACCGCCGCCGTGGCGCCGAACCCCAGCGCGGCCTCGCGCTTGAAGGCGACCGGGTCGACCGCGATGACGTGCGCCGCGCCGCGCGCGGCAGCGCCCTGCAGGGCGTTCATCCCCACCCCGCCGGTGCCCATGACGATCACCGTGTCGCCGAAGCCCACCCCGGCCGCGTTGGCCGCCGAGCCCCAGCCGGTCACCACGCCGCAGCTGACCAGCGCCGCGGCCTCGAAGGAGACGCCGTCGGGGATGGGCGCCAGCGAGTACTGCGGCACCACGGCCCGCTCGGCGAAGGTCCCCAGCATCGTCATCTGGCCGGCGTCGCGCCCCTGGACCCGGGCGCGGAAGGTGCCGTCGGGCATCGAGCCGGCCAGCCCGAACACCGCCAGGTCGCACATGTTCAGCCGGCCGCGGCGGCAGTTGGGGCAGTGCCCGCAGCTGGGCACGAACTGGGCGGCGACCCGGTCGCCCGGCGCGAGCCGGTCCACGCCCGGCCCGACCTCCTCCACCACACCGGCCCCTTCGTGGCCGCCGATCAGCGGCAGCTGCGAGACGGGCATGGCCCCCGATGCGGCGTGGGCGTCGGAGTGGCACAGCCCGGCGGCCTTGAACCGCACCCGGACCTCTCCGGCCCGCGGCTCGGCCAGGTCGACGTCGACGACCTGCCAGGATCCGGGCTGCTCCATGAGTACGGCGGCACGCGCCGCCAATGTGGCGTCGGGCATCGTGGCGTTCGGCCTTCCGTGAGGGGGGGAGTCGGGACGTCGCGCCAAGCGAGTGCTTGTTCGGCAGGCGGTACGCCGTCAGTGGACCACCGGGGCGCCGGGGTGTCAATACCCGGTTCCGACCCTCGGCCACCGCGCCCGACCGACCGGTATGGATCACGACTCCACGTCCGTTGCATCACACCGTGATCACACGCCCTGGTGATCTTCCGAGCAAGAGGTCGCATATGTCACTGGAGGTCACTCTTCGTCACCGGCGTCCCGCTAAGAGGCGGTCGTGTTCGGCGGCGCACGGGCACTAGCTTGCGTGACCACCGTCACGGGCCCCGCCCCGCACGGGGCCGACGACCCCATCGAACCGGAGGACCCCCCATGACCTTCGCCCTCTCCTTCACCCTGTTCGTGTTACCGCTCCTGGTCCTGGCCGCCGCCGTCCTCGGCTACGCGGCGACGCGGGAGAGGGGGGCGGCCCGGTGAGCGATACCGCCGTGTCCATCGAGACCGACTGGGCGATCGTCGCCTCGTTCGTCCTCTACCTGCTCCTGCTGGTCGGCATCGCCCTGTACGCCGCGGGCGCCCGGTCCAGCTCGATGACCGACTTCTTCCTCGGCGGCCGCGCGATGAAGCACTTCGTCGTCGCCATGAGCGCGGTGACCTCGGGCCGCAGCGGCTGGCTGGTGCTGGGCGTGACCGGCCTGGCCTTCGTCGACGGCGCCGCGGCCGTATGGTCGGTGGTCGGCTACACCACGGTCGAGCTGTTCCTCTTCCTGTTCGCCGCACCGCGCCTGCGCCGGTTCACCGGCAAGATGAAGGACATCACCCTGCCCGACTTCTTCGCCAGCCGGCTCGGCGGCGGGCAGGGCCTGCGCGTCCTGGTGGTCGTGGTCATCGTGCTGTTCATGACCGCCTACGTCTCCTCCCAGTTCGCCGCCGGGGGCAAGGCCTTCGCCGGGACGTTCGGGGTCGCCGACACCACCGGAGTGTGGATCACGGCGGGCGTCGTGCTGGCCTACACCCTGCTGGGCGGGTACGTCGCGGTCGCGCTCAGCGACGCCGTCCAGGCGGTCTTCATGATCGTCGGGCTGGTGGTGCTGCCCGTCGTGGTGGTGGCCTCGCTGGGCTGGGGGCCGATGTTCGACACCCTGCGCGCGCTGGACCCCGCCCTGCTCGACCCCTACGCCATCGGCTTCGGCGGCATCATCGCCGCGGTGGGGATCGGCCTGGGATCGCCCGGCCAGCCGCACATCATCGTGCGCTACATGTCCATCGACGACCCGCGCAGCCTGCGCCCGGCGGCCCTGTGGGGCACGGTGTGGAACGTGCTGATGGGCTGGGGCGCGGTGTTCATCGGCCTGTCCGGCCGAGCCGTGTACGGCGGCGTCGACGCGCTCCCCTCCGCCGACAGCGAGCAGCTCTTCCCGTTCCTGGCCGGCGAGTACCTGCCGGGCGTGGTCGCGGGCCTGCTCGTCGCGGCGGTGTTCGCCGCCATCATGTCCTCGGCCGACTCCCAGCTGCTGGTGGCCACCTCCGGCGTGGTCCGCGACATCTACCAGCGGATCCTCAAGCGGGACGCCGAGGACCTCAACCCCCGCCGCCTGGTCATGGTCAGCCGCGTGGTGGTCCTGGCCCTGTGCCTGCTGGCGGTGGGGATGCTGTACATCCCCGGCATGGAGGACCTGGTGTTCTGGCTGGTGCTGTTCGCCTGGGCCGGGCTCGGCGCGGCCTTCGGCCCGCCGCTGCTCATGGCGCTGTTCTGGCGCGGCACCACCGCCGCCGGGGCCGCCGCCGGCATCGTCACCGGGGCCCTGGTCACCATCGTCTGGTACTACACCCTCTCCGACGTCCTCTACGAGCTGGTCCCCGGCGCCATCGCCTCGACCCTGGCGGTCTGGGCCGTCAGCGCCCTCACCCGCAAGCCCGAAGGGGCCGACCGGATGATGGGGCTGCTCAAGGGCGACCCGTCCGAGAGGGCCGGCGTCCAGGGCTGACCGCCCCGGCCCGCCCCGGCCCGGCCCGGCCGACGCCGGCCGGGCCCCGGCCGCGGTCGGGGCGGGCGCGGTGCGCCCGTCCCGACCCGCCCGTGCCGTCGGGATGCGGCCGTCACAGCTCCTTGCCGTAGCGCAGCTCGGTGAAGGTGACCCCGTTGCGCGTCTTGGAGCGGCGGCCGCCGTCGGGCGTCCACCCCTCCCGGGCGTAGAAGGCGCGCGGGCGGTGGTTGGGCTCGGCCGTCCACAGGTGCGCCCGGCGGCGCCCCTGCGCGCGCATCGACCGCACCGCCTCGTCCATCAGCAGGCGCGCGGTGCCGTCGCCCCAGTGGTCGGGGTGCACGTAGAACAAGTGCAGCTCGGCCTCGTCGGCCGATGCGGCCGGGCCCATCGGCGGCCGCCACAGCGTGAATCCGGCGATCCCGCCCGCCCCTCCCCCGGCGCCGGGGGCCTCCTCGGCGACCAGGACCCGCGTCTCGGGCGCGCTGATCCCCGCCGCGAACACCGCGGTGCGCAAGGGCTCGCTCCGCAGCTCCTCCTCCGGCAGGAAGTGGCTCCATCCGGCCGCCCCGGCCGCGCGGAACACCTCCGCCATCGCCTCGGCGTCCCCCGTCTCGGCGCTGCGCACCGCGATCGTCGTGCGGCCCATCGGCGTCCTGCGCCCCTCTCCCTCGTCTCCCGGCCCCTGCACCGCCCCACCCGCCGCCTGCGGCCGGGCCGGGGACGGCCGTCCCCGGCCCGGGCCGTGCCGCGCGGCCCGGTCAGCCGTCGCTGGAGCGCTTCCAGATGTTGACCCCCAGCTCCTTGGCGTGGGTGTCGATCGCGTCCAGCTCCTCGGCGGTCAGCTCCGGGCCGCGCACCGCCTCCAGGCTGTCCTCCAGCTGCCCGACGCTGCTCGCGCCGATGAGCACGGAGGTGACGCGGGGGTCCCGCATCGCCCACTGCAGGGCGAGCTGGGCCAGCGACTGGCCGCGCTCGGCGGCGATGCCGTTGAGCGCGCGGACCGTCTCCAGGCTCTCGTCGTTGAGCCATTCAGGGCGGAACGACTTCTTGCCCGAGGCCGCCCGGGAGCCCTCGGGGACGCCGTCCAGGTACTTGCCGGTGAGCATGCCCTGAGCCAGGGGCGAGAACACGATGCAGCCCATGCCCTCGGCCTCCAGGGTGTCCAGCAGCCCGGTGTCCTCGATCCAGCGGTTGACCATCGAGTAGGAGGGCTGGTGGATGAGCAGCGGCGTGCCCAGCTCCCGCATGATCGCCGCCGCCTCGGCGGTGCGCTCCGGGGAGTAGGAGGAGATCCCGGCGTAGAGCGCCTTGCCCGAGCGCACGGCGGCGTCGAGGGCGCCCATCGTCTCCTCGAGCGGCGTGTCGGGATCGAACCGGTGGCTGTAGAAGACGTCGACGTGGTCCAGGCCCATCCGGGCCAGCGACTGGTCGAGGCTGGCCAGCAGGTACTTGCGCGACCCGCCGCCGCTGCCGTAGGGGCCGGGCCACATCTCGTAGCCGGCCTTGGTGGACACGACGATCTCGTCGCGGTAGGCGCGGAAGTCCTCGCGCAGGATGCGGCCGAAGTTGAGCTCGGCCGAGCCGGGCGGCGGGCCGTAGTTGTTGGCCAGGTCGAAGTGGGTCACGCCGAGGTCGAAGGCCCGCCTCAGCACGGCCCGCTGGGTCTCCAGCGCCCGGTCGTCGCCGAAGTTGTGCCACAGCCCCAGGGAGATCGCGGGGAGGTCGAGGCCGCTGCGCCCGCTGCGCCGGTAGGGCATGCGCCCGTCGTAGCGCTCGGGGTCGGCGCGGTGGACCCCCGCGCTCGGCACGTCCAGCCGGGGAATGTCTGCTTCTCGCACCATGGGTCCCATCATTCCATCTCGGAACAGGGGGACGCGCACCGAGCGCACGGGAGGGCCCCGGCGAGGCACGACGCCCCCGGGGCCCGGCGGACCGGCCGCCGACCGGTGCCCGGTCGGCGGCCGCCCGGGTCAGCTGCCGATGTCCTTGCCCCAGCCGTGCCAGATGGCCACCACCGACGGACGCGGGACGTCCCCGTTGGGCCAGGTGCTCTGGGGCTCCTCCGCCGTGCCGTCCTCACCGGGGTGCTGCGGCGCGATGAACGCCGTCTTCTGGTCCTCGGTGATGAGCGGGCCGCAGCACTCGGCCCCCACCGGCACGGTGGCGAAGGTCTTCAGCTCGCCCTTGTACTTCCCGCGCATCGGCACCGCGTGCAGCGCGTCGTTGATCTCCAGCTTCTTCTGGCCGTCGGTGGAGATCCACAGGTTGCCCTTGTCGTCGAAGGTCAGGTTGTCCGGCGAGGAGATCCGCGCGACCTTGGACTTGTCGAACCCGGCGAAGTAGGTGCTCGGGTCGTCCGGGTCCCCGCAGACGATGGGCACGTCCCAGGTGAACTCGGTGGCTCCCGCGTCGTCACCGGCCTCGGTGATCTCCAGGATGTGGCCGTGCTTGTTGGGACCGCGCGGGTTGGGCTCGTCGGCCTGGCCCGGCTCGCGCGCGCTGTTGTTGGTCAGTGCGCAGTACACCTTGCCGGTGACCGGGTTGGGCTCGAAGTCCTCGGGACGGTCCATCTTGGTGGCGCCCGCCTTGTCGGCGGCGATGCGGGTGTAGACCAGCACCTCGGCCACGCTCATGCCCTCGACGTAGCTCTCGGAGTCGCTGCACAGGGCGATCCACTCGCCGACGCCGTCGAAGGCGCCGTCGGAGGGCAGCTCGCCGGAGCCGTCGATCTCCTCGGCCGGGCTGTTGCCGGTCAGGCGCGCCGCATACAGCGTCCCGGTGTCCAACAGGGTGGCGTTGTGTCGGGCCGAGCCCTTCTTGAACCTCTTCGCACTGACGAACTTGTAGATGTAGTCGAAGCGCTCGTCGTCGCCCAGGTACACCGCCACGCGGCCGTCCTCGGTGATGCGCGGGTTGGCCCCCTCGTGCTTGAAGCGGCCCAGCATGGTGCGCTTGCGGGGCTTGGCCGAGGGGTCCGTCGGGTCGACCTCGACCACCCAGCCGAAGCGGTTGGCCTCGTTGGGGTGCTTGGACAGGTCGAACCGCTCGTCGACGCGGTTCCAGCGGCGGCCCGACTCGCCCCCGGTCATGCCGTAGCGCGCCAGCTTCTCCCGGGCCTCCTCCGGCGCGCCGTCGGCGTTGACGAAGTACTGGTGGAAGTTCTCCTCACAGGTGAGGAAGGTGCCCCAGGGGGTGGTCCCGCCGGAGCAGTTGTTGAGCATGCCCAGCACCTCGGTGCCCGAGGGGTCGGCCTCGGTGCGCAGCAGCTCGCTACCGGCGGCCGGTCCGGTCACCTCGAAGGGGGTCTCGGCCGTGATGCGCCGGTTGAACCGGCGGCGGCCCTTGGCGACCTTCCAGGCGCCGCCGGCGCCCATCCGCACGATCTCCACGACCGAGCCGCCGTGCGCGGCCATGGCGATCCGCATCTGCTCTTCGGTGGCCGTGTCGTTGGAGAACTCACGGAACATCAGGTTCTCGTTGGTGTACTCGTGGTTGACCCACAGCAGTCCGCGCCGGGGACGGTGCCCGTACCCCTTGCCGTTGCCGTGGCCCTTCCCCTTGCCCTTTCCGTGGCCGTGTCCCCGGTCCAGCGGGACGAAGCCGACGTAGTCGCAGTTGTAGCCGAACTGCTTGGCCTGCGCCTCGGGGGTCTGGCCGTCGAAGTCGAACTCCGGCGCGTCCGGCAGGACGGGGTCGCCCCAGCTGATCACGACGCGGTGGCGGTACCCCCAGGGCACCTCGACGGCGTCGGGGCGGGTCCCCGGGGTGCTCTTCAGTCCCTTGAAGGTCAGGCGCGGGTCGCCCCTGCCCGGCTTGGCCGAGGCCGGTGCGGCCAGGCCGCCCAGGGCGGCGAACCCTGCCGCGGCCCCGGCGCCCACCGCGCCGGCGCGCAGGGCGTTGCGGCGCGAGACCATGCCGCTGAAGATGTCACCGAAATACGGGTTGGCGCTCTTGTTGGGGGCTTCGTGGAAGCAGGCGTCGCCGCAGCGCAGGCGGCAGGTGGCCCTGGATCTCCCGCCGCCCGCCTGGCCGATCAGCGGCAGCGTGCGTCGGGGCGCGGAATCGGGCACGGAACGTCCTCCTGAAGGTCAACGGGGTGATGCCCGCGGGCCCCGTCGGCCGTGGGAGCCGGACCGGCGGTGCCCGGACGTCCCCGACACTGGCGAAGACGCCGCTCGCCGCGGTGAATCCGCGGTGAATGCACCGCCAAAACCCCGGCACGCATCGCCCTCCCCGTGTGTCCGGGACCACATCTCAGACGCACCGTAGCCGAAACACGGCCCTTCGTGACAGACCTGTTCCCCCGCCGGCAGCGGTGTGTCCGGCCGGTGCCGACCCCGCGTCCGTCCCGCCGCAGGCTCCGCGTCCCCTGCGGCTCGGGGGCCCTGTGCCCCACACCACCCCCCGTGCGACTCACCGGAAGTCAGCGGGCGTATCCTGTCCGTGGATTCGTCTCCCCTGAACGCGTCCGGTGTCCTCCCCCTCCGATGCCGGCCGCCCGACACGTCCACACCGTCCCCCAGCGAGCGGTCCTCGACCGATTCCTCCAGCGCCGTGACCCGCGCGGGCATCGGACGCCGCCCGGCGAGGACCCGCTCGGACGCGCCCCGCGCCCGGGCACGATCCATCCGTCCATCGATCGTCCGGCGATGACCATGACAGAACACCCCGTACCGCCCGACGCGCCGGGGCCACCGGCCCGCCGCAGGTTCCCCGGCCTGGCCCACCAGATCAAGCACGCGCGCCGCTTCGTCGAGCGGGCGCTGGCGCACAGCCCCGAGGTCGCCACCGCGACGCTGCTCACCAGCGAACTGGCGACCAACGCCATCACGCACAGCGCATCCGGCACCGCCGGGGGCAAGTTCGAGGTCAGCGTGCACACCGCACCGGGGTGGACCCGGGTGGAGGTGCGCGACCTGGGCAGCCCCGAGCACCCCCGGGCCCAGCACCGCGGCCCCTACGACACCGCCGAGCACGGCCGGGGGCTGGACATGGTGGAGGTGCTGGCCGCCAAGTGGGGCACCGAGCACCGCTCAGGCGGCCTCGGCCGGACCGTCTGGTACGAAATGGTCTGGGAGGCGGCCGAGGAGACCGGTCCCGCGCCCGAACCGGAGGACGTCGAGAACGACCCGGAGACGGAGACCGCCCGCCGCACGGCCTGAGCGCCGCGGTGGAGGCGCGCCTCCTGGACGCCCCATCGGCCGGAGGCGGTCGGCCGCCTCTGGAGGAGCCGGAGGAGAGGACCCGCCGACCGGCCCTCCGCGCCGGTCCGGCCCGGACCGGCGCACGGGGCGTGTCCGAGGGGACGCCCGCGTCTCAGGCCGGGGACCCCGGCAGTGGGAGAGGCCTGCCGGGCCGGCGCGACCGCCCCTCCCGGCCGGCGGACGCGCAGGGCCCCGGACACGACGAAGGGTCTCCCCCGCGGGGGAGACCCCGTCCGTCTTCGGTGCGTGCCTTCCGTGCTTCGCTGGGCCCGGGCCCGAGCACTACTCGCCCCCTTCGGCCCCGTCGGTCTGCGCGTCCTTGTCGCCGGCGTCCGAGCCGAACACCTTCATCCGGTACTTCTCGTACAGCTCGCGGGCGTAGTCCTTGGCCTCCTGCGACGGTTCCTCCCCCAGCTCCTGGCGGACGAGGTCGTCGAGGTCCCTGTCCCTGCTATCCATAAGGGGCAGCTTGCCTGGGATAACAGCGGATCGCAAAACGGCGCGGCGGTGTCACCGTGCGCCGTGCGAAGCCGATCAGGCCAGGTGGGGGCGCTCGCACGGCGCCGTCCCAGCGCACGGACGTGCACGGGGGCGGCGGACGGCACCCGCCGCCCGCCGCCCCCGGCCGGGATCCGGTTCCCCGCGTGCGCGGGTTCCGGTCCGGCTCACTCCACCTCGGCCCGCTCCTCGGACGCGGCGCCGCGGTCGGCGCCGTCCCCGGCGCCCGCCTCGCGCCGCTCGGCGCGCACCCGCTCCAGCTCGGCCTCGCGCTTGGCGGCCCGGCGCTTGGCGCGGCGCTCCTTGCGGCCCTCGGCCATGGTGTAGAGCACCGGCACCAGGACCAGGGTGAGCAGCGTCGAGGTGAACAGGCCGCCGATCACCACCAGGGCCAGCGGCTGGGAGATGAACGCCCCGCCGCCGGTGATGCCCAGCGCCATCGGGGTCAGCGCCCCCATGGTGGCCAGCGCCGTCATCAGGATCGGGCGCAGCCGGTGCCGGGAGCCCTCCACAACCGCCTCGCGCAGCTCCATGCCCTGCGCCCGGTACTGGTTGATCAGGTCGATGAGCACGATGGCGTTGGTGACCACCACGCCGATCAGCATCAGCAGCCCGATCATCGCCGGCAGGCCCAGCGGCTGGCCGGTGAGCATCAGCAGGCCCAGCGAGCCCGTGGCGGCGAACGGGATCGACACCAGCAGGATGAAGGGCTGCATCAGGCTCTTGAAGGTCGCCACCATGATCAGGTAGACGATCACGACCGCGGCCAGCATGGCCACGCCCAGCTGGGCGAAGGCCTCGTTCTGGTCGGCGCTGACGCCGCCGATCTCGGCCTGGGCGCCCTCGGGCAGGTCCAGGGTGTCCAGGGCCTGCGCCAGCTCGGCGCTGACCCGGCCCAGGTCGTCGGCGGTCGGCGAGGCCGACACCGTGGCGCTGGTGACGCCGTCGGTGCGGTTGAGCTCGGGGGCCTGCACGACCTCCTCGACGTCGGCGACGTCCTCGAGGTCGACCGTGCCGCCCGCGGGCGCGGCGATCTCCAGGTCCTCCAGGTCCTCCACCGATCCGGGCGCGCCCTTGACGTGCACCACCACGTCGTGGCGGCGGTCGTCGATGCTGGCGCTGCCCACGGTCTCGCCCTGGAAGGCCTCGGAGACGGCCTGGCCGACCTGGGCCTGGCTCAGCCCCTCCTCGGCGGCTTTCTCACCGTCGACCTCCACCTGGAGCATGGGGAGCGCGGCGGCGATGCTGTTCTCCACGTCGGCGGCGCCGTCGATGTCGCGCACCGCCTCCTCGACCTCGTCGGCCGCCTCCTCCAGCGTCTCGGTGTCGTCCGCGGTGACCTGGACCTCCAGCGCCGAACCCATGCCGCCGGAGTCGGCGAGCACGACCTCGTTGTCGGTGTCCACGTCGGCGAAGGCCTGGCGCAGCTTCTCCTGGTAGGCGGCCTGGTCGCCGTCGGGGTCGGTGGTGATGGTGTAGCTGGTGCTCCCAGCGCCGCCGCCCATCATCGCCGCCATCGGGTCGCCGCCGCCGACCGAGGCCTGGTAGGACTCCACCCAGGCCAGGCCCTCCAGCTGCTCCTCGACCTTCTGGGCCTCGGCGTCGGCCTTGTCCGCGGAGGTGCCGGGCGGCAGCTCCTGGGTGGCCTGGTAGGTGTTCTGCCCGTCGTCGCCCAGGAAGTTGGTCTTGAGCGCGGGGCTGAAGGCCAGCGCGAAGGTGCCGATCAGCAGCGCGATGCAGGCGGTCAGGGACAGCACCCGGTGGCGGGTGGTCCAGCGGATGACCGGCAGGTAGGCGCGCTGCAGCGGGGAGCGCAGCTCCTTGGCGCGCTCCTCGGCCCGGATCCGCTCGGCCTCCTCAGGCGGGACCGGCCGCGGCTTCATGAACCAGTAGGCCAGCACCGGGATGATGGTCAGCGCCACCAGCAGGGAGGCGGCCAGCGCGATGCTCACGGTGACCGCGAAGGGCCGGAAGAGCTCGCCGACCATGCCGCCGACGAAGCCGATCGGCAGGAACACGGCGATGGTGGTCAGCGTGGAGGAGGTGATCGCCGTGGCCACCTCGCGGGTGCCGGTGGCGACCGCCTCCATCTTCTCCTTGCCGTAGCCCATGTGGCGGCGGATGTTCTCCAGCACCACGATGGAGTCGTCGACCACGCGGCCGATGGAGACGGTGATGGCGCCCAGGGTCAGGATGTTCAGGCTGTAGCCGAAGACCTCCATGCCGACCATCGCCACCAGCAGCGAGACGGGGATGGACACCGCAGCCACCAGCGTCGAGCGCACCGAGAGCAGGAACGCCAGGATGATCGCGATGGCGAAGACCAGGCCGAGCACGCCCTCCTCGAACATCGCAACGATGGACTCGTCGATGTAGGGCGCCTGGTCGAAGACGACGCTCACCTCGGCGCCGTCGCCCAGCGTCCGCTCGAAGTCGGACACGCGCTCCTGGACGGCCTCGGAGATCTCGACGGTGTTGCCCTCGGGGGTCTTGAGCACCATCACGCCCAGGCTGGGCTTGCCGTCGGTGCGGGTGATGGAGCCGTTGTCCTCGGTCCGCAGCTCCACATCGGCGACCTCGCCCAGGCGCACCGGCTCGGGGGCGGACTGCGCCGCCCCGGCCGCGCCCGCGCCGCCCGCGGCACCGGCGCCCGCCCCGGGCCCTTGGGCGGCCGCCCCGCCGCCTCCGGCCCCGGGCGTGACCCACACGTCCTCGATGTCCTCCAGGGACTCCAGGCGCGAACCGGTGGTGACGGTCAGGGTGCGGTCGTCCTCGGTGATGTCGCCGCCGGGCGAGAGCACGCCGCTGGACTGCAGGGCCGCGGTGACGTCGGCGTCGCTGAGCCCCTCGTCCTCCAGGTCGTCCTCGTCGGGGGTGACGGCGACGCTGGTCTCCTTGACGCCGGTGACCATCGCGCCGCGCACCCCGTCGATCGACTCGATCTCGGGGGCGACGGTCTCCTGCAGCGGCTCGGCCAGCGCCTGGGCGTCGTCGTCGCCGGCGCCGACGGCCAGCATGACCACCGGCATGTCGTTGATGCCGAAGGACTGCACGCTGGGCTCGACGTCGTCGGGCAGCTGGCCCTGGACCTGGTCCACGGCCTTCTGCACGTCGCGCACCACGTCGTCGGTGCTGTCGTCGTAGTCGAACTCGGCGACCACCTGCGCGCTGCCGTTGGCGGAGGTGGAGTTGTAGGAGGTGATGCCGGACACGCCCTTGACCGCCTGCTCGAGCGGAAGCGTGACCTCGTTCTCCACCACCTCGGGGGAGGCGCCCTGGTACTGGGCGCCCACCGTCACCATGGGCACGTCCATGGACGGCATGAGCTCGCGCTTGGCCGAGCCCGCGGCGAGCACGCCGAAGACCACGGCCGACAGCGTCACCAGCAGGATCAGGGCCCGGTTGCCCAGGGACGTCGTGATGAGTCGGTTCATTGCGGGCCTCCGCTCACACGCGCGCCCATGGGCGGGCGGGGGATCGCAGGGTCGCCAAGAGCGGTCTCGGCAGGTGGGGACATGAGAGTCGGTGCTCCTCGAAGGAAGTACGGCACTGCGTTCGGCACCGCCGGGCCGGTCCGCGCCGCTCTGCGCGGTCCGCTGCCGGGCGGTGGTGTGGACTCACCCGCGGGGCGGGAACGGGGCCGCCGGGTGCGCCGGGCACGCGAAACACACGATACTTCGCGTCTCACCTCAGGACGGGCCGTCCGGGCCGGGATTCAGGGGTCTCTCAGGGGTGTGTCAGCCCCGTGTCAGGGATGGCGCTACCCGGCCTCCTCCTCAGGGAGGAGGAGGGTACGACCGGGGGCGCAGGCGCGCGTGCCGCACGCACCGTACGCCGGTCCCGGGCAGGGGCGCGGGCGGGGGCGGGGGCGGGCGGGGTGCGGGCGCCGGCGGTCAGCCGGCCGGGACGGGGGTGGACTCCCCCGGCGGGGTGTGCTCCTGCGCCACACCCCACACCACGTCGAGCAGGTCCTCCAGGGCGTGCGCGAGGGAGGTGTCGACCAGCTCGTAGGAGACCTGGCGGCCGTTCTGACGCCCCTGCACCAGGCCGCATTCGCGCAGGCAGGCGAGGTGGTTCGACACGTTCTGCCGGGTAAGACCCAGCGTGTCGGCCAGCCCGGCGGGGTGCCCGGGCCCCTCCAGCAGGGCGAGGAGCAGGCGGCAGCGCGTCGGATCGGCCAGTGCGCGGCCGAGGCGGTGGATCGCGGAGAGGCGCTGCTCGGAGGTCAACATGAAAACCATTTTACAGCATTTGCTGTATAGACAGCCGGGGCTGTATAAACAGTGAGGGCTGAACCGTCGGCGGCGCACCGCCGCCCCGCACCGCCAGGAGGCGCCATGGGAGCCGGACACGGGCACGGACACGGGCACGGGCACGCCACCGCCGGCGGTGCGCACCGCGGACGCCTCGCCCTGGTGCTGGGGCTGATGCTCGCGGTCGCCGTGGTGCAGGTGGCCGGTGCCGCCCTCTCGGGCAGCCTCGCGCTGCTCGCCGACGCCGGGCACACCGTCACCGACTCGGCCGGGGTGATGCTGGCGCTGTTCGCGGTCTGGATCGCCGCCCGCCCGCCGGACACCCGGCGCACCTTCGGGCTGCAGCGCGCCGAGGTCCTGGCCGCCGCGCTCAACGCGATCCTGCTGTTCGTGCTGTGCGCGTTCATCGCCTACGAGGCCATCGAGCGCATCACCGAGCCGCGCGACGTCTCCGGCCCCGGGGTGATGGCCGTGGCCGCGTTCGGGCTGGTGGTCAACATCGCGGCGCTGCTGGTGCTGCGCTCGGGGCAGCGGGAGAGCCTCAACGTGCGCGGCGCCTACCTGGAGGTGATGGGCGACGCCATGGCCTCGGTCGGCGTGATCGTGGGCGGCGCGGTCATCTGGGCCACCGGCTGGTCGGCGGTGGACACGGTGATCTCACTGATCATCGCCGCGATCATCGTGCCGCGCGCCTGGTCGCTGCTGCGCGAGTCGGTGCACGTGCTGCTGGAGGCGACGCCCCGCGGGGTGGACCTGCAGGACGTGCGCGCGCACATGCTCCGCCAGCCCGGCGTCATCGACGTGCACGACCTGCACGCCTGGACCATCACCTCCGGGGTGCCGGTGCTCTCGGCGCACGTGGTGGTCGCCGACGGGCACCTGGCCGACGCCGGGCGCATGCTGGACGAGCTGCACGCCTGCCTGGACGGCCACTTCGATGTGGAGCACTCCACACTCCAGCTGGAACCGGCCGGCCACGCCGACCACGAGGGCGCCCGCCACCCGTAGGGCGCTCACGGCGGGCGCGGGCGCGTCCACGGCCGGGCTCCCCCGCGTGTCGGCACCGCTCACGGGCCGCCTCCGGGGCCCCCGACACTCCCGGGAGCCCCTGCGCAGGTCCGGTGGTCGGCTCCGCCGGATCCGATGAGTATCCTCGACGGGGTCGGGTCGACGGTGCCCCGTCCACGGCAGGCCCCATGCGGCCCGGCTTCTGCGCGGCGCACGCGCCCCGCGGACCCTGGGGCGCGGCAGTCGCCCGCGGCCGAGGCAGCCCCCCGCACGGCCGCCGGTCCACGCGACCGGTTCCGGGACGAGTGCCGGCACCCGCCGCAGAACGACAGCCGAGCCGGTTCGGGGGGAGCGCCAAGCATGGCTTCACAACGCCGCGGCCTCAGAGGGGCCGCCGACCTACTGCGCGAGGACGTGGTCGCGGGGTTCCTGCTGATCATCGGTGCGGTGGTCGCGCTGGTGTGGGCCAACTCCCCCGCGGGCGGCGCCTACGAGGCCATCCGGGACTTCACCTTCGGCCCCTCCGGCCTGCACCTGGAGCTGTCGGTGGAGGCCTGGGCCTCCGACGCCCTGCTGGCGGTGTTCTTCTTCATCGTCGGCAACGAGCTCAAGCAGGAGTTCGTCCACGGCGAGCTGCGCAACCCCCGCCGTGCGGTGCTGCCCATCGTGGCCGCGCTCTGCGGCATGGTCGTGCCCGCGCTGCTCTACACCGCGATCAACCTGGGCCGCCCCGAGGCGCTGCACGGCTGGGGCATCCCGATGGCCACCGACATCGCCTTCGCCGTGGCGGTGCTGGCGGTGATCGGCCGCTACCTGCCCCCGGCGCTGCGCACCTTCCTGCTCACCCTGGCCATCGTCGACGACCTCGGCGCGATCGTGGTCATCGCGATCTTCTACACCGACCACGTCTCCTTCGGCCCGCTGCTGGGCGCCATCGCGCTGCTGGCGGTGTTCGCCTACCTCCAGCGCGGCGTCGGCCTCGCCGCCCGGCTGAACACCTCCCGGCTGCCCAACTGGACCCTCTACCTGCCTCTGGCCGCCGCGATCTGGATGCTGGTCCACGCCAGCGGCGTGCACGCCACGATCGCCGGGGTGGCCATGGGCATGCTGATGCGGACCGTGGCGCAGCGGGGCGAGACCGAGTCCCCCTCGCACCGGGCCGAGCACCTGATCCGGCCGTGGGCCAACGGGATCGTGCTGCCGGTGTTCGCGCTGATGTCGGCCGGGGTGGTCTTCACCGGGTTCGGCACCATCTTCGCCGACACCGCGGCGCTCGGCGTGATCATCGGCCTGGTCGGCGGCAAGCTGATCGGCATCCTCGGCGGGTCGTGGGTGACCACCAAGCTCACCTCCGCCGAGCTCAACCCGTCGCTGAGCTGGATCGACATCGCGGGCATGGCGATGCTCGCCGGGATCGGGTTCACCGTGTCCCTGCTCATCACCGAGCTGTCCTTCCCCGGCGACCCGCACATGATGGAGGACGCCAAGTCCGGCGTCATCATCGCCTCGCTCATCGCCACCGTGCTGTCCACCTGCGTGCTGGCCGTCCGCAGTGCGCACTACCGCCGCCTGGGGACGCGCACCGCCGGGGGCGAGGGGCGGGCGGCCCTTCCGGGAGAATGACGGCCGGGGAGTGGGACGGGCGCCGGGCGGCCCGACACGCGGGGGCGAAGGGCCCGCTTCCACCCCGGACGCGGTTTCATAGGACACTGACCGTCGGAACGGACGGGCTCCGCTGCGGGCCGACGGCAACGCGTCACCAGGACGGAGCTGCGAAGCGAGCATGCCACGCAAAGCGTTCGCGTCGGGGTTCGCCGACGAGAGGCGCGTGAGCGCCAAGCGCGACGACCCGCTGCGCAGCCTGTGGAAGCGCCCGGCCAGCATCTTCGTGCTGTGCTTCGTGGCGGTGGACCTGCTCGGCGCCGGCCTGCTGATGCTGCCGGCCGCGCACGCGCGGGGCTCGGGCCTGGGCTTCGTCGACGCGCTGTTCACCTCCACCACAGCCCTGGCGGTGTGCGGGCTGAGCGTGATCGACCTGGGCGCCGAGCTGTCCGTGTTCGGCCAGCTCGTGGTCCTCGTGCTGATCCAGATCGGCGGGATCGGGATCATGACGCTGGCCTCGGTGCTGGGCGTGGTGGTGATCCACCGGTTCGGGCTGCGCATGCAGCTGAGCGTGCAGGCCGAAACCCGCGCCCTGCAGGTGGGCGACGTGCGCGGGGTGGTGGGCCGGATCGTGCTGGCCAGCCTGCTGTGCGAGGCCGCCGTGGCCGCCGTGCTGGTGCCGCGGTTCTGGCTGGAGCACGGCATGGCGCCGCACCTGGCGCTGTACCGGGGCGTGTTCCACTCGGTGTCCTCGTTCAACAACGCGGGCCTGTCGCTGTTCACCGACAGCCTGACCCGCTTCGCCGCCGACCCGCTGGTGGTCCTGCCCGCCGCGCTGGGCACCGTGCTGGGCGGGCTCGGCTTCCCGGTGCTCCTGGAGCTCCGCCGGCACCTGCGGCGCCCGCGCAAGTGGACCCTGCACACCAAGCTCACCGTGGTCACCACCTCGCTGCTGTTCCTGATGGGCGCGGTCGCGGTGACCCTGCTGGAGTGGAACAACCCCGCCACCCTGGGGCAGATGAGCTGGTGGCAGCGGATCCTGGACGGCACCTTCCACGGCGTCATGCCGCGCAGCGGCGGGTTCAACGTGATCGACGTGGGCGAGATGAACCAGGCCACGCTAATGGTCGTGATGATGCTGATGTTCGTGGGCGGGGGCAGCGCCGGGACCGCCGGCGGGATCAAGGTCGCCACGCTGGCCGTGATCTTCCTGGTGGTCTGGGCCGAGATCCGCGGCAACCCGCAGGTGCACGTCTTCGGCCGCAAGCTCTCCCCCGGCGTCATCCGCCAGTCGCTGAGCCTGCTGTTCCTGTCCATGACGGTGGTGGTGCTGTCCACGGTGGCGCTGCTCGCGGCCACCTCCTACGACCTGGTGCGCATCCTGTTCGAGGTGATCTCGGCCTCGGCCGTGGTGGGGCTCTCCACCGGGATCACCCCGGACCTGCCGCCCGCGGCCCATATCCTGCTGGTCGTGCTGATGGTCGCCGGCCGGATCGGGCCGGTGACCTTCGCCGCGGCCCTGGCCCTGCGCGAGCGGACCAAGCGCTACGACCTGCCCGAGTCGCGCCCCATCATCGGTTAGACGAGCAAGGAGAAACGGCAGTGCCGCGCACCAAGACCAACGACAAGCGCGTCCTCGTCATCGGACTGGGGCGGTTCGGCAGTTCCCTGGCCCTGGAACTGGTGGCGCACAACTGGGAGGTCCTGGGCATGGACTCCAGCCCCCGGCTGGTCCAGGCCTACGCCGAGTCGCTGACCCACACCGTGGTCGCCGACGCCACCGACGAGGAGGCCCTGCGCCAGATCGGGGCGCACGAGTTCTCCCGCGCCGTGGTGGCGATCGGCACCCACCTGGAGGAGAGCATTCTGGCCGCCTCCCTGCTGGTGGACATGGGCGTGCCGCACATCTGGGCCAAGGCGGTCAGCCGCCGGCACGGGCGCATCCTGCAGCAGGTGGGCGTACACCACGTGGTACTGCCCGAGCACGACATGGGCGAGCGCGTCGCACACCTGGTCTCCGGCCGGATGCTCGACTACGTGGAGATCGAGGAGGGGTTCGCGCTGGGCAAGACCCGGGCCCCGCGCGAGGTCATCGGCCGGCGCCTGGGCGACACCGGGATCCGCGCCAAGTACGGGATCACGGTGGTCAGCATCAAGCACCACGGCGAGCAGTTCACCTACGCCACCGAGAACACCGTGCCGCAGAAGGGCGATGTGATCGTGGTCGCAGGCAAGACCGACGACGTGGAGCGCTTCGCCGAGATCAACTGAGCCGCCGCGGGTCCGGGTGCGGACCGGACGAACCACCCAAAATTGACAACCATTTTCATTTTCCCGATCATCGTCCCATGGGAACCAGGACGACGGTCAAGGTGGTGGCGGCCGGAGCGGCCGCCTCGGTCGCACTCGCCGGCTGCGGGGGCACGGACGCGGGCGGCGGGGGCGGCGGAGGAGGAGGAGGAGGGGCCGAGGTCACGGTCGTGACCGGCGTCTACCCGCTGCAGTGGCTGGCCGAGGAGGTCGGCGGGGACCGGACCTCGGTCTCCAACCTCACCGAGCCCGGCTCCGAGCCGCACGATCTGGAGCTGACCGGACGGCAGACCGGCGAGGTCTCCGACGCCGACGTGGTCTTCTACATCGACGGCCTGCAGCCGGCCGTGGACGACGCCGTCGCCGAGGTCTCCGACGGCAACGCGCTCGACGTGGCCGACCTGGTCGAGCTGCGCCCGGCCGAGGCCGACGAGGAGGGGCACGAGGGCCACGACCACGCCGAGGAGGGCCACGCGCACGAGGACGGCGAAGAGGAGCACGCCGGGGAGGGGGAGCACGCCGAGGGCGACGGCCACGACCACGGCGACCACGACCCGCACATGTGGCTGGACACCGGGCGGATGGCCGACACCGCCGACGGGCTCGCCGACCGGCTGGCCGAGGCCGACCCGGACGGCGCCGAGGACTACCGCGCCAACGCCGAGCGGGTCCGCGGCGAGCTGGAGGCCATCGGCACCGAGTACGACGAGGGCCTGGCCGAGTGCGACGGCCGCGAGATGGTCGTCAACCACACCGCCTTCGGCTACCTGGCGGCCGAACACGACCTGGAGCAGATCGGCATCTCGGGCCTGTCGCCCGAGACCGAGCCCTCCCCCGCCCGCATCGCCGAGGTCGCCGAACTGGTCGAGGAGCACGACGTGTCGACCGTGTTCACCGAGACCCTGGTCAGCCCGGCGGTCGCGGAGACCATCGCCGACGAGGCCGGGGCCGGCACCGCGGTGCTCGACCCGCTCGAGGGCATCACCGAGGACTCCCCCGGCGACGACTACCCCTCGGTCATGCGCGCCAACCTGGAGACGCTGAGCGAGGGTCTGGGCTGCTCCTGACCCGAACCGCCCGACCCGCCTCGCCCCGGGCCCCGCCGCGATCCGCGGCGGGGCCCGATTTCATGCAATCCCGCTCGTCGTGATTGCAGCTGCTTACAAGCCGCCTACATCCGGAGAAAGCGCCCCACACAGGAGATGCACGTGCGCTATCCTGATCAAAGTACGGTGCTAATGCACGTGCATCGACACTTGCACAGCGCCGCGCACACACAAGGTTGAAGGAGGAACGCAGCATCATGAGCGCGTACAACGGCATCCCCGCAACCGAGCTCACGAGCGCCGCCTGGCAGAAGAGCCAGCGCAGCAACTCCCGCGGCTCGTGCGTGGAGATGGCCAAGCTCCCCGACGGCTCGATCGCGGTGCGCAACTCCCGGTTCCCGGGCGGGCCGGCCCTGCTCTACACCCAGGCCGAGATCGACGCCCTGATCCTGGGCGCGAAGGACGGAGACTTCGACAACTTCCTGAGCTGAACGGCCCTGAAGGGCCCGAGACCGAATGCGGCCTCTCCCCGCAGGCCGCTGAGGGAGCTCCGGACGACCAGAGACAGGATTCGGGGGACGGAGCTCCCCGACCCCTCGGCCCCGTCCCGACGCACACCGGGACGGGGCGCTCTGCACTTCGGTGCCCGCCGCCCGTGGGTCCGGGCGGCGGGCACCGCCGTCATCGCCAGGGTCCGGCCGCGTTCGCGTCTCAGGCGCCGCGCCTTCCGGGCGCCCGGTTCACAGAGCACATCAGAGCACACCGGTCACAGGCGCCCCTCGGGTCCGTACTCCAGAAGCCGCGAGGAGGATCAGAACTCGTCGACCATGTCCTTGAGGATCTCCTGCGTCTCCGTGGGAGGGCAGGCGATGACGCTCAGCTTCTCCATGGCCATGGTGTAGGCGTCGACCTCCATCCTCTTGTCGAGGCAGAGGGAGCCGGTCAGGTGCTCGACGTAGACGATGTCGGACAGCTCGAAGTCCGGGTAGCGCAGGATCGAGAAGGATCCCGCCTCGGCCGCGTGCACGCCGGCGCTGAACGGGACGATCTGCAGCGTGATGTGGGGGTGGTCGCACGCCTCCACCAGCCGCTGCATCTGGCGGCGCATCAGCTCGGGGCCTCCGACGGGGCGCCGCACGGCGGCCTCGTCGAGGATGGCCCACAGCTTCACGTTGGGCTCGTCGAGCCGGCGCTGGCGCCGCATGCGCACCTTCACCCGGTCCTCGGTGGCCTGGTCGGGCAGGCCGACGCCGCCGTTGATCACCGCGCGGGCGTACTCCTCGGTCTGCAGCAGGCCGTGGATGAACTGCGCCTCGTACACGCGGATGCGGCTGGCCGCCTCCTCCAGGCCCACGTAGACCTGGAACCAGTTGGGCAGCGCCTCACCGTACTGCTGCCACCAGCCCGGCTTGTTGGTGTCGCGGGCCATCTGGCCCATGGTGCGGATGAGGTCGCGGTCCTCGACCCCGTAGAGCACGAGCAGGTCCTCGACGTCGCGGGCCTTGAAGCCCACGCGCCCCAGCTCCATGCGGCTGATCTTGGACTCGGAGCCGCGGATGTGGTGGCCCGCCTCGCCGCGCGAGACCCCGGCCTTCTCGCGGTACTTGCGCAGTTCCGATCCGAGCAGCATACGGCGCACGGTCGGACCGGCGCCCTGCTTGATGCGCGCGATGCCGCTCATGACCGCTGCCTCCCCAGACCTGGCCGTCCGGCGCCGCCCTTCCCGCGGCCGCGGGGCGGCCGGGCGCCGTGGAACTCACTCGTCCATCCCCCCACGATAGCGCCGCCGCACGCAGGTGTTCGGTCGGCGCGGGGCGGATCCGCCCACAGATTCCGAGTGTGGCGGGCATCACCGCGGGTCGGGGCGGGGGTAGGGAGGAGGGACGGCTCAGGCGAACAGCGCCCAGACGTACTTGCCGCGCGGCGGGGCCAGGACCACGCCCCACTCCTGGGAAAAGCACCCGACCAGGTGCAATCCCCTCCCCGTCTCCAGAAGGAGGTCCGGCTCCCGGGGGGACGGGACCCGGACGGAGGGGTCCTGGACGGCGCACACCGCCTGCCCCGCACGGCGCAGGAGGCGGACGCGGATAACGTTCCCGTATCCGTACGAAGCGGTCTGGGCGGGCAGTCCGTGCCGGACGGCGTTGGTGACCAGTTCGGACAGGACCAGCTCGGCGTCGCCGACGAACCCGTCCATGCCCCACACCCCCAGGACGCGGGCGCCGAGTTCGCGTGCGGCCCCGGGCGCCCCGGGGGCGGCCGGCAGGTCGAAGGCGACGTCCGCGCGGCCGCGGGCGGCCTCCACCGCGATGCTCGCCGCCGGCTCGCCCGAGCGGAGCGCCCCGACCCACCAGTCGGCGGCCCCGAGCTCCCTGCCCGCCGGCGCCGTCTCCGTGCCGCCCGGTCCTGCCCCTTGCCGTGACGGTCCGCTCACCGCGATCCCCTCGCAGTCGTGTCGAGTCCCGAGCTCCATGGCCGGTCCCGGCCGAACACACCGGACACCGGCGGCCGAGGCGCTCCGCGCACGGCCCAAATGCACGTGCATCTTCCTCATGCACGCATCCTAGGACACCGGCCCCGCGGGGACAGGGGATTCCGATAGTTCAGACCCGAACTTTCTCCGACGCCTCTTCCGGTCCAGGTCGGAGGGGGCGGAGGGGACCGCAGAACGGGCCGGGGCCTCAGGCCGCCAGCAGATCCTGCCCCGACACCCGGTCGGGATAGTCGGTGATGATGCCGTCCACCCCGTCGCGCACCAGGCGGCGGATGGCGCCGGGGTGGTTGGCGGTCCAGCCGAACATGCCCAGCCCCTGGCCGTGCACCTGGCGCACATAGGGGGCGGTGACCCGCAGGTGGTGGGGGTGCACCTGGCGGGCGTAGCGGGCCAGGCGGCGCAGCCCGAGCCGCCCGTAGGGGCGCCCCAGCGCCGCCGTGCACAGGCCGGGCAGGGCCTCGGCGAGGACGCGCAGCACCACCCAGTCGAAGCTCTGCACCATGAGGGTGCCGTCCCGGCGCGCGCTGCGCCAGTAGGGGTCGTGCGCGAGGAAGTCGAGGATGCGGGCGCACAGGAGCGGGTCGCGGCGCTGGACCTTCAGCTCGACCAGGGCACCGCAGCCGGTCTGGCGCAGGACGTCGAGGGCCTCGCGCAGGGTGGGGACGCGCTGGCCGGCGTAGCGGTCGGCGAACCAGAACCCGGCGTCGAGGGTGCGGATCTCGGCCAGGGTGAAGTCCTGGATCCGCCAGGGGCGCCGGTCCGGGAAGCGCAGCACGGCGTCGGTGGTCCGGGCCAGCGTGGGGTCGTGGACGACGACGAGCTCGTCGTCGGCGGTGCGCCGGACGTCGATCTCGCACATGTGCGCCCCCAGACGCGGCGCGGCCTCCAGAGCGGCGAGCGTGTTCTCCGGCGCGTACGCGGAGGCGCCGCGGTGTGCGACGACGATCACCGTCCACCCACCCCCGACCTTCTCCGCGAATCCGAACTCGTAGCGTTACGATACCTGGATTCTCAGCCGAATTTCGTCACCGCACGTAGTCGCCAGTGGCCCCTACCCGCCGGGTGGTGCCACCCCCACGGCGACGGTGGGGAACACCCCTCCGCGTGAGGGGCGCGAGCGAGCGGCCGCCATCATACTGCTACCGAAAGTAATTGGGGGCGAACCCGGAGTTTCCCCCGGGCGACACGGGAGCGACCCCCGGGCAGGCGGGTACCGGTGCCAGGGAGCGGGAACATCACGCTGCGTGATGAAGCGGCGTGCCGAGAAGGGGGCGTCCGCCGCATCCGGCCACCGGGGGGTGAACCTGCCGTCCCGACCCGCCGGAACGCATCCGGCGCCGCGGCGACGGCCGACGGCCCCCGCATCGCACTGAGAAGGCCGCCATCGCCCGGACCCCTCAGAGCCCCCGCGAAGGTCACACGGGCCGCGCACGGCCCGTGCAGCGCGTTCAGCGGGCTCTGAAGCCCCTCCCCGGCTCAGGGCTCAGGCCACATGCGCGCGGGAAGCGATCCCGTAGAACTCGCGGGCGTTGGTCGTGAAGGCGCGCTCGGCCAGGTCCTCGCCGAGCGCGTCGGCGACCAGGTCGGCGTCGGAGTCGCGGAAGGGGCGGTCGGCCCGTGTCGAGGGCAGGTCGGTGCCGAACATCAGCGCGCCCGGGTTGACCCCGGCGATGGCGCGCAGGGCCTCGGCCACGTCCATGTCGACCCGGCCGAACCCGGTCGCCTTGACCCGCGCCCCGGAGGCCACCAGGTCGAGCAGGGCCGGCAGCCCCTCGGCGGACAGGCCCAGGTGGTCCACGGCCACCCGGGGCAGCGGGGAGATCAGCGAGGAGATCTCCGGCAGCCGGCGGGAGTCGACGTAGAACTCGGCGGGCCAGCCCAGCAGGTCGGCCGCGCGCAGGCCCAGCTGGACCTGGGCGTCCAGGTCCCGGGTCATGCCCCGGTGCAGGTTGAAGCGCAGGGCCCGCACCCCGGCCGCGTGCAGGTCGCGCAGCTGGGAGTCGGAGGTGTCCGGCGGCAGCTGGGCGACACCGACGAACGTGGGCCCCAGCTCCCGCAGGGCGGCCAGCAGGTGGTCCTGCACGGTGCCCTGGTAGGACCCGGCTACCACGGCACCGCCGGTGACGCCCAGCGGCGCGGTGCGCTCCCTGTAGTCCTGGACGGTGAACGGCTCAGGGGTGAACCCGTCGTTGGCCGCCGTCGGGAAGCGGGGGTCGATGATGTGCAGGTGGGCGTCGAACAACGCCATCGCCTTTCAGCCGGGGATGCGGTGCGGGCGGCACGGGGTGGCTGACCGCCCTGGCGCGGCCCGTCGGCGCGCGGGTCCGCCGCTTCCACCGTAGCGCCCGCGGTGCGCCGGGTGCCGCCGGAGCGGCGCGGACGTGCCGCCGCGCCCGCCGAATGCGCAGGTGGGATCCGCGGCACCGACGCCGATTCGCGCCCGGTCGGCGCGGCGGCGCGATCTCGGTCACGCAACCACCGGGGCCCCCACATACCACTCGGTCGGTCGGCCCGGATAGGATCGCCTCGGATGTGTCCTGGACCACTCGACACCAGTCCCCACTAGGAGGTTCCCATGGCCGAGACCCCCCGTCGCGTCGCCCTGGTCACCGGCGCCGCCCGCGGCATCGGCGCCGCCACCGCGCGCCGCCTGGCCGCCGAGGGGCGCGCCGTCGGCGTCCTGGACCTGAACGAGGCCGACGCCAAGCGCACCGCCGACGCCATCACCGCCGACGGCGGCGAGGCGGTGGCCGTCGGCGCCGACGTCTCCGACGCCGAGCAGGTCGAGCGGGCGGTGGCCGAGGTCGCCGAGCGCCTGGGCCCGCCGACCATCCTGGTCAACAACGCCGGCGTCATCCGCGACAACCTCATCTTCAAGATGAGCGAGGACGACTGGGACACCGTCATGAACGTGCACCTGCGCGGCGCGTTCCTGGTGACCCGCGCCGTCCAGGCCCACATGACCAAGGAGGGCTTCGGGCGCATCGTCAACCTCTCCAGCAGCTCGGCCCAGGGCAACCGGGGTCAGGTCAACTACTCCGCCGCCAAGGCCGGCATGCAGGGCTTCACCAAGACCCTCTCCATCGAGCTGGGCAAGTTCGGCGTGACCGCCAACGCGGTGGCGCCCGGGTTCATCGAGACCGACATGACGGCGTCCACCGCCGCGCGCGTCGGGGTGGACTTCGACGACTTCAAGAAGGCGGCGGCCGACTCCATCCCGGTGCGCCGCACCGGCCGCCCCGAGGACATCGCCAACACCATCGCGTTCCTGACCGGCGAGGAGGCCGGGTTCGTCTCCGGCCAGGTCATCTACGTGTCCGGCGGTCCCCTGGACTGACGCGCCGTCCCCACCCCAGCGGTCCCACGGAGGTTTCATGTCAACGGTCACCGAAGGGGCGGCGCTGGACGCCGCCGAACTGCGGCGGCGGGTCGCCGGATTCGTCGCCGAGCACGACCCAGCGACCACCGGGCAGAAGGAGTTCCTGGCCGCGCGCTTCGACGCCGGTCTCGCCTGGGTTCACTTCCCCGAGGGCGCGGGCGGCCTGGGCGCGCCGCGCGCGCTGCAGTCCGTCGTCGACGACGAGTTCGCCCGCCTGGGGGCCGCCCCTGAGGGCCGCGAAGGACTGGTGATCGGCCTGGGGATGGCGGCGCCGACCATCCTGGCCTTCGGCACGCCCGAGCAGCGCGAGCGCTTCCTCAAGCCGCTGTACACCGGCGAAGAGGTGTGGTGCCAGCTGTTCAGCGAGCCGGGGGCCGGGTCGGACCTGGCGGCGCTGGGCACCCGGGCGGTGCGGGACGGCGACGCGTGGACGGTCAACGGCCAGAAGGTGTGGACCTCCCTGGCCCACCAGGCGCGGTGGGCCATCCTCGTCACCCGCACCGACCCGGACGTCCCCAAGCACGCCGGGATGACCTACTTCATCTGCGACATGCAGGCCGAGGGCGTCGAGGTGCGCCCGCTGCGGCAGATCACCGGCGAGGCCGAGTTCAACGAGGTGTACCTGACCGACGTGCGCCTGCCGGACTCCCTCCGGCTGGGTGAGGTCGGCCAGGGGTGGAAGGTCGCCCAGACCACCCTGATGAACGAGCGGGTGGCCATCGGCGGCCAGCCGGACCCGCGCGAGGGCGGGCTGATCGGGATCGTCGCCGACCTGTGGCGGAACCGGCCCGAGCTGCGCACCTCCGGCGCGCACGACGCCCTCATGCGGCTGTGGGTCGAGGCCGAGGCGGCGCGGATGACCAAGGAGCGGCTGCGCCAGCAGCTCGCCGTGGGGCAGCCGGGGCCGGAGGGGTCGGCCGCCAAGTACGCCTTCTCCCGCCTGAACCAGGAGATCTCCGGCCTGGAGCTGGAGCTGCTGGGGCAGGAGGGGCTGCTCTACGACGACTGGACCTTCCGCCGCCCTGAGGGGGTGGCCTTCACCAAGCGCGGGGCAGGCTTCCACTACCTGCGCAGCA
Organism: Nocardiopsis baichengensis YIM 90130; assembly: GCF_000341205.1. NCBI lineage: Bacteria > Bacillati > Actinomycetota > Actinomycetes > Streptosporangiales > Nocardiopsidaceae > Nocardiopsis > Nocardiopsis halophila. Next base: position 88,759 of record NZ_ANAS01000012.1, on the reverse strand, counting down.
AGGGCAACTCCATCGAGGGCGGGACCACGGAGATCCTGCGCAACATCATCGCCGAGCGCATTCTCGGGCTGCCCGCCGAGCCCCGGGTGGACAAGGACGTCGCGTGGAAGGACCTGCCGAAATGAGCACCGGAAGCAGCACCGGAAGCACGGAGACGGGCGAAGCCGCGGTGGACCTGCTCTACGGCGAGGTCGAGGAGGAGCTGCGCGCCAGCGTGCGGGCGCTCCTGGCGGACAAGTGCCCGGCCGAGGCGGTCCTGGCGCGGGTCGAGACGGACGGGGTCGCCGACGGCGCGCTGGCCAAGGAGCTCGCGGGGCTGGGCGCGGTCGGGCTGCCGCTGCCGGAGGCGCTCGGCGGGGCCGGGGCGTCCTGGCGTGAGGCCTCGGTGGTCGCCGAGGAGCTGGGGCGGGCGGTCGCGCCGGTGCCGTTCCTGGGCAGCGCGGTGCTGGCGACGGCGGCGCTGCAGGAGGCCGTCGCCCTGGCGGAGAAGGGCAGCGCCGGGGTCGAGGCCGACACCGACGCAGGGCCCGAGGCGCTGCGCTCGCTGGCCACCGGCGACGCCTGGGGCGCGCTGGCGGTGCCGCTGGCCACGGCTCCCCCGGTCGGGGCGGCGTTCCCGGCGGCCGTTCGCGCGCAGGGCGGGCGGCTCACCGGGACGGTGGGGGGCGTGGTGGACGCGCTCCCGGCCGACCTGCTGCTGGTGCCGGCGCTGGGGCCGGGCGGGTCGGAGCTGTACCTGGTGGAGGCCGGGGACGCGGAGGTGAAGGGGCTGACCACCCTGGACCTGACGCGCCCGCTCGCGGACGTGGAGCTGGACGGCGCGCCGGGCCGGCTGCTGGCCTCGGGCGAGGCGGCGGAGCGGGCGGTGGCCCGCGCCCTGCGGACGGGCGCGGCACTGCTGGCGGCCGAACAGCTGGGGACGGCGGAGTGGGCGCTGGAGGCGACGGTGGCCTACCTGAAGACCCGGACCCAGTTCGGGCGCCCGGTGGGATCCTTCCAGGCGCTGAAGCACCGTCTGGCGGACCTGTGGGTGTCGATCGCCCAGGCGCGGGCGGTGGTCCGGGCGGCGGCCGACACGGCGGGCGAGGACACCGAGGAGGCGCGGATCAACGCGTCGATGGCCCAGGCGTTCGTGTCGGGCGTGGCCGTGAAGGCGGCGGAGGAGGCGGTGCAGCTGCACGGCGGCATCGGCTTCACCTGGGAGCACCCGGCCCACCTGTACCTGAAGCGCGCCAAGAGCGCGGCCATCGCCCTCGGCACGGCTGACCGCCACCGCGCCCTGCTGGCGGGCCTGGTGGAGCTGCCGTCGGCGTAGGGAGTAGTCCCGTTGCCAGGGGCGGCGAGAGCAGCGAGAGCAGCGGGGGTGCCGCGCCATGGGAAGTCGTTCCCTGGCCCCGGCACCCCTGGCTGCTTTCCGGGTCGTGTCGAATGAGGACAGGACCTGTCCCTGGCGAGTGCGCGAAGAATCGCTTTTCGGTAACGTCGCACATCCACGCAGGTCAATAAGGGAAAGCCCCGCAGACGCGGGGATGGCCCGCACCGGCCGGGGCCGGGACGGGCCGCAATCGCGAAAGCCCCGCAGACGCGGGGATGGCCCGGCCTTGCGGGCCTCTTAGTGGGTCGTGTCCGTTGGAGTGGTGAAACCTTCGGCCGCGTCCTTGTGAGCGGTGCGACCGCTGCAGCGTGACCGGCGGCCCCGCCCCGGGTGCGCGCCCCCTCACTTCTTGCGGTTGATCTCGGGGAAGTCGGGGTAATACTCGCCGGTATTACCCCGACTTCCCCGAGATCAACGGGGGTGTCGATGCGGGCGGCGGGCAGTGCTCCCGGGGGCGGCTGGGGCCCGGAGAGCGCCACCACGCCATCGGACACGACCGAGTGGTGGGCTTCCATGGCGAAAACCCCGCGGACGCGGAGATGGCCCGGGATACGACTGGCGCTACCTCGACAAGGAGGTGAAAGCCCCGCGGACGCGGGGATGGACGCATCTCGCCGACCCATGGGGATGTGGCGCGGGGAACGCCTCGCATGCGTAGGGATGGCCCCTGACAGGAGCCGATCCAGCCGAGGCATGGTAAGCGCTGGGGGCCTTCGTACGGCGCCCCAGCGTTGGTCATCGTCAGGCCTTCAGTGACTCGGCCGCCTTCGTGATCCTTGCCCCCGCCTCTCCGATGTCGGATTCGGCGATGTCCAAGTGAACGACCATGCGGACCGTGTCCGGGGCGATGGCGATGCACGCCACGCCCTGCGCTCCCGCCGCCTCCACCAGCTTCGGCGCCTGTCCCGGCTCGGTCTTCGCGATGACCATGTTCGTCAGCGCCTCCGCCGACAGCCCCGGGGCCGCGCTCAGCGCCTCCGCCAAGCGCTGTGCCCGCGCGTGGTCGTCGGCCAGGCGCTCCAGGTGGTGGTCGAGCGCGTACAGCGCACCGGCCGCGATGATGCCCGCCTGCCGCATGCCCCCGCCGAGCAGCTTTCTGGCCCTGCGCGCGCGGCGGACGGTGTCGCGATCCGCCGCCAGGGCCGCGCCCACCGGGGCACCCAGCCCCTTCGAGAAGCAGACAGTCACCGTGTCCGCTCCCTCGGCCGCCTCGGCGAGGCTCACGCCCAGCGCGGTCGCGGCGTTCCACAGGCGAGAGCCGTCCAGGTGGACCTTCAGCCCGTGCTCCCGCGCGAAGGCGGCCACCCTCCTCTGGCCCTCCAACGGCATGACGCGCCCGGTGAAGGTGTTCTCCAGGGAGATCAGCGCCGGCTGAGCACGGTGGACGTCGTCCGTCCCCTGGATCAGCTTGTCCAGCCACCCCTGTTCGGGCGCGCTCTCCGGACCGCTGAAGGTCCGGGGCAGCAGGCGGGACAGCACCGACGTCCCGCCCTGCTCATTGCCGAGGATGTGCGCCAGCTCGTGCGCCCAGATCTCCTCGCCGCTCCGTGCGGCCAGATAGGCGGCGATCTGGTTCGCCATGTGGGCCGATGGCGTGTAGAGCGCCGCCTCCTTGCCCAAGAGCTCTGCGGTGCGCTCCTCTAGGGCCCGGACGGTCGGATCCTCCTCGAACACGTCGTCGCCGACCTCGGCCTCGGCCATGGCGCGACGCATCTCGGGGGTAGGGCGGGTCATCGTGTCCGAGCGCAGGTCGATCTCGGGCGCGTTGGCGGGCATGGGTGTCTCCCGTTCCTTCGCGGTGGTCACTGGATCACCCTAGTCAGCCGACGCCCACCGGCCCCCGTGGGGCCTGGCCGGAGATGTCCTCGCTCATGGCGTCGACCACGGAGACCGCCACGTGCTCGGTGCACTCCACCCCCTGCCCGTATCCGGGATGGCCGGCGGAGAGCACCGCGACCAGGTACACCCGCCCGTCCTCGGCGACGATCCGTCCGCTGCTGTTCACCGCCCACAGGCCGCCTTCCGACTCAAGTGGCACCCACCCGTTCTTGACCTCGGCCTCGCCGTCCCTACCGGCAGCGGACACGCCCCACGCCTGCTCCGGGGCGACGCCGGAGAGCAGCTCCCGGACGGTCGCCCGGGAGTCGGCGTCCAGGGGACCGTCACCCGCGTAGACGGCGCGCAGCAGGGTGATGCGCTCGCGCGCGGTGGTGGAGGTGGCGCCCCAGCGGCCGCCGGGGTGGGGTTCGGTGTCGACGAGCGCCAAGCGGTCGCGTCCCTCGTCGAAGCCGGGGACGAAGCCGATGCGGTGGAAGAGGTCGTCGGCGGCCTCGTTGTCGCTGTGGCGGATCATCTCCTCGGCCAGCGCGCGCTCGGAATCGCTGAGTTCGCGCTCCTCGTCCTGGGCTTGGAGGAGAAGGACGGCGAGGATGTCGAGCTTCACGACGCTGCCCGTCGTGAAGGCCTGGTCGGAGCGGTAGCCGTACACGGCACCGGTCTCCAGCTCGACCGCGGCGGCGGCGAAGTCGCCCTTGATTCCGGCCCGGTAGGCGTCGAGGTCGTCGGTGAGGTCGTGGACCATTGCGTCCGACAACGAGAAGGCCTCGCCGTCAGGAACCATCCACGGCGGAACGAACGGGGAGGGCTCGTCGACCGCCGGCGCGACGGACGCGCGCGCGGGAGGCGGGTCGAGGGCTGCGGCCAGGGGCGCCACCAGCACAGCCGAGGCCGCGGCCGCGGCCCATTTCAGTACCGCTGCGCGACCGGGTAATAGGCGGGCAATGCGCCGTGAATCCGCATAATCCATAGCGATGCGGGGTCAATGCTGGCACATCCGACTGTTGATGATTCATACCCGCTCATATCGATTGGGATAACCCTGGGGAAAGGCCGGGGCACCCCTCCGGCAATCAGGTGTCCTCGAGACCTCCGCGAAGGGATCAGTCCACGCCGCGGGCCGTCATCGCCTCGCCCGTGGCCTCCGCGGTACGGATCATGCCGACGATCACCGGGACCACGATGAGGTGCGGCCACGGCCGGAGCCCCCGCGCGGCACAGGCGTCCTTCGACGTCTGCCAGGCCGCGGCGACCATGGGCACCGACCGGATCGTGAGGGCGAGCACGAGGGCGACCCGGTCGGGGCGGACACCGACCCGGGAGAAGGGGCGGGCGAGGCGCTCGAAGAGGTCGAGCATCGCACTGACGCGCGTGGTGAAGGTGACCAGTCCGGAGGCGAGCACGGCGGCGATCAGCAGGAGGCAGGCGCGCAGGGCCGCCCAGAGGTCGCCGGCCAGTGCCTGGAAGAGCGCGATGGCGACCAGGAAGGGCAGCAGCGGCAGGAGCATGCGCAGAGCGCGGCGCAGTCCGAGGCCGGAGGCGGGATAGGCGGCCAGGCATCCGAGGCAGGCGGCGAGGCCCGCGCGGTGGTCGTCGAGTGCGATGAGGAGGGAGACCAGGGCGAGGAGGCCGAGGAGCTTGGCCCCGGCCGGGAGGAGGTGCAGCCGCGACCGGCCGGGGACGTACAGCCCGAGGGCGTTCACACCGCACCGCCCTCAGCGCGCGCTCGGTCCGCCCCTTCTTGTCGGGCGTCCATGAGGGCGGTGTAGTGGCCGATGGCCGCCTCGGGAGCGCCGTCGAACACGACCCGGCCGCCGTCCATGACCAGTACGCGGTCGAAACCGTCGAGCATGTCGAGCTGGTGGGTGAGCAGGACGAGCGGCTGCGGAAGCGCGCGCAGGGTCCGGCCGATGACGCGCGCGTTGTGCATGTCGAGGAGCGTAGTGGGTTCGTCGCACACGAGCACGTCGGGTTCGGTGACCAGGACCGAGGCGAGCGCAAGCATCTGCTTCTGGCCTCCGGAGAGCAGGTGCGCGGGGTGGTCGCGGTGGTCGATCAGGCCGTGGCGGCGCAGGACTGCGTCCACCCGGCGCCGGGTCTCCTCTGGGCCCAGGCCGAAGTGGCGCAGGCCGAGCGCGACGTCCTCTGCGACGGTGGGCATGAGGATCTGGGCCGAGGCGTCCGAGAAGACGAACCCGACCCGGCGGCGTGCGGCGTGCGGGTCACGGCGGGTGCCGCGGTCGTCGACGAGCACGCTGCCGGAGTCGGGGACGACGAGGCCGTTGAGGGTGCGGGCGAGGGTGGACTTGCCCGAACCGTTGGCGCCGATGATCCCGACGCGGTGTTCGGCTAGGTCGAGGGTGATGCCGTCCAGGACCGTGCGGCCCTCGTAGGCGTGGGTGACGTCGCGGAGTCGGATCATCGTGGATGCCGGTGCGGGGCTCATCCCGCGGTCGTGGACTCGGTGGTGCGGGCGTCGGCCGGGCGGGTGGTGCGACGCCCGGCCGGCGGGACGGGGTAGGCGCGGTGCACGGTGGAGGCGACCGCGGCGGCGAGCGCGGCCTTGGCAAGGTCGCCGGGGAGGAAGACAGCGGCACCGATGATCCCGGCGATGAGGGGGTCGCCGAGGTAGAGGGCGCTCCAGGGGACGCCGACGAGGTAGATGACCCCGATGCCGCCGGTGATGTTGATCAGGAAGCCGGGCCAGAAGCGGTAGCGGCGCATGAGGGACTGAGTGAGCACGCCGATGACCAAGGCGCCGAGGACCCAGCCGAGGAGGTAGCCGCCGCTGGGGCCGAGGAAGGGTTCGACGCCACCGCGCCCGCCGGGGAGCAGCGGCAGTCCGGCGAGGGTGAGGGCGAGGAAGGTGAGGACGGAGAGCGTTCCGCGCTTGGCGCCGAGGAGTGCGGGCGCGAGCATGACGGCGAGGGTCTGCAGGGTGATGGGCACGGGGCCGACGGGGATGGCGAAGGGCATGCTGAGCACGGCAAGCAGGGCGGCGAAGACCGCGACGAGCGCCAGATCACGAGCGGTCAGCCCACGCCGCCGGGGGCCACGGTGGGCAGGGGTGTGCGCAGGGGGTTCAGCCATGGATCCGTCCTCGGTCCGGGGTTGATGGGGCGTGATCCATTGTCTGTTTTGTCGCCCTGAGTCCCTCTTGTGCCGCCCCACAGAGTTCACTGCGGCGTGTTTGTCGAGGGCCTCTCTGGTCCGATCCGTCCCCGCCCTGCGGGGCTCACAGACCGGCGCCTGGGCACTGATGAGACAGCGCCGCCGGGCCGCGAAGCGCACAGGGCCCAGGCTTCCCAGGGCCGCGCAAGCCGCGGGCGCAGTGCGGGATCCCTGCCCTGACCCGTCTTTCGTGCCTTTTCGCGCGGTACGGTCTGGTGCCATGCCCACCGAATCCGACGATCCCGATACGCTCCGTGCCGAGTTTCGACATCGCCTGCGCCTTCGGGTGCGCGCATTCCTCCTGATGGCCCTGGCCAGTATCCCTATGCTGGTCCTGCTTGTGTGGTCACCGGGTCGGGATCTCGACTCGCAGTTCAAAGCCGAAGCGCCCTGCGAGTCACCTGTGGCCTCGCTGTTCAGTGATCGTGACTGGCGCTCTCAGCCCGAGGGGTGCGCGGGAGCCCGTGCCCAGAACACCGCCTGGGCGGCATTCCTGTCCATCCCTACGTTCTGGGCTGCGCGCCGCTGGGTGCGGATCTACTGGGAACATCCGCCTCCCACCTCTGCCGAGTACGTGCGGATCTACACCGGCGCCTCTCCAACCTGACACGGCACAATCCATCCCCGCGCCTGCGGGGCTCACGGAGGCGGTGTCCTGGATCCGGCGCCAGACCTCGGTCCATCCCCGCGCCTGCGGGGCTCACCACTCCTCGTAGGGGTCACTCATCATGAACTCCGGTCCATCCCCGCGCCTGCGGGGCTCACCCGAGGTCACGGGCCTCTAAGGGGCCGAGGAACGGTCCATCCCCGCGCCTGCGGGGCTCACAGCCCGTAGAGACGACAGATCAGGTCTGCATGCGGTCCATCCCCGCGCCTGCGGGGCTCACGTCTGCACCTCGATGTGCAGCGGCTCCTGCCCCGGTCCATCCCCGCGCCTGCGGGGCTCACTCCACGGCGGCCCCGGCGGCGGGTGAGGCTGCCGGTCCATCCCCGCGCCTGCGGGGCTCACTACCGACTGGCCGTTAGCTGGTTCCCCGCCCCCGGTCCATCCCCGCGCCTGCGGGGCTCACAAGATCGTGCAGATCGCCCAGCGCAGCGACACCGGTCCATCCCCGCGCCTGCGGGGCTCACCCTTTGTGAGCTGGGTTGATGGCGGACGTTACCGAAAAGCAATCGAAGTCGCTCCCTCTTGGGACAGGTCCTGTCCTCAATTCCCCTCCCAAGTCTCAGGCCGATGGAAGTTGGTCGCCTTCGCTCACTCTCCCGCCGGGAGGATGCAGGCCGGGTCCGGGATGGACAGGCGGTCGATCGGGGCCTGCGCCACCCCCGAGCCGTCGATCGGGAGGCTCGTGATCGTGCCGCTGTTCTGGTTGGCGACCACGATGTGGGAGTCGACGATGGCGAAATGGCGCGGCCACTCACCGCCCGTCTCCACCTCCTCCAAGAAGCGGAGGGACGCCCCTCCCTCCTCCACCGCGAAGGTCGTGACCGTGTCCGCCCCCCGGTTGGCCACGTACAGCCGCTCTCCCGAGGCCGACAGGGCGATCTCGCTCGGGTAGACCGCCTCCTCCCCCTTCGCCTGGGACGCGTCCACCGCTCCCAGTACTTCGGCCGTCGCCCCCCAGCGGACGATGTGCACCCGCGCGTCGAGCTCCCCCGCCACGTACACGAACCCCGCCGGGCTCACCGCCATGTGTCGGGGGCCGGTTCCCGGCTCAAGGCGGATCGGGTCCCGTTCCCCACCGACCGGATCGGCCGTATCCGGGTCGAACGGGTGCACCCGGATCACGTCGGCGCCGAGGTCGGCGATGAGCAGGTACCGCCCCTCCGGCCCCATGGCGGTGCTGTGCGCGTGCGGCCCTGTCTGCCGGCCCTCCACCGGCCCCGAGCCCTCCCCCACAAGGCGGGCGATGGCGGCCCCCGGTGTGGAGTCGCCGTCGATCGGGTGGACGCTCACCGTTCCGTCGGCGTAGTTCGACGTGATGATGTGCCGCCCTGCCGGGTGCACCATCACGTGGCACGGCGAGCCCCCGCCGGTCGGGGTCTCCCCCAGCGTCACCGAGGCCCACCCCTCACCGGCCGCGAACCAGGACAACGCCCCCTCCGCACGCTCAGAGACCGCGTACACCTTGGCGCCGTCCGGGTGCATCGCCAGGAACGACGGCCCCGACGCCTCCACCGCCGCGCTGCCGCCCCCGAGGCGGCCGGTCCGGGTGTCCAGCCACGCGAGGTAGACGCCGACCCCACGCCCCACCGGCTCCGAGTCACGGGTGTAGGTCCCGACCCACAGCAGCCTCTCGCTCATCCGCAGCGCCTTTCCGTCCCGTCCTCGTCACGTGCACGACCGAGGATCGCACGACGCCTGCGCCGCCCCGACGGGTCGGGCCGGGAATGCGGGCCGGGTCCGCAGGCCGACCCTGACTTTCGACAGATGACGCCGGTGACCACCTCTGGCTAGCGTCCTGGCCATGCACGTTCTGCGTCGTCGCCCCTCCCCCGGCCAGGCGGCCCTGGCCTGCGTCGTCTTGGCCGGGCTGGCCACGTGGTGGTGGCCGCCATCGCTGCTCGTCCTCCCGGTCGCGGCGCTGCTGACCGGGCGCCTTTCCGCCGACCCGCGCCCGGCGGCGGCGGTGTACTGCGTCGGCATCGCGGCGTGGGCGCTGCGGTTCGGCATCGCCGGGGAGCCGGTCGGGATGTGGGTCACCGGGAGCGGCCTCGCAGTGTTCACGGTGCTGTTGCCCTGGCTGGTGGGCCTGTACCTGCGCAGCACCGCCGCCTTGGAGCAGGCCGGCTGGGAAAGGGCCCGGCGGCTGGAGCACGAGGCCCGACTGGTGGCCGAGCGCGCGCGTATGCGGGAGCGGTCGCGCATCGCCCAGGACCTGCACGACGCGGTGGGCCACGAGCTGAGCCTGCTCGCCCTTCGGGCCGGCGGCTTGGAGATGGCGTCCGACCTCTCCGACGCCCGAAGGGCTCAGGCCTCCGAGCTTCGGGAGGCGGCCGGCAGGGCCGCCGACCGCCTTGTTGAGGCGGTCGGCGTACTGCGCACCGACACCGCCCCTGAGGCGCCGGCGCTCCACCCGACGGGCGACGGCGAGTCCGCCCTTGCCGTCCTCGTGGAGCGCGCGCGGGAGTCCGGGATGGACGTGGCTCTTGAGGACGGGGGCGGCGTGTGCGATGTACCGGTGCTGGTCGAGCGCGCCGTCCACCGGGTCGTGCAGGAGGGGCTGACCAACGCGGCCAAACACGCGCCGGGCGCGAACGTCCGTGTGTCGGTGCAACGGGGGGCGGACGAGGTGACGGTCCAGGTGATCGATTCCGGTGCGGAAGAGCAGGTGTCCGCCGCCGCGGTCCCGGGGGGAGGGACCGGGCTCGTCGGCCTGAAGGAGCGCATGCGTTCTGTGGGCGGAGTCCTTGCGGCCGGCCCCCGGGCGGAGGGCGCCGAGGGCACAGAGGGTGCAGAGGGTCCCGGTTGGTCGGTGACGGCACGCATTCCGCTTCAACCTGAGGGAGGACTGGCGGGCCCGGGCCCTCTGGGAGACGAACCGCCGGAGGAGAAGGTGGGCGGCACAGGCTCCGCTGACGCGCAGCTCCAGCGTTCAAGGCGTCGGGCCGGGTGGGCCATCGCGGCGGCGGTCGGTCTGCCCGTCGGGATGGTGGTCGCCGCCTACACGGTGTCGCTCGCCTACACCGCCTTTCAGGCAGCCACCGCGACTCTGGACACGTCCGCCTTCGAGCGCCTGGAGCCGGGACAGGAACGCGCTGAGTTGGACGGGCTCCTTCCTTCGAGGGACCTCTACGAAGGGCCCATGGCGAGCGGTGAGCGCCCCGAGGGGCCGGACGGGCTGGAGTGCCTCTACTACCGCTCTGACGGCGGAGGGATCGGCGGAAGCGGGGACCCGTACCGCCTGTGCTTCGATGGCGATGTGCTGGTCTCGGCAGAGACGGCGGGCCGGTGACATGGATCGGGGCGGGGACGGGCGTGGGAGAGGCCGAACGTGATCCGAGTTCTGCTGGTGGACGACGAGGCGATGATCCGCGCAGGCGTGCGGTCGATTCTCGATGCGGATGCCGACGTCGAGGTGGTGGCCGAGGCGGCGGACGGGCGCGAAGGGGTGGACCTCACCCTGTCGCGCCGGCCCGACGTGGTACTCCTCGACATCCGCATGCCGGGGATGAACGGTCTGGACGCGGCGGCCGAGATCAAGCGCGCGGCGCCTGCGGTGGGTGTGGTCGTCCTGACGACCTTCGGCGAGGAGGAGTACGTGGCCCGGGCGCTGTCGGAGGGCGCGGACGGCTTCCTGCTGAAGACGGGCGACCCGAGGGAGCTGTTGCTGGGCGTTCGAGCGGTCGCCGAGGGCGGTGCGTTCCTGTCCCCGAAGGTCGCGCGGCGGGTACTCCAACGGCTCGACCACGACCGTTCTGTGGACCGCCTCAAAGCGCGGGACAAGCTGTCACAGCTGACGGGGCGTGAGCGCGAGGTCCTGGCGCTGCTGGCGGCGGGGATGTCGAACGGTGAGATCGCGCGGAGGCTGTTCCTGGTCGAGGGCACGGTCAAGGGGCATGTGAGCACGATTCTGACCAGGGTGGGCGCACGCAACAGGGTCGAGGCGGCCGTCATGGCCCACGAGGCCGGGCTGGTGCAGGGAACCGAGCGGCGCGAAGGCTCCGATTAGGAATCGGGGACCGATTCGTCGAGTGGAATGCGGTTACACATTTCACCGCCCCCTGATGACGATGGTGGACACACCGGTCCAGAAACCCACGTATCCGACAAAAGGGGGGTTTGCTTACGTTCCAGTGGCGGACAGCGTCGCGAATATCGCTGCTCCCACGGGGTCTCCCCGCACTGGCACGCCTAGACCGGTGCTTCGCCCGCGCGAGGCGACTCCACGGCTCCGATCATCAAGGGTGGCGATTTCGTCACCCCGAGCCACCGCAGGTGATTATCTTATCATTCCCTCTCCCATTTCCCGACCACACCGCCGGCGGACGCCCCCGCTTTACCTTCGGTTTACCTGATGGCCAGAGACGGCCGTATTCGCACAAACGCGCCTTCTGCATTCACGGATGCCGCTACATTCTCAACGGCAGTTTGCGCCAATCAGAAAGAAACCCCCATGGCCTACGGCAACAACACTCCCCCACCTCCGCCGCCCAGCCAGCCGCCGAAGCGCGGCATGTCCACCGGTGCCAAGATCGGGCTCGGTTGCGGGCTGGCGGTGGTCCTCGTCTTCATCCTGGTCATCGGGGGATGCATGGCCGCGATCGTCTCCAGCGACTCGGACGGCGGCGGAGGCTCGTCGTCCGACGGCGGGGACGGCGGGAACTCCGAGGGCGGCGGCTCCGAGACCGCCGCGATCGGGGACACCGTGGAGTCCGGCGCCTTCGCGTTCACCGTCACCGGCGTGGAGACCGGCGTCACCGAGGTCTCCGACGAATCCGGCATGCTGACGGAGACGCCCGACGGCCAGTACGTGGTCGTGGACGTCACCGTCGAGAACATCGGTGACGAGCCCGGCTTCTTCGAATCGAGCTCGCAGAAGCTGATCGACGCGGACGGCAAGGAGTACAGCACGGACACGGCCGCGGAGATCACCGGGGGCGCAGAGAGCTTCCTCAACGAGGTCAACCCCGGGAACTCGGTCGAGGGCCAGCTGATCTTCGACGTCCCCGAGGGCGTGGAGCTCGACACGCTGGAGCTTCAGGACTTCATCAGCCTCGACTCCTCGGCCGTGGTGGACGTGTCCGGGGCCTAGGGGCGAGCCTGCGCCCGGCGGCTTCCGTCCCGACGGGCGCAGGCCTTCCGCCGCCCACGGCGATCCTGCTCGTCCGCCCCGCGCCCGGCCCCGGTCGGCGCGGGGCGTCTCTCGTTCACCGCCGCTTGTCCGCCTTCTTGCGCCCCGTCGGCCTGAGGAGGAAACCGATCACCGCCCCCACCACCACAGCTCCGGCCAAGGTCGCCCACAGCGGTGCGACCACCGAGATGAGCAGGACCTGAATCTGGGTGGTGTCCCGGTTCTGGAACACGAACAGCAGCGCCACCACCAGCAGGACCAGACCGACCCACACCCTCGGCGGGACCGACCGGAGCACGCTCTTCCGCTCCCTCGGCCCCTCCCCCGCCGCCGAACTGCCCGGCAGGCCGCCTTCGACCATGGTGCCCCCGTCCGTCATCCGGCTCGGCCTCGCTACCTCCGGTCGTTCGACACCTGCCCGGAAATCCCCTGTCTCCAAGGCAAGGGACGGCCAACACTTCACCACCTACACCGACGGTGCACCCACGAGCCTTACGGCCGCTCTGCGCCCCTGGAAGGCCGCCGCCGGCTCCCCGGTGATGCCTGCCGTCACGATCGCCCCCTCTGCCAGAAGGAAGACGGCGTCGGTGACCCCCTCATAGCCCCCTTCGGGGCCGTCATCCCCCGTTCCCCCTGTGGACTCCGCGGAGCACGCACCCCGGACCCACGCTCCGATCTGCTCCCTGAACGCCCGCTTGTGTGCGCGCACTTCGGCCTGGACCTCCTCCGAGCCGGTCCCCATCTCTCCATGGGCGTTGATCCAGGCGCATCCGCGGAAGCCCGGTTCGGCGAACCACTCGGCGAGCCAGTCGAACACCGCCCCCACCCTCTCGCGCGGATCGGGCACCGCTTCGACGTGCGCCGCGAGCCGCCCCCTCCACCGCTCGTCGCGGCGCCGGAGCACCGCCACGACCAGCTCCTCCTTCGACGGGTAGAAGCGGTAGATCCGCTTGAGCGGCAGCCCGGAGAGCGCGCGGACCGCGTCCATGCCGACCGCCCGTATGCCGTGCTCGTAGAACAGCCCTTCCGCGGCGTCGAGCAGCGCTTCGCGGTCCAGCCGGTTCTGCTCCTCGCTGATCGGGGCGGGCATCGGCGCCTCCTTGACGTAGAGAACGATCGTTCTCTACGTTAGTCCACACCACTGGAGAACGATCGTTCTCGACCACAGGAGGCCCCGTGCCCGAGTCCCGACCCCCGGTCCCGCCCTTCACCCTGGAGACGGCCCTACAGAAGGTGCAGGCCGCCGAAGACGCCTGGAACACCCGCGACCCCCACCGCGTGGCGCTCGCCTACACCCCCGACTCGGTCTGGCGGAACCGCGACACGTTCCTCCAGGGGCGCGACGAGATCATCGCCTTCCTGACGCGCAAGTGGGAGCGTGAACTGGACTACGCGCTGCGCAAGAGCCTCTGGGCCTTCCACGGGAACCGGATCGCGGTCCGGTTCCAGTACGAGTCCCGCGACTCTGCCGGCCAGTGGTGGCGCAGCCACGGCAACGAGCAGTGGGAGTTCGACGCGCAGGGCTTGATGCTGCGCCGCGAGGCCAGCATCAACGACGTCCCCATCGCCGAGTCCGACCGGCGCATCATCGGCCCCCGCCCCGAGGCGGAGTACGGCATCGAGATCCCCCTCCGGTAGGCCGACCAACCGAACCTCGGACGAGCCCTGGTCAGACCCACGCCGGCAGGTCGGGGAGTCCTTGAGGGCACGAGAGCCACTCCCCCTTTGTGCGCCCGGCGAGCCAGCCGAGGAGGTCTCCGGGAGCGCCTGCGACCGTGCGGCTCATCGCCCCTCGGCCGCCCAATACCCCTACGGGCGCCCCGTGAAGGTCGCGCAGCTCCATAGGCGGAACGTCCTCATGGGCGGAGAAGTAGCGGACCACGTCTTCTAGAACGATGCGGGTCGCCTCCTCCGGAGCGGCGGAGAGTTCGTATCCCATGTCCAGGTCCGCGTGGTGGACTTCCAGCTCCCTGAGGCGGATGACGAGGATCCTCCGTGGCGTGCACTCCTCACCCGTGAAAGGCCGGATGCGCCGCCCCCACGCCGCGTCCGGCAGGGCGAGCATGCTCTGCTCCAGGTCGCCTGCCGTACGGACGATGTCCGCGACCAGGTCCGCGGCCGACCGGTCCGCCCCCTGCTCGATCTCGGTGTCGCGCGCCTCGCGGCTGGGGTACTGACGGTTCTCCACACCCGTGCGCGCCCACTCCAGCAGCCGCCCGAGCGCCGGCGCCTGGCGGGCGAGGTGGTTGAGCACGTGCCCGCGCGTCCACCCGGGCAGGGGCGTGGGCGCGGGGACGTCCGCGTCCGTCAGCCGTTCGCACGTGGCCAGCAGCCGCGCGGTGGCGTCCCGCAGCAGCCGGAGGCCGTCCGGGGCGGGAGGGAGTTCGAGGGGTTCGCGGGGATGGGCGGGCACGGCGACCTTCCACGGGACACGGATTCTCTTATCGCGGAATTCCTTTTCCGATATTTGGATCCATGATCGCAGAAGGGTCCGCCGCACACCCGCCCGGGAGCCGGTCAGTCGTCGGTCAGCCCTTCGGCCGGTGCCACCCGGGCCGCCCGGCGGGCCGGTACCACCGAGGCCGCCACCCCGATCACCGAAGACGCGGCCGCGACCAAGGCGAGCGAACCCCAGGGGACGTCGACCACGAGGGGCGCGGTCGCCCCGACGATCGCGCCGACCCCCGCGATCCCGAACGGCACACCGATGAGGATCCCCAGCACCGCGCCGAGCAGCCCGATCACCACCGCCTCGGCCGCCAGCGTCCCCCGCAGTCCCGCCCTGGTCAGGCCCAGCGCCCTCAGGAGCGCCGACTCCCGCGTGCGCTCCAGGACCGACAGGCCCAGGGTGTTGGCGACGCCCACCGCCGCGATCACCACGGTCACCAGGAGCATCGCCAGCGACAGGCCGACGAGCATGTCGAGCACTTCGGTGATGTCGCCGCGCTCGCTCAGCGCGCCGCCGACGAGGATCTGCGGGTCGTCGGCCGCGATGCGGGCCATCCCGTCCGCGATCATGTCGCGGTCGGCGCCGTCCTCGGCCACGCCCCACACCATCGAGCGGACGGTCTCCACTCCCAGTGCGTCCAGGACGTCGTCACGGACCACCGGTGCCGGTGTGCCCGACGCCGAGGCGAGCTCCGACGTGCGGACCGTGAAGTCGCGCTCGGTGCTCCCGCCTGAGGACTCCAGGGTCAGGCGGACCCTGTCGCCTGCTCTCGCGCCGAGTGTGCTCATCTGATCGTCGGTGATGAGCAGGGTGGGGTCGGCGCCGCCGTCCAACCGTCCGACGCCGGCCTCCGAGGCCAAAGCCTGCGAGACCCCGACCAACGTCGTCTCTCCCAGCGCCCCCATCCGCACGTCGGCCGTGCGCACGGGCTCCGCCGCCCTCAGGGAATCGAGCGATTCGATCGACCGGACGGTGTCGGGCGAGACCGGTCCGTCCGGCACGCGCGCGCTCACGTCCACCGGGTAGCGGTCGCGCAGATCCGCGTCGATCGTCGCCCGTCCCGTCGCCGCCGCCGTGGAGAGGGCCGTGATGAGTCCGAGCCCTAGGACGAGGGCGAGGGTCGCCGTGGCCGCACGCCCCGTGTTGCGCGCCAGGTTCGCCCCGGCCAGGGACGCCACCCCGCCCATTCCGCGCATCAGGACCTGCACGCCTTGGAGGCACCGGGCGATGGGGTACCTGAGCGCCACCAGCAGTCCGAGCGCAGCGGCGCACCCTGCGACCACCGTGACGACCGGGGACGAGGCGGCCGTCCCGACCGCCATCCCCACCGCCCCTGCCACGGCCGCGAGCGTTCCCGCCGCGTGCACCGCGCCGAAGCGGACCGATCCGCTCAGCGCCGCCGAGCGCAGCGCCTCCACGGGGGCCGTCGCCGCCGCCCGGCGCGCCGGAAGCCATGCGGCGCCGACCGCGGTGCCCGTTCCCACGAGGAAGGCCCCCAGCAGAGCCCACAGGCTCACTCTGAAGCCGTCCCCCGCCAGCCCCATCGCCGCGGCGCCCGCGTACCCGAGGGCCGTCCCTCCGGCGGTGCCCGCCAGCGCGCCCGCCGCCCCGGTGATCGCCGCCTCCGCAGCGACCAGCGCCCGTACCTGGCCGCGATCGGCCCCCACCAGGCGCAGCAGGGCCGTGTCGCGGCGGCGCTGCGCCAGTAGGACGGTGAAGGTGTTGGCGATGACCATGCCCGACGCGAGCAAGGCGACCAGGGCGAACGCCAGCAGCACCACCTCGATCTGCCGCGAGCCGCCCGCGAAGCGGTCGGCGGCCTCCTCCGCCTGCCCCTCGGCGGTGGAGGCCTCCAGGCCCGCCGGCAGCTCGGCGTTCAACCGCGCGACCGCCTCCTCGGGACTCGTGCCCGGGGCGGTCAGCGCCAGCGCGGTGTCCGGGGTGTCGCCGGCGAAGAAGCCTTCCGGGGCGTAGAGCCGGTACTGCACGCCGGTCAGCGGCCGGAAGTCGAGGTCGGCGACGCCCACCAGGGTCGCCTCGGCCTCGGCCCCGTCGGCGTCGAGGAGCCGGACCCGGTCGCCCACGCCCAGTCCGGCGTCGCGGACCGTGGCGGGGTCGGCCATGACCTCGCCGGGCGCTTCGGGCCACCGCCCCTCGGCCGGCTCGAACCAGCGCAGGTCGGGCCGTTCGGCGATGCCGGAGACGTTGGCCGTACCGCGCCGTTCCTCGGTGAGGAGCTGGACGGTGCGGGCGTGGACGGGGGCGACGGCCGCGATTCCGGACCGTTCGGCGATGCCGTCGGCCCAGTCGGGGCCGGGGGCCGCAGCGTCGGGGTCGCGGTCGACGACCACGTCGGCGGCGGACAGCGGAGCGGCGGCGACCGCGCGCAGTCCGGCGTTCGTGGTCGCGGTGAACACGGCCGTCGCGGCGAGGAAGGCGGTGCCGAGCGCGACGGCGAGCAGGACGGCGGCCAGGCGGACGGGACGGGCGCGCACGTGCGCCCAGGCCTGAAGGAGCATCAGTCCCCCGCCCCGGCCATGGCCGCCATGACGCCCTCGGCGGTGGGGCGGTCCACCGTTCCGTTCAGCGCGCCGTCGGACATCAGGACGGCCCGGTCGGCGTAGGTGGCGGCGACGGGGTCGTGGGTCACCATGACGATGGTCCGGCCCAGCCGGTCGCAGGCGGCCCGGAGGTGGTCGAGGAGTTCCCGGCCTGTGGCGACGTCGAGGGCCCCCGTGGGCTCGTCGGCGAAGATGACGGCAGGCCGGGTGAGGAGCGCGCGGGCGACAGCGACCCGCTGCTGCTGGCCTCCGGACAGGTGGCCGGGCCGATGGTCGAGGCGGTCCCCGAGGCGCAGCGAGGAGACGATCTCGTCGTAGAGCGCAGGGTCGGGTCGCTGCCCCGAGAGCTTGAGGGGCAGGAGGATGTTCTGCTCGGCGGTGAGTGCGGGCAGGAGGTTGAAGGCTTGGAAGACGAAGCCGATGCGTTCACGCCGCAGGGCGGTCAGTTCGCGGTCGCTGAGCGCCGCAAGGTCGTGCCCTTCCACGGCGACGGTCCCGCCCGTCGGGGTGTCGAGCCCCGCGAGCAGGTGCATGAGTGTGGACTTGCCCGAGCCCGAAGGGCCCATGACGGCGGTGAACTCCCCGCGGGAGAAGGCGAGGTCGACCCCTGCCACGGCGGTGACGGCCGTGGGCCCCTGCCCGTACCGCTTCACCAGTCCGGTCGCTTGGAGGGCGTGTTCGTACCCCGTGCGGGGCGGTGTGGTCCCGGTGGCCTGTGTGGCCTTCGTGCTCCGTGTCGCTGGACGCATGTCTCCGCTTCCGTGTCGTGTCCGGCCGTGGACGGCACGTTATGAAGCGGGTGACCAGCGTCGACAGCGCCGATCGGCAGGGAGGGACCCCTTGCTTTCGTCAGGGTTCCACCGCCCGGCACGGTGCGGGGCGTCGTTGCGGGGCCGACGGCCGATCGGCCCCGCGGCCTCAGCGCACGTCCAGGACCAGGCGGGCGGCGAGGGCACCGAAGACGGCCGCGCACGCCCGGTCGATCCACCGGCGCACGGGCCCGCGGCGCAGCAGGCGCTCGGAGAGCATGCCGGCCATGATGCCGACGGTCCCGTCCACCAGCAGCCCGATGACGACGAACAGGCACCCCAGGAGCAGGAGCTGGGCGGTCACCGGGAGGGCCCCCGGGCCCGTCGTCACGAACTGCGGGAGGAACGCCAGGTAGAACAGGACGACCTTGGGGTTGGCCAGGTTGGTCAGCGTCGCCATCGCGTAGACCCGGCGGAGTGAGCGCGCGGCCGGGACCGGGGCCGCGCCGGTGGCGTCAGGGGCTTCGTTCTTGCGGCGGCGGCTGTCGCGGAGCGCGGTGAACGCGAGGTAGGCGAGGAAGGCGGCGCCCAGCAGGCGCACGGCGTCGAGGAGGTGGGGTGCGGCGCTGATGAGCGCCCCGAGGCCGAAGGCGGCGGCCAGAGTATGGCCGAACAGCCCCGTGCACATCCCCAGGGCCGCGACCACCCCGACCTTGCGGCCGCCGGCGGCGGCGTTGGCCATGATGTAGAGCATGTCGGGCCCCGGCACGATGCTGAGAAGGAGGACGGCGAGGGAGAAGGCGGCGACCATGGCGGGATCCATGCCGGGATTCTGCCACGCGATTCCTGTGCGCTGGGAGTAGGGGCGTCACGTGGGGATACGGGACGACATCCGCCTGAAAGGCGCCCCACCGGCCCGAACCCGCGTTGTTGATCTCGGGGAAGTCGGCCTTGTACCGGCCGGTACAAGGCCGACTTCCCCGAGATCGACGAGAACCGGCCGGAGCCGCCCCACTGCCCGCACGGCCGCGCGACCATAATGGGGGCCGGCCGTTCGCCTCGGTTCGGGAACGGAGAGGGGCCGCCATGGAGCTCGGCAAGGCGATCGTGGACGGAGCGGAGGCGCGCGGGATGCAGCACTGCGAGACGACGGCGCTCGGCGTGCTCCTTCGGCACCGGGGGATCGATCTGTCCGAGCCCATGCTCTTCGGCCTAGGGGCCGGACTCTCCTTCGTCTACTGGGACAGCAAGCAGATGCCCTTCCCCTTCCTCGGGGGACGGGTCAAGCCTTTCGAGCTCACCAAGAACCTGGCCACGACACTCGGGCTGGAACTCTCGGTCCGCGAGACGACCTCCGCGCGCAAGGCGTGGGAGAACGCGGCCTCCCTCATCGACGCCGGGAGCCCTGTCGGCTTGCAGCTCGATAGTTACCACCTCGACTACTTCGGCTCGAAGGTGCACTTCGGGGGCCATGTCGTTGCCATGTACGGCTACGACGAGCACGACGCGTACCTGATCGATACCGACCAGCAGGGCGGGACGGTCTCCACGAGCCGGTCCTCACTCGCTCAGGCCAGGGCCGCGCGCGGTCCGATGACCGCCAGGAACCGGTCCTTCTCGGTCGCCGCCGTACCCGACAGGGCGGGGGATCCGTCCCCGCTCCGGGAGCGGATCGTTCCCGCCGTCACCGCGTGCGCCCGTGCCTTCCTCGACCCGCCTATCGCCAACCTGGGCCACCGCGGAATCGACAAGGCCGGCAGGCTGGTCAGGGGATGGATCCGGAGGGCCGAGGATCCGAAGGTCGACCTGCCACAGGCCGCCCTGCTGATGGAGAAGGCCGGTACCGGCGGGGCCCTGTTCCGCAACCTCTATCGGGACTTCCTCGGCGAGTGCACCGGGCTGGTCGACAGTCCCCGCCTGCGCACCGGCCACCGCCTCTACGGCGAGGCGGCCCCACTATGGACGGAAGCCGCGGATCTCATCGCGAAGGCCGGTCGAACGGGTGAAACGCGGTACCTGGACCAGGCGGGGACGGTTCTGGGCGATCTCGCACGCATCGAGCGTGAGGCGATGCAGGCCCTGAGCCTTCTGGGAGACGAGGACCCGAGGCCTGCCGTCTAGGTGCGGCGTTCCGGGCCTCTCCGGGAACCGAACACCGCTCCGGATCTCGGGGGCCGGTCATGCCGTGTCGGTGGAGCGGTGCACGCGGTCGTAACGCAGGACCGCAAGGTCCCGACGGCGGATCACCCAGTGGATCACCCCGCCGTCCAGCTCCTTGACGTCTCGGATCCACGCCTCCGTCTCGTCGGCGGGCAGGTTCCTCGACGCGGCCTCGGCGCGGAATCGGTCCTCGTTCGTGGATTCCTCGAGCATGGCGGACACCCTAGGCCGACGGGCGCCGTGCGGCCGCCGCGAGGAGCGCTCCCAGGAGGAGCACCCCTGCGACCACGACGACGATCCCGGCGAACCCGAGCCCCGCGGCACCGGCGGCCAGCTGGGGGCCGATGCCCGCACCGACGAACATGGAGAAGGCGTAGAGCGCCGTCCCCACCCCCTGGCGCTCCGGCCCCGCGTGTTCGCCGATGCTCTGCACCAGCGCGGGCGCCGCGACCAGGATGGCGGCGGTGAAGACCAGCAGGACGGCGCCGAGGCCGATGGTGCTGCCTCCCATGAGAGCGGTGGCCAGGACCGAGAGCGCCGCGAGGGCGAGACCGGCGACGGCACGCGTCCCGGCGCTCCATCGCCCCAGGACGCCCGCGAGGAAGGGGACGGCCACCATCGCGGGCAGCGCGGAGGCGCGCAGGACGAGCAGGGCGCCGTCGTCGCCCGCGATCTCCGGCGGTCCTGCGACGGTGACGGCCGTGTAGACCGCGACGAACCCGCCGAGCAGCGTGGCGGTGGCGGCGAAGAGCGCCGCCGGCCGGGGCTCGAAGAACAGGCCGGGCATGGCGGCGAAGGCCCCGAGCAGGCCGCGCCGTCCGTCGTTCCGGGACGGAAGGAGGACGGCGCGCGCGACGGGGGCGGCGGCCAGCAGGGCGGCGGCGCTGACCAGGAAGACCGCCTGCCAGCCCGCGACGAGGGTGATGCCCTGCGCGGCGATCTGCATGACGGGGGCGGAGGCCAGGGCGGCCCCGCTGACCGCCGTCATCGCGGCCGGGCGGTGCTCCGGGCGGATGTGCTCGGCGACGTAGGCGAACGCGGCCGGGGCGAGCGTGGCGGTGGTCAGCCCTTGCAGCGCGCGCAGGGCGATGGCCGACTCGGGGGACTGCGCGGCGGCCACGAGCGCGGTGGTGGCGGCCGTGGCGACCAGGCCCCAGGTGATGGTGGCGCGGGGGCCGAAGCGCGCGCACAGGGGGCCCGCGAAGAGGAAGCCGACGGCGTAGGCGAGGGCGAAGGCCGTGGAGACCCAGGTGAGGGCGTGCGGGGTGGATCCCAGGTCCTCGGCCATCGGCCCGAGCAGGGCGAGGACGGAGTACATCTGGCCGACCATCGGGATCGCGGCGGCCGCGAGCAGGGCGATGGCGGGGCCCGTGCGCGCCCAGGCCGGAGCGGCGCCGGCGGGACCGGCGGCGGGCGGGGACGGGGGGACCGCGGAGGTGGGTGGGGTCATGGCCGGGACCTTATTCAACCAACCTTTTGGTTGGCAACTTCTTCACGGCTCCCGACAGACCGGTCGGTGGGCGGTACCCTGTCCGCCATGCCCCGCGACGCCGCCGCCACCCGCGCCAAGCTCCTCTCCGCCGCCCGCGACGAGTTCGCCGAGCACGGGATCGGGGGTGCGCGCGTCGAACGCATCGCCAAGCGCGCGGGCGTCAACAAGGAGCGCATCTACGGGCACTTCGGCAACAAGGAGGCCCTGTTCGAGGCGGTGATGGTCGACGCCCTCGCCGAGCACACGAACGGCATCGGCCTGCCCTCGGGCGACATCGCCGAGTACGCGGGGCGGCTCTACGAGTTCCACCGCAAGAACCCGCAGCTGCTGCGCCTGCTCATGTGGGAGTCGCTGCACTACGGGGAGGAGGCCGAACTCCCCGGACGGGAGAACCGCCGGGCGCTCTACACCGAGAAGGTGGGGGCCTTGGCGGGCCTGCTGGGCACGCGGGCCGACCGGCGGACGACGTCGCTGATGATGGTCCTGATCGGCCTGGCGGCCTGGCCGTCCACCCTGCCGCAGCTGAACCGCCTGATCTCGGACGTGTCCGAGGAGCCGACCTCCGGGGAGGACCTGGACACCGCCGTCCGGGACACCATCGTCGAGGTGGTCCGCAAGGCGACGGCGGACTGGAGCGACGGGGGACCCGACGGCGGCGGTGGGCCCGGCGGGGACGGCCCCGGCGGGGACGGCCGGCCGGAGGGGTCCTGACGGACGGTCAGGCGCGCCAGGCCTCGGGGTAGTCCGGCAGGGGGCGGCGGATCTCCAGCCCCGCGCTGAGCCACCACGGGCCCGCGCACAGCAGCGCCGCGACCACCGTCCAGGCAGGGCTCCAGGGCACGAACACCCCGAGGATCAGCACGACGGGGAAGACCAGCGAGAACAGCCACCGGGGCCACACGTGGCGGCGCTGCCCCAGGAACGGGGCCACGGTCAGGGCGGTCCGGCGCTTCCACACGGGCCCGAGGACCACCGGCGTGAGCACGAAGGGCAGGACGGTGAAGGGGAAGCCCTCCCCTTTCTGCCACACGAGTCCGAGCAGCGTCACCGTGACGGCGGCGGCCCCTCCGGAGAACAGCCCCAGCCCCAGGCAGAAGAGCACGTACGACCTGCGCAGCCGCGCCACCACCGCCCAGTGCTCACGCCAGGCCTGCTCGCCCAGGGGCGTGCCGATCAGGGCCTCCATCCGCGACCACGAGGCCACGGCTTGCATGAGGACGGGCTGCTGGGGTGCGGACACGCGCTCTCCGTTCGGGGGGTCGAGGGGGTGTGCGGTCGGAGCCGATCAGAGCACGAATCACCTTATACAGGTGCCTTCCGCACCGCAGGTGGCTACCATCGGCCTCCTGTGCCCGGACGACCCCAGGAACCTCTCATGTCCGATCTCGCCCGTACCCGCTCCGAACTCCTCAGGGACGTCCTCTTCTCTGAGCACACGACCGCCGGCACCGGCAGTGAGGGCATCGAGAAGGCCGTGAACCGGGCCCGCGCGCTGCTGGAGCCCGAGAGCCGCGACGCGTGGCCGCACTACCTCCTGGGCCTGGCGCTGGCCATGCGCTACCTCGACAGCGGCGCCCAGGCCGACATCGACGGCGGCCTGGAGCACCTGCGCGAGGCGATCCGACTGGGCGGGAGCGAGGACCCCCACGCCGCGATGTACCGCCAGCAGCTGGCAGGGACCCTGGGGGCCCAATGGGCGGCCTCCGCCCTCAAGGACCCCGGCAAGGACCCCACCGAGCTGCGCGAGAGCCTGCGCCTGGCCCGCGAGGCGTTGGAGATGACCGACGCCGGCAGCCCGCACCTTCCGGTTCGCCTGCTCCAGGTGGCCGAGTTCCTCGGGCAGGGCGCCGACGGCCCGGACCGCCTCGACGAGGCGTTGGAGTTCGCCGAGCGCGCGCTGCAGGTCGCCCACCCCGACGACCCCCGCATGTCGAAGTACCAGCACACCCACGCCCAGCTGCTGCTGCACATCGCCGCCGGCAAGGAGAGGAAGGCCGGAGCCGCCGTGGAGGCCGAGAGGTCGGCCATCAGGGCGGGCCACCTCGCCCACCCCTACGACCCGACCCAGACGAAGATCGTCGGGACGCTCCAGCGCGCCCGCCTGCTCCAGGCGGGCTGAGCGGGCGGGGCGGGCGGGGCGGGACCGCGGCCGGCCCCCTGCCCCTTCGTATCCGTGCGGTGGCGCGCGCTTCGCGCGCTTCAGGCGCGCTCGCTACCGGCCTCCACCCCTGCTCGTGAACGGCAGCCTGGCCTCTCCCAGGAGGCCCTTGTCCCGGTCGATCCAGTACCGGCGCAAGACCTCCAGCAGGACCGAGGACCTGACGTCGGCGATCCCCGGCAGCGCCGCCAGGTCCTCGGTGATGAACCGTCCCAGCTCGCGTTCGTCCCGGAAGGCGCCGTGGTGGATCAGGGACACCTCCCCCGCGACCACCGACACATAGCGCGCCGACGGGTGAGCCGACAGCTTCTCGGCGACGTGAGCGATCGCCCCCGGACGCACCGTCAGGGACAGGATCACCTCCAGGTGCATCCCCAGGCGCTCCGGCTCGACCTCCACCCGCGGGCGCACGACGCCGCGCTCCAGCAGCGACTGCACCAGCCGGTACGCGGTCGACTGGCTGACCCCCAGTTCCCGGGCCATGTCCCCCGACCCCACACGCGCGTCGGCGTGGAGGACGCCCACCACCGCGATCTCGTCGTCCGACAAGGGTCCTGAGGCGACGGCCCCCTCGTCCGGCTCGGGCACGTGCGTCCGGTAGGGGCGAAGCGCCTCAAGGCGACCGACCGGCAGGCGGTCCAGTGTCCAGGCGTCGGCGCGGGTCACGGGGCGCAGGACGAGGTCGGACTGGGTCCCCCGCACCCCTTCCACCGATGGGATCTCGGTGGTCAGCAGCTCCGCGGCGCGTGCGCGCTCCGCCGGATGCACCACGCAGTAGATGTCGGCGCGTCCGCTGCTGAGCGCCACCAGCTGCGTCTCGGGCATGCGCGCGAGGCGGCGGGCGACCTCCACCGCCCTGCCCGACTCGGCGTGGAGCCACATGTGGCGCGGGTGGGCATCGGAGACCAACGACCAGTCGAGCTGTCCGACCACCCTGAGCCGGCCCGAGGACTGGAGCCGCTGCAGGCGCCGGCCCACCGTGCTCGGGGAGCTGTCGAGGACCTCGGCGAGCGCGCTGCTGGGCGCGCGGGGGGCGTACTGCAGGGCCGCCACCAGGTCGAGGTCGAGTTCATCCATCTCCTGTGCACCCACATGTGGATGATAGCGACTACAGCATCCCCCTCTGCTGACTTAATCGCCCATTTTCATGCTCGATATTGACAAGACTGACCACCGTGAGGGACTCTTGCTCATCATAGGGCGACGTGACGCAGCTCATGGCGACACGCCCCTCCCCTGCCCTTCCGATCCCCGAGGAGTCGACGGTGGCCACTGCCGACCTCCGCAGCACCGGCCGCACCATGGCCGGGCTCATGCGGTTCCTCCAGTTCATCGAGCGCGCGGGCAACCGGCTGCCGCACCCGTTCTGGCTGTTCATCCTGATGGGCGCCCTGGTCGTGGTGCTCAGCGCGGTCCTCGACGCCCTCGGCGTCGGCGCCGTCTCGCCCGCCGACGGGGAGCGCATCGCGGTCGAGAGCCTGCTCAGCTCCGAGGGCGTGCAGGTGATCTTCGGCGACGCGGTCGACAACTTCGCCGCCTTCCCGCCCATGGCGCTCATCGTGGTCGTGATGCTCGGCGTGGCGGTGGCCGAGCGCGCCGGCATGCTCAACGCCGCGCTGCGCGGCAGCGTCACCCGCGTGCCGGGCAAGCTGCTGACCTTCGCGCTGGCCGCGGTCGGCGTCAGCGCGAGCGTGGCCTCCGATGCCGCCTACGTGGTGCTCGTCCCCCTGGGCGCCATGATCTTCAAGGCGGCGGGGCGCAGCCCCGTCCTCGGCCTGGTGGTGGCCTTCGGCTCGATCTCGGCCGGCTACAACGCTTCGGTGGCCCTGACACCCGGCGACGCCCTGTTCGCGGGGCTCACCACCGGTGCCGCGCAGATCATCGACCCGGAGTACGTGGTCACCCCGGTGGCCAACTACTTCTTCACCGCGGTCAGCGCGGTGCTGCTGGCACTGGTCATCACCGCGGTCGCCGAGTTCGTCCTGGCCCCGGCCACCGCCCGGATGCAGGTCGACGGCGAAGACGCCGACGCCGAGCTGGGCGAGATGCGCCTGACCGCCGACGAGCGGCGCGGCCTGCGCAACGCCGGGCTGGTGTTCGCCGGGGCGGCGGCGCTCATCGCGGCCGTGCTGATCCCCTCCGGCTCGCCGTTCCGCGGCGAGGACGGCGGTGTGCTCGGCTCGCCCCTGATCACCGGCATCGCCTTCATCATGGGCCTGCTGTTCCTGGTCATGGGCGCGGTTTTCGGCCGCACCACCGGCAGCATGCCCCGGGCCCGCGACATCCCCGAGGCGATGGCCACCGGCGTGCGGGACCTGGCGCCGGTCCTGGTGCTGTTCTTCGCCGCCTCCCAGTTCCTGGCCTACTTCACATGGACCGGCCTGGGCGAGGTGCTGGCGGTGCGCGGCGCCGAGCTGCTGGACGCGGCGGGCGTGCCCACCCCGGTGATGCTGGTCGGGATGGTCCTGGTGTGCACCGTCATGAACATCATGATCACCAGCGGGTCGGCGCAGTGGGCGCTCGTGGCGCCGGTGTTCGTGCCGATGTTCATGCTGCTGAGCATCCCGCCGGAGACCACCCAGGCGGTGTTCCGCGTCGCCGACTCCCCCACCAACGTGATCAGCCCGATGAGCCCCTACTTCGCGATGGCGCTGGGCTTCCTGCAGCGCTACCGGCGCGACGCGGGCATCGGCACCCTGCTGTCGATGACGCTGCCGCTCTCGGTGGCCATGCTCGCGGGGTGGACGCTGATCCTCCTGGCCTGGTGGGGCCTGGGCCTTCCGCTCGGCCCTGGCGCTCCGGTCCGATGAGGACCGAGGCCGCCCGCGGGGCCGCCGGTCCGCCCCTTCAGGCGGCCCACGGCCCCGCCCCGCACACCCCCCGTGTTCCCTGTCCCTGGTTCCGACCGACGAGAAGGTGACGACGTGAGCGATGCGTCCCTGCCCGGGCTGGCCGAGGCGGCCCGGCGCGACCTGCCCCAGATCCTCGACGACCTGCGCCGCCTGGTGGAGAAGGAGACGCCCAGCAGCGACAAGCGCCTGCTGGACGCCGGGCTGGAGGACATCGAGGCGTGGGCGGTGGAGCGTCTGGGCGCCCCGGCCGAACGCGTCCGGAGGGACGGCGGCGTCCACGGCGACGTGCTGGAGATGCTGTACCCGGGTGACGGCGGCGGCGAGGTGCTGCTGCTGTGCCACTACGACACCGTGTGGCCGGAGGGGACCCTGGAGGAATGGCCGGTCGGCATCGACGGCGACCGGTTCAGCGGCCCGGGGTGCTTCGACATGAAGGCCGGCATCGTGCAGGGCGTCTGGGCGGTCAAGAGCCTCCGTGATGCAGGGCTGCCCCTGCCGTCGATCCGTTTCCTCTTCAATGGCGACGAGGAGATCGGCAGTCCGGCTTCCAACCCGCACATCGAACACGCGGGCCGGGCCGCGGACGTGACGCTGGTGCTGGAGCCCAGCAGGGAGGGCATGGTCAAGACGGGCCGCAAGGGCATGGGCCTGTTCGACGTGACCGCGACCGGGATCGAATCGCATGCGGGGCTGGACCCGCAGGCGGGGGCGAGCGCCGTGCACGCCCTGGCCGAGCTCGTGCCCAGGATGGCGGCCCTGGCCGCCCCCGAGCGCGGAACCACGGTCAACGTGGGGGTCTTCAGTGGCGGAACGGCCCGCAACGTCGTGGCGGGCAAGGCCTCGTGCCAGGTGGACGTGCGTATTCAGGACCCGGAGGAGCCCGCGCGCGTCGACGCCGGGCTGGCGGCGCTGGCGCCCTCGGACGGCCGGGTGAAGGTGGAGGTGTCGGGCGGGTGGAACCGTCCGCCGATGAACCCCGGGCCGGCCACCGACCGCGCCTTCGGGCTGGCCCGCGAGGTGGCGGCCGGGCTCGGCGAGGACCTGGGGCAGATCTCGGTGGGCGGGGCCAGCGACGGCAACCTGGTCGCCGCCCTGGGCCGCCCGGTCCTGGACGGCCTGGGCGCGGCCGGCGCGGGCCCCCACTCCCGCGACGAGCACGTGAGCATCGGCCGCACCCCGCACCAGGTGGCCCTGCTGGCCGGGCTGCTGACACGCCTGTCCGAGGGGTGAGAGGACCGGCCCCGGGGCCACCTGTGCAGTCTGCGCGGCTTGCGCGGCTTGCGCGGTTCATGCGGCCTGCACGCCCCGCACGGACCGCTGTGCCCGCCCCGCCTCCATGGCCGACCCGCACGGTCTGCGATGTCCGTGCCCCAGCGGCCTGAGGACCGCGGGCCGTGAAGCCGGGGGAAGCGCTCCGCCCGACCCGTGCGGGTCCCGTCCCGGGGCGCTTTCCCCTTTCTCCTCCTTCCGGATCCCTGGAGGACGGCGGGAGAACGCCGGGGCGGCGGGCCGGTCACCCCCGCCGTCGCGGCCCTATACCGCCCTATACCGCCCTGCACCGAGGCCGGGCCAGGCATGGCCGAAACCGGCCTGGTTCGCACGACTAGGTCCGCAATTGGGCCGGTTTACTCCTAGGCTTTCCCCCTCGTCGCGCCCGAGGGCGGCGCGGCGGCCCCGTGGCCGGGCGCGCACCCCCTCGTCGCGCGTCGCGCACGGGGTTCGCACGGCCTTCCCGGGAAGGCCCACGCCCTTGAGCGGCGGACCGGCCTTCCTCCTCTGGGGTCGGGGGCGCCGCGGCCCGGGACCGCCCTCACGCGGAGCGGCGGTCCCGGGCACCTGTGCCTCCCTCTCCCTTCGTCCCCGTGCCGGGGCCGCGGTCAGTCGCCGTGCGGGCCCGGTGCGGCGCTGCCGACGTACTCGCCCAGGTCGGAGACCAGCTTGGTGATGTCGGGCAGGCTGTCGAACCGGCGCTGGTGCAGGACGGCGATCCTCTCCCCGAAGTCCGGGGAGGGGTCGTCGGTGATGTCGAACGAGGCGAACCTGTCGACCAGCGGCAGCCCGACCCGGTCGGTGTGCAGGTGGGCGGGGTGGATGAGGTACTCCCAGTAGCCGTCGAGGTCTTCGATCGCGAAGGCGGCCCCCCACTCGTACTCGCCGCCGTAGTCGCGGCCGACGACGAAGGAGGTCACGGCCGGGATGGCGCGCCCCTGCTCGCGCAGGCTCTCCAGGGCCTCCTCGCGCTGCTCCGGTGTGACGCCGGGCTTGAAGGTGAAGCGGATGCCGTGCTGGATCATCGTTCTTTCCTTTCGGTGGGGTGGCGGACCTCAGTGCGAGGCGCCGTGGTCCCGGCCCGCGCGGGCCGCCCATGGCCCGATGACGGCGAGGGCGGCGCCTGCCGCCATCGCGATACCGGTCCAGGTGAACGCGGCGGCGAGGCCGGTGGCGTGGACGAGGGGGTGGACGGCGAGCGGCGAAAGGAACTGCCCGAGGAAGACCGCCGTGACCAGGCCGCTGAGGACCCGGCCGCGCCGGTCGGGGCGGGCGAGCTCGCTGAGCCGCAGATTGAGGTTGGGGACGATGAACCCGACGCCGACGCCGCCGACGAGCAGCCCGGCCGCGATCGGTCCGACGGTGCCGGCCGTGCCGACCAGCAGCCAGCCCGCGCCGAGCAGGGCGACGCTGATCGCGGTGATCGCGGAGGGCGTCAGGCGGCAGCGCAGGGCCGGGAACGCCAGCGCGCCGACCGCGCTGGTGAGGGTGCTTCCGGCGATCACCGCGCCGGTGAGGGCGGGCCCCGTTCCGTGACCGCTGAGCAGGAAGGGCAGTTGGGTGGGCGCCATGTAGAACACCAGGGTGGCGACCAGTGCCAGCACGTAGACGCCGAGGATGCGGCCGGTCGTCGTCCGGACGGGCGGACGGGGCGGGCGGCGGGACGCTGCGGCGTGCTCCGCGTGCCCGGTGCGCCGGATGCGCGGCTCCGCGCGCAGAGCGCCGATGGCGAACGCGGCGACGCCCGCCGAGACGGCGTAGATCCAGAACGGCGCCCGCCAGTCGACCGCGGCCAGTACCCCGGCCAGGGGCAGGAACGCGACGCCGCCCAGACTGGCGAACGCCTGCTGCAGCCCGAGGAAGGACGCGCGCCGTGGCCCGTCGAACCAGTCGGTGATCAGGGCACCGACGGCCGTCATGATCCCGCCCACCGCGACGCCGAGCAGCGCCCTGGTGGCCAGCAGCACGTACAGATCGGTGACCAGGAGTCCGGCGGTGCCGCTGACCGCGGCGAGCACCAGGCCGGAGACGAGCAGCGGGCGGCGCCCCACGCGGTCGGCGACCAGTCCGGACAGGGGGGCGCTGGCGGCGATGGCGAGGGAGGTGACGGTCAGCGCGGAGCGGACGAGGAGGTCCGCTCCGGGGGTGTCGGCGAACACCTCGCGCATCGCGGGCAGGCTGGGCGAGATGATCGCCGCCGCCATGATCGTCATCATCGCCGCGGCCAGCACCGCGGCGCGCGCCGGGCGCGACGGCTCCTGGCGCGGCCGGGCGGGCCGGGTCGACGCGAGCGGCATGGGAGGTGCTCCTCTCTCGGAGGTCGGGCCGGGAGACCGGCCGGCGGGCCGGTTCCCGAGCGCGGCCCTGAGGGCCGACGCGAGGGTCGGGGAGGCGGACGCGTCGGCAGGGTCCGGCGGGGCGGTCACAACGGCCTCCTCAAGGTGCAGTATGAGTGGTCGACCACTCACTCTTTGGGCCGAAGAAACGGCCATCGGGGCTGCGGTACGGGCGACGGGGCGCTCGGCGCCACGGCACGGACGGCGCCCCCGCCCAGGGGCCCGGGCACGCGCCCGGCCGTCCCCGTGAAGCCGACCGCCCCGAGACCGGCACGGGTCGCGGGCCCTGCCCCCGCCTCCGTCCCGCCGTGCGGGGCGTCAGAAATGGCGGAGCCCGTCGGACAGCGTCCGCGCCCACGGGGCGTCGATGCGGCCGGCATCGAGGGCGACCACGAGGTGGCACAGCATGCCCGTGGCGAAGAACCGTTGGACGTCGGCCTCCGCCGCGCCGGAGACCCCGCGGACGTACTCGACCAGCCGGGCGTACCCCGCCCGCACCACCTCCCCGATCGCGGGCTCCGAGGCCGCCGCGCACTGCGCGTGCAACTGGAGCATCAGCAGGTCGCGGTCGGCGATGAGCCGGGCGTAGGCCTCGCCCATCGCGTCCAGGACCGCCTCCGGCGAGCTGCCGTCGGCCGCGGCGGCACCGTCGCCCAGACTTTCGCGGATCAGGGCGAAGCAGTGCTCCACCACCGCCGTGAACAGCGCCTCCTTGCCGGGGAACAGCCGGTAGACGTAGGCCTGCGAGATGCCCGCCCGCTGGGCCACGGCCGTGGTCGTGGTGCCGAAGTAGCCCCCTTCGGCGAAGGCGCTGATCGCGGTCCGCAGGACCGTCCTCCTGCGCTCGTCGGCGGTGGACAGCTGTCGGCGGGACTCTGGCGTCGTCATGTGAGTAATAAACCACTCACACTTCATCCCGTCAAGCTCTCTCCCGATGACCGAAGGCGCGGGCGTCGACGACGTGGCCAGGATCCAGCCCCTGCGCCGCACCGGCCGCCCGGAGGAGCCGGCGAATCTCGTCCTGTTCCCGGCCTCCGACGAATCGAGCTGCTCGACCGGCTCGGAGTCCGTCGCCGACGGCGGATGCACGTCCATGTGAGCGCCAGGCGCCGACCTGCACGAAGAGAGGAGCGGGGGCGCACCGGCGCGGTGCAGAGCCGAACTCCGCAGCCCCGCCTCACTCGTAGGCCGCCGTCCCGTCCCCTTCTCCCCTACCCTGGAACCGCGCATCCGGCTCGCCCTCCCCCCGGGTCTCTCCCTGGTCGGCACCGGGCGCCGCATCCTGGAGCTCCCTCCCCCGCCGAAGGAGGTCGATGACCCCCTCGTCCGCCAGGCCGTTCGCCCACCTCGACGCTCCCCTGGCCGAGCTGTACCGGCGGGTCATGCGCACGTTCGTCGAGAACAAGCGGCGCTTCCTGGTCCACCTGCGCCCGGAGGACGTCGCCGACGCACTGCGCCGCGACGGCGGCTCCGAGACGGACCAGGAGACCGTGGACAAGGCCCTCACCAGCCTCGCCGACTGGGGGAACCTGCGCGCCGACCCCGACACCGGCCGGGTCACCACCGTCGAGGACTTCTACCGCGCCCGCTACCTCTACCAGCTCAGCCGTGAGGGCGAGGCCGCCGAGAAGGCCCTTGAGGTCTACGAGGAGGAGATCGGACGCCGCGGGGAGCTCCAGGCCGTCGCCTTGGAGGACATCCGCGTGCGGCTGCGCGCGCTGACCGAGCTCCCGGAGAACCCGGACCCCGCCATCGTCCACAACCTGCTGCTGGAACTGGCCAACCGTCTGGACAGCCTCGCGGCCAACGCGAGCGCGTTCATGAGCGGCCTGCAGCGCACCATCGACCTCCACGACGTGGACGAAGCGGCGTTCCTCGCTTACAAGGACCGGCTGATCACCTACCTGGAGCGCTTCGTCTCCGAACTGGTGGTCAAGCAGCACGACATCGCCACGACCCTGCGCGCACTGCCGCCCGAACGCACCGCCCGCCTGCTCGCTCTGGCCGCCGAGCGGGAGGCGGCCGACGCGGTCCCCGACGCGGGCGCCGCGACCGCGCAGCCGGCCCCGCTCGGTGCCGCCGTTTCCGAACGCCTCGCCTCCTGGGAGGCCCGGTGGTCCGGCCTCTGGTCGTGGTTCGTCGGCGGACGCGCCCACCCGTGCCAGGCCGACCTCCTGCGCACCCGCGCCCGCAAGGCCATCCCCGACCTGCTGACCGTCGTCAGCGTGCTGCAGGAGCGCCGGGCGGGGCGCAGCGACCGGTCCGCCGACTTCCGCACCCTGGCCCGGTGGTTCGCGCAGGTCCCCGGCGACGACGAGGCCCACCGGCTGTGGCGGGCGGCGTTCGGGCTGTCCACCTCCCGGCACCTGACCGCCGAGGCGGGCACCGCCCCCGCCGACGTGCCCGCGGCCACGAGCTGGCTCGACGCCCCCCGGGTTGAGGTCTCCGCGCGTTTGCGCTCGACCGGCCGGTACACCCGGCGCGGCGCCCCGCGCAAGGTCCACGACCGGAGCGCAGAGAAGGAGCGGCTGGCCCGCGAGATCGCCGCCGAGCGCGAGCAGACCGAACTCGCCCGCAAGCGCCTCGCGACCGGCCGCGCCACCCGCCTCAGCGACCTTGCGGCCCTGGACCGCGAGGAGTTCGCGCTGTTCCTGCGCCTGCTGGGGGACGCTCTGGCCGCGGGGCCGCCCGGCCCGGACGGGGTGGTCCGCACGCGCACCTCCGACGGGGCACTGTCCGTTGAACTGCGACCGGTCGGCGGGGTGGCCGTGGTGGAGGTCGAGGACGGCGTCCTTCGCGGACCCGACCACGAGATCACCGTCACCGACCTGCAGTCCGACGGGTCCGCGCCGGAGACCGACCGGTGAGCGGCGCGCTGACCGACGTCCTGGACGCCCAGCGGGACGAGGAGCGGCGCCGCGCCGTCCGCGCGCTGCTGCGGCGCCCCCTGCTCACCCCGCACGACACCGAGTACGCCCTGGTCCGCACGCACTCCGCCTACTTGGTGCAGTGGTTCGCCCGGGAGGCGGGCTGGTCGCTGTACACCGACGCGGGGGTCGCCCGGCTGCGGAAGGTCCCCGGTGACCTGTCCGACGGAACCCGGGCCGCGATGGTGCCCAGCGGAGGCAAGCAGATCCGCAGGCCGTTCAGCCGCCGCCGCTATGTGCTGGCCTGCCTGGCCTTCGCCGCACTGGAGCGGGCGGAGAGCCAGGTCACACTGGGCTGGCTGGTCGAGCGGGTCGCGGCACTGGCCGCGGACGAGGAGCTCTCCCAGGCCGGGATCACGTTCACCATGGAGGACCGCGAGGAGCGGACCGACCTGGCCGCCGTCGCACGCCTGCTGCTGTGGCTGGGCGTCCTCGCCCGCGTGGCCGGGGACGAGCAGGCGTTCATCGACCGCAGCGGCGACGTCCTGTACGACGTCGACCGGCACGTCCTCTCGGTGCTCCTGGCGACCCGCCGGGGGCCGTCCCTGGTGGCGGTGGAGGACCACGAGGGGCGGCTGGCGGCGATCACCGCCGACCCCGTCCCCGACACCGAGGAGGGGCGCAATCGGACCCTGCGCCATACGCTCACCCGGCGCCTGCTGGACGATCCCGTCCTCTACTACGCCGACCTGGCACCGGACGAGCGGTCGTACCTGGACGTCCAGCGCGGCCTGCTGCTCAAGCGGCTGACCGAGGGCACCGGGCTGCTGGCCGAGGTCCGCGCCGAGGGCATCGCGCTCATCGACCCCACACGGGAGGCGACCGACTACGGGATGCCCGAGGAGGGCACCGAGGGCCACGCCACGCTCCTGCTCGCCGAGTACCTGTCCGAGCGCCTCCATGACGGGGAGCGGGCGGCGACGGTCGCGGACGCCGAGCGCCGGATGGCCGAGCTCGCCGTCGAGCACAAGCACCACTGGCGCAAGAACGCCAAGGAGCCCGGTGCCGAACGGGCGCTGGCCTCCTACGCCCTGCACCGGCTCGCGGCCTTGGGGCTGGTCCGGCTCGACGGGGACGAGATCCGCCCGCTGCCCGCACTGGCCCGGTTCGGGTACGCGCCCCCCACCATCGTCGGAAAGAAGGACTCGTGATGGAGGAGACCGGCGGGACGGCCACCGGGACACCGGAGCTCCCGGTCCCCCGCACAGAGCGTTGGCAGCCCCTGCGCACGGGGATCATCGATCTGTTCTATTACGACTCTCAGGAGTTCTGGTTCCGGGACGGGCGTGTGCTGTTCCGCGGCAACAACGGCACCGGCAAGTCCAAGGTGCTGGCCCTGACGGTCCCGTTCCTGCTGGACGCCGACCTGAGCGCGAGCCGCGTCGAGCCCGACGGCGACCGCGGCAAGCGCATGGAGTGGAACCTGCTCATGGGGGGCCGCTACGACGAGCGGCTCGGGTAC
Organism: Nocardiopsis baichengensis YIM 90130; assembly: GCF_000341205.1. Classification (NCBI taxonomy): domain Bacteria; kingdom Bacillati; phylum Actinomycetota; class Actinomycetes; order Streptosporangiales; family Nocardiopsidaceae; genus Nocardiopsis; species Nocardiopsis halophila. The sequence goes on along the minus strand of NZ_ANAS01000012.1, from coordinate 54,167 downwards.
GCCTGGCTGGAGTTCGGCAGGGTCGGTGAGAACGGCGACCCCGAGTTCCTCACCGTCGGCGCCGGCCTGAAGGCCGTGGCCGGCCGGGGGATGGCCGGCAAGTGGTTCTTCACCACCTCCCAACGCATCGGCCGTGACCTGTTCCTCATCGGGCCCGCCGGCGCCGCGCTGTCCAAGGACCGCTTGGAGGCGGCGGTCGAGGGTCACGGGCGTGTAGTCGAGCGCGCCGAGCAGTACCGGCGGATGCTCGACGAGCATCTGTTCCACCTCGGTGAAGAGCGCTATGCGGCGATGGTCAACCTGCTCATCCAGCTCCGCCAGCCACAGCTGTCCAAGCGGCCCGACGAGAAGCGGCTGTCCCAGGCGCTCACCGAAGCGCTCACCCCGCTCGACCAGGCCGTGCTCAGCGACATCGCCACCGCCTTCCACGACCTGGAGCAGCAGCGGACCGAGCTGGACGGGCTCCGCGACACGCACCGCGGAGTGGTCGGCTTCCTCAAGCGGTACCGCCGGTACGCCTCGGTGGCGGCGCGGCGCCAGGCCGCCGAGCTGCGCAGCGCACAGCACGGATACGAGGACCTGCAGCGCGCCCTCGCCGCGGTCCGCGACGAGGTGGAGCGCGCCGACCAGGAGGAGCGCGAGGCCGCCGAACGGCTGGAGCAGGCCGGTACCGACCGCGCGCAGCAGGGCGCCCTGCTCGACGAGCTGCGCACCGACCCCCGGCTGAAGGACCTGGCCGACGCCGAGCGGCGCGCCGCGGAGGCCGCCGATGCCGCCCGGCGCGCCCGCTCCGCAGCGGACCGGGCCGCGCAGGTCCTCGACGAGCGCACGCGGCGCCGCGACACGGCCGCCGCGTCCGCGCAGGAGAGCGCGGCCGGGGTCGCGAAGGCGCGCCGCCCCGCCGACGGCGCCGCCGAGCGGGCCGGAATCGGCGGCCTCCACGCGCAGATCGCCTTCGGGCCCGCCGAGGACGCCGCCCCCGACGCGCCGCCGGACGCCGCGCCGGCCGCGGACCCGGACGCCGTACTGGACACCGCCGAGCGCGAGGCGGCGCGCATCGCCGACATCCGGGCCGAGGCCGCCGCACACGTGCAAGGGCTGGCGGAGGAGGCGGCCCGTGCGGAGGGCGAGGTGGTCCAGGCGCGCCGCACGCTGGCCGGGCGCGAGGCGGACCGGGACGCCGCCGGCGACGGCTTGGACGAGGCGCAGGACTCCCTGGCCGAGGCCGTCCGCGAGCACATCGGGCAGTGGCGCTCCTACCAGCGGTCGCTGACCGAGCTGAGCCTGCCCGCCCCGGAGGAGACGGGGGTCGAGGAGTGGGCCGAGACGCTCGACGGGCCGCACCCCATGCGGACGGCCGTCCGGGAGGCGTCCGGGGCCGTGCACCGCTCCCTTGCATCCGCGGAGGCACAGGCCGAGGCACGCGCCAGCGCGGCCGAGGCGGAGCTGGGCGAGCTGGCCGCCGAGCGGGAGCTGCTCGAAGCGGGCGCGACCGAGCGCCCGCCGTCCCCGCACACCCGCGGTGCGGACGTCCGCACCGGCCCCGGGGCCGCGCTCTGGCAGGCCGTCGACTTCCTTCCGGGCCTTGACGCCGAGGAGCGGGCCGGACTGGAGGCGGCCCTGGAGGCATCCGGCCTCCTCGACGCCTGGATCACCCCGGGCGGCGCCGTGCTCGACGGGCGCACCCACGACGTCCTGCTCACCGCCGGGCGCCCGGCCGGGCGCCCGCTCACCGGCGCGCTCCGCCCTGCCATCGACCCCGACGACGCACAGGCCCGAGCGCTCTCCCCGGAGGCGGTGGCGGACGTGCTGTCAGGGATCGGCCTCGGGGAACAGGACGCCCGCGCGTGGGTGGATCCCGCCGGACGGTGGAGCGTCGGTCCGCTGAGCGGGGCGTGGTCCAAGGACACGGCGCGCTACGTGGGCGCAGGGGCTCGGGAGGAGGCGCGCCGCCTCCGTCTGGCCGAGCTGGCGCGGCTCACGGGGGAGGCCCAGGGGCGGCTCGCCGAAGCACGGTCCGCCGCGGACGCGGTCCGCGCGCGCGGCCGCGACCTCGCCGACGAGCTCGCCCGCGAACCCTCCGACCAGGGGCTGCGGGACGCGCACAGCGCCGTGGCCGGCGCGTCCCGGCATCTGCGGACGGCCCAGGAGCGGGTGGAACGGGCGGTCGGGGAGCTCGACCGGGCCAAGCACGAGCACACGGAAGCCTCCCTCGGACGCGATATCGCCGCCCGGGACGCCGGTCTGCCCGCCGACCTGGAGGGGCTGACGGCCGTGCGCGACGCGCTGGAGGAGTACCGGCGCCGAGTCGGGGCGCTGCTGTCGGCCGCCCGCAGGCACGCCGACCGCCTCGCCGACCTGCGGACCTGGACCGAGGAGTTCACCGCGGCGGCCGAATCCGCCCAGGAGGCCGACGGCCAGGCGAGCGCGGCCCAGGTCCGCGCGGCCGAGGAACAGGGGCGGCTGGAGGCCCTCCAGGAGGCGATCGGCGCCTCGGTCACCGAGCTGCGGGACCGGCTCGACGCCGCACAGCGGCGCGTCGCCGAGCTCGACGCCGCGATCGGCGAACTGGACAAGGAGCAGCGGCGGGCCGAGCAGGCCCGGGCCAAGGCCGAAGGGCGGGCGGAGGAGCTCACCGCGAATCTGGACCAGGAGGAGAGGCGCCGCGACGACGCGATCGCCGGGTTTCGCCGCTTCGTCGCCACCGGGCTCCTCCGGTTGGCCTGCGATGTCACTCCCCCTCCCGAGGAGGGACCGTGGGCGGCGGCGCCCGCCGTCCGGCTCGCCCGCGAGACCGAGGCGGCGCTGCGCGACGTCGACAGCGGCGACGAGGACTGGCGCCGGGCCCAGGACAGCATCACCCGCTCCTACTCCGAGCTGGCCGAGGCCCTGTCCCGCCAGGGCCACCACGCCCTGGCCGGGCTCGACGACTGGTTCGTGGTCACGGTGCAGTTCCAGGGGCGCGAACGCGCCCCCGCCGAGCTGGAGGAGCTGCTGGAGGGCGAGATCTCCCACCGGGAGGAGCTGCTCACCGCCAAGGAGCGGGACCTGCTGGAGGAGCATCTGGTCAGCGATGTCGCCGGCCACCTGCAGCAGCTCATCGCCGACGCCGAGGAGCAGGTGGCCTCCATGAACGCCGAGTTGGAGGAGCGCCCCACGTCCACCGGCATGAAGCTGCGGCTGCGCTGGGAGCCCAGCCCGGACGGGCCCGCGGGGCTGGCCCAGGCCCGGGCGCGGCTGCTGCGGCAGAACGCCGACCTGTGGTCGCCCGACGACCGGGCGGCCGTCGGCGAGTTCCTGCAGCGCGAGATCGAGCGGACCCGCTCCGCGGACGAGCACGGCGGAACCTGGCAGGAGCACCTGCGCCGGGCACTGGACTACCGGTCGTGGCACCGCTTCGTCATCGAGCGCTTCCAGGACGGCCGATGGCGCAGCGCCGTCGGCCCGGCGTCCGGCGGCGAACGGGTGCTGACGGTGTCGCTGCCGCTGTTCGCTGCGGCCTCGGCCCACTACCGTTCGGCGCACCGGCACGCGCCGCGGCTCGTGGCGCTGGACGAGGCGTTCGCCGGCGTCGACGACGACGCCCGCGCCAAGTGCCTGGGGCTGCTGGCCACCTTCGACCTGGACGTGGCGATGACCTCGGAGCGGGAGTGGGGGTTCTACGGCACCGTTCCGGGGCTGGCCGCCCACCACCTGGTGCGGCGCGAAGGGGTCGCGGCCGTGCATGTGTCCACCTGGGAGTGGGACGGCTTCGGAGCGGCCCGGGCCGACCGCCCGGACAGCGCCCGCGAGCCGCGGCCGGGCAGCGGCGGCACCGCGGGCGCGCCGGCGGCGGAGGCTGCGGAGGCGGCGACCGGGAGCCTGTTCTGAGCGGCGCGGGAGCAGCGGGAGCATCCGTGGACGCCGAGCGGCTGCGCCGCACACTGGGGGACCCGTCACTGGAGCGGCTGGTCGAGCGGTTGGCCCGCCGGATCGAGCTCGGGCGGCCGCTGACCGGGTCGGTACGGCTCCCGCAGCCGTCCCCGGCCGAGCTGCGCGCGGTGCGCGCCCTACTCGGGTCGGCACGGGCCGGGGGTTCCGGATCGGTCGCGGTGCCGCTGTCCCGGCTCGCCGATGCCCTCGCCGCCGCGGGGATCGCGACCGACCTGCGGTCGGCCGTGGAGGCACTGGCCGGCCCCATCACACCGCGGTCCGAGGCCGCCGCGTCCGAGGAGGCGGCGCGGCGCGCCGCCGAAGAGGCGCTGGAGGCGGGGCGGCACTCCGGAGAGGCCTGGTTCCAGGACTGGGCCAGGGCCGTCCTGGCGGACGGCACTCTCACCCGCCTGATCCGGAAAGGGGACGGGGAGCTGCTCGCGGCCGCCGTCGCCGTACTCGACCTGCTGCCCGCCTCCGGGACGCCGCTGCCGGTGCTCGCCGAACGGGCGACGGGGGACACCAAGGCGCTGTCCGGCACACCGCTCGCGGGCCTCGTCCTGCGCGCTCTGGCCCATCGGAGCGATTCGGAGCCTGCGCAGGACGGCGAGGACGAGCGCGCCCTGTGGGAGTCGGCGGGGGGCATCACCGACGACCTCTCCAGCCACGTGCTGGTCCTGGGCCTACGCGCGCGGGACGCGCCCCCGCTCTCCGACTGGCTGACGCAGGCCGCCGAGCGGCACACCCCCTTCCGGGCCACGCTGCACCAGATCGTCACGATGCCGATCGTTCCCGCGGCCGATGCGGTCTTCGTATGTGAGAACCCGTCGGTACTGCGGGCGGCCGTCTCCGCACCCCCGGGAGCACCGCTGGTGTGCACAGAAGGGGTCCCGTCCGCCGCCTGCCGACGGCTGCTGCGGATGCTCGCCGACAGGGGCGCCGCCATCCGGTGGCGCGGCGATTTCGACTGGACCGGCCTGCGGACGACGTCCGACGCCGTCGACCGCTACGGCGCCGATCCATGGCGGATGTCGGCCGCCGAGTACACGCGCGCGCTGGAACGCGGCGACTCCGAACCCTTGCGCGGCGCACCGGCCGAGAGCCCGTGGGAGCCCGCACTCGCCGAGCGCATGCGGGAGGCCGAGCGCGCGGTCATGGAAGAGAGGATGATCCCGCTCCTGCTCAGGGACCTGGCGGACGGCGCGTAGCGGAATGCCGCACCGCGCTCTTCCTCCTCTCCGCGGCTCTGCTTTCCCGAGGCCAGGATTCCGCCCTGCCTCCGAGGCATCGAGCCGACGCCCGGCGGGAGGGGCGGGACGGAACGAGCGGGGCCGGGACACCCGGAAATACCCCGGCCCCGGTCATTTCCGGTCGGAACGGGACGGGGCGCGGCGCTTGAGGACCCAGGTCGCGTAGAGCACGTAGGCCGCGGTGGTCGCGACCAGCAAGAAGACGAGCGTCGCGACGTCGAGCCCCACCCCGCCGGTGATCATGCCGAGGAGCAGGAGGAGCGACACCGTGCCCGGGTCGATGACGACGGCCCCGACGAGGAGGAGGGCGACGGCGCGCACTACCCACCTCCCGGCGGCCGCATCCGGCCCGACCCCCGTTGATCTCGGGGAAGTCGGCCTTAAGAAGGCCTTCTTAAGGCCGACTTCCCCGAGATCAACGACGACAAGGGGGCACCGGGGGCACGGGACGTGACACCACGGCAGCGGATGCGACTGGGCCCCCTCAGTCGCGCTTCGGGGCTCCGCCCATGGAGCGGCCCTTGATCCAGTAGCCCCGGGCCGTGACCGCCTCCTTGGGGAGGCCGCAGGTGTCGCGCAGGAGAGTGCGCACGCGCTTGGTGGTGCCGACGTCCGTGGCCACCCACGCCCTCCACCCGTCGAGTTCGCCCTTCAGCGCCTCGACCGCCTTCGGCAGCCCGTCCTCCTCCACGACCCAGGTGAGTTCGTCGCCCTCGCGCACTGCGGTGGGCAGGTCCATATCCTCGACATGCCGGCGCTGGAGGAGCACGCGCGCGCGGGTCCGCTCAGGCAGTGCGCGCAGGATGTCGTTGATCGCGGGGAGCGATGCGGGGTCCCCGACGAGCAGGTACCCGGCGGGAGCCGGGTCCGGGACCGAGAAGGACTTGCCCGGGTAGACGGTCGCCTTGAGGCGGTCCCCCTTTTCCGCCGCGCGCGCCCAGTCGGAGGCCAGGCTCCCCCCGTCGTGCAGGACGAACTCGACGGAGAACTCCCCGTTCTCCCGGTCCACGTCGGTGACGGTATATCCGCGCTGGTACTCCTCGCCCCCGCTGGGGAACCAGAGCCGCAGCCAGAAACCCGGAGGGGTGGCGTGTTCGGCGAGCAGGTCGGGGCCGTGGAAGCGGACCCTGCGGTAGTTGGGCGTCACGTCGGCGGCGCCCTGCACCGTGATCCAGTGGTCGGGGGCCCTCAGCACCCGCAGAACGGCGCGTTCGAACCGGCTCATTCGGTCCCCTCTCCGGGAGGCGTCGACGACGACGGCGGTCGATATTAGGTGAGCCTAATCTAACTTGCCATCGCGCCGAGGTCTACCGCCCCAGGACCCGCCTCAGCCAGCTGAGCCGGGCGTCGCGCGCCGCACGGGACACGGCCGCGCCGGGGGCCGTCCAGTCGTAGCCGTGGAAGCCGCCCGCCCACACGTGCAGTTCCGCCTGCCCGCCCGCCGCCCAGAGGGCGGAGGCATAGGCGGCGGCCTCGTCGCGGAAGCCCTCCGCCGAGCCGACGTCGATGAAGGCCTGCGGGAGGCCGGACAGGTCCCCGGCCCGGGCGGGGGCGGCGTACGGAGAGACGTCCGGACCGCCGGCCGCCTCGCCGAGCAGGGCCGTCCAGCCGACGTGGTTGGCCGGGCGGTCCCACATGCCGAGTCCGTCCATCTGCCGCATGGAGACGCTGTCGTTGCGGTCGTCGAGCATGGGGCACAGGAGCATCTGCCCCTTGAGGTCCGGGCCCTTGCGGTCGCGGGCCATCAGGGCCAGCGCGGCGGCCAGGCCGCCGCCGGCGCTCCCCCCGCCGACGACGATCCGGTCAGGGTCGACGCCAATGGCGTCGGCGTTCTCCGCCGTCCAGAGCAGCCCGGCGTAGCAGTCCTCGACGGGTGCCGGGTGCGGATGCTCAGGAGCCAGCCGGTACTCGACCGAGACGACCGCGAACCCCTCCTCCGCGGCCCAGGAGACCACTTCCGGCATGCCGAGCCGGTTGTCGCCGATGACCATCCCCCCGCCGTGCGAGTAGTACAGCGCGGGGACCGGGCCGTCCACGACGGCCGGACGGCAGATCAGCAGAGAGATGTCGGGACCCCCGTCCGCCCCGGGGACCGTGCGCTCCTCGACGTCGATGGCGCCGCCGCGCCGCAGTTCCTCGTCGGCCACCGCACCGACCTCGGCGTAGGCGGCGCGGATGGCGGCGATCTGGTCCAGGTTTTCGAGGGGCGGGCCCACAGCGCGCGCGGCGCGCAGAGCCGGCACCACCTCGGCGTCGAACGGCACGGGCGGCGGCACAGGGCGATCGGGCATGAGGTCCTCCTCGGGCTGCTCGAAGCACCTGGATCGTAAGCCCCCTCCCCCGGTGGGAAGGAAGAGGCCTGTCCGAGCACGGCCTGCCTGAGCACAGTTGCCAGGTGCCGCGGTCATGATTTCACCGGCCCCGCGCTCGCAGGGTCGGTCGCGCACCGGGCCGAGGAGCCTCGGAAGCCGTCACCAGCCACGGCACCAGCACCGTGCTGCCCACTGGAGCCCGCTCGTGAGCGGCCGTGAGGATCTGTGGCCGCTGATCCGCACAGAGCGGGCGGCGCAGGCCGACGACCTGTCGGACCTGGCCGAGGGGAGGCGGGCGCCACTGCCCCGTACCGGACGCGGCGGGCGCCGACCGCTCGGTCACCCTGCCAGGAGTTCGGGCCGCAGCAGGACCGCGCCCGCCACGGCCGCCGCGACGGCCAGGACGAGGACGGCGAAGGCCCGCTTCAGCCGCTCGGCGGGGATCCGGCGGGCCAAACGCCCCATCACCAGGGACGACACCACCGCCGCGGCCGCGAACACGGCCACCGTGCCCGCCCCCTCCAGGGGCGCCGAACCCCAGTGCGCGACCAGCCCGGACGCGGAGTTGAGCGCCACCACCAGCAGCGAGGTCGCCACGGCCTCGGCCGCGTCCAGCCCCAGGAGCAGGGCCAGCGCGGGCACCACGACGAACCCGCCGCCCACCCCGAACAGCCCGGTGAGCAGGCCGACCGCGGCCCCGGCGGCGGCCGCCTTGGGCAGGCAGGAGCGCCAGTCCACCCCGCCCGAGCGGGTGCGGCACGCCCCGCCCCCGCCCGGCGACGCGACGAGCATGCGCACGGCGACCGCGACCATCACGGCCGCGAAGCCGAGCATCAGCCACTGCTCCGGGAGCCGCTGCCCGATCGCCGTCCCCGCGAACGCCGCCGGGATCCCCGGGACGGCGAACGCCAGGGCGACGCGCCAGCGGATGACGCCCTGCCGCAGACGCGGCAGGACCCCGGCCACCGACGAGGCCCCGACCACGGCGAGCGATGCGGGGATGGCGGCGTGGACCGACAGGCCGACACCGAACACCAGGGCGGGAACGGCGAGGATCGACCCGCCCGCCCCGAGGACCCCCATGAGGGCGCCGATGGCCAGTCCGGACAGGAGCGCCGCTAACACGGCCGCCCCCGCGCGCTCTCGGGTACGCGGGCGCGGACGCGGCAGACGGCGCTCACCGGGAGCCCCCGGCGGCCGGGCCGGTCAGCGCCGTGAGCATCGTCCCCGAATCGCAGGACACGGCGCGGTTCCACGGCATCAGCGCCAAGACGCGGGCCATCCCGCAGGTGTCGGTGACCGCCGCGAACACCAGCCCCGCTCCGATGATCGCGGCGATCCAGGTCAGCGGAGGGAAGGCGAGGCCGGCGAGGACCGACACCAGGACGATCGCCCCGGCCGTGAAGCGGACCTGCCGCTCCATGGACCAGGTGCCGCGCCCCTTCTCGACCGGCGCGCCCGCCGTCTCCCAGGCGGTGACACCGCCCTGGAGCACGCTGATGCCGGTCAGACCGGCCGCGTCGACCAGCTTGCGCGCCTCGTCGGCACGCATGCCGGAACGGCAGACCAGCACGACCGGGTCGGAGTGGTCGGCCGTGAGCTCGTTGCGGTGCTCCTGCAGCAGGTTCAGGGGAACGTTGTAGGAGCCGGGGATGTGCACTGAGGCGAACTCGCCCGGAGTCCGCACATCGATCAGGCGCACGCGGGGGTCGTTCTCTCTCAGCGCTCGCAGCTCGTCGACGGTGAGGGCGGCGGAGTGGGCGGAGGGAATGGACTCGTTCATGGTTCCTCGATCTCGGTGCTCAGGATTCGGGGTGGGGGGGCAGGGAGCGGGTCGGGGACAGTGATGGCGGCCGGACGGGGACCGGCGATCGAGAGTGGTGAATTCACCACTCCACGCCGCCGATAGTGGTGATTCCGCCACTCTCGATCCACTTGGAGGGCACGCGGCGCGGGCCGGGTATCTCGGCACAGCGCACGCGCACAGGACGGGCGGCCGATGCGGTGCGGCGGACCGCCCCGCCAGGGCGGTCGAGGTGACGGCTGCGTCGCGCTCCCTGAGCGTCGGACCGTCCGCCGCTCCAGCGCCTCCGACGGCCGCCATCGCGAGGGGCCTCAGGGGCCTACGGGACAGGACCTTCACGCCACCGCCATCGGAACGCCCTCGGACTCGGCCCGGTCGAAGGCGTCGTCCACGAGCACGACCCGGCGCCCGGCGCGCGCCAGGAGCGACGCCGCCGCCGTGGCGCGGTATCCGCTGCCGCAGTGCACCCACACCGCGCCGTGCGGGACGTCGTCCATGCGTCCCGCCAGCTCGGGCAGCGGGATGTGCACGGCACCGCGCACGTGCGAGGCGTCCCATTCGTTCTTCAGGCGCACGTCGAGCACGACGTCGGGGGCGGGAAGACCGTCGGGGACCGCGCCGTCCATGGCCGAGGCCAGGCCGTCGAAGGTGGCCGTCGGCAGGGAGCGGAGCTGGTCGGGCGAGGCCGCAAGCTCCTCGGGCGTACCCGCGGCAGCGGCGGCGATGCGGTCGATGCCGATCCGCACCAGTTCGCGCCGGGCCTGCGCGACCTGGTCGGGCGTCTCGCCGAGCAGGGTGACGGGGGCGCCCCACTCGATCATCCATCCGAGCCAGGTGGCCATCGGCCCGTCCAACCCCAGGCTCACGGTCCCGGCCAGGTGGGAGCCGACGTAGGCCTTGCGGTTGCGCAGGTCCACCACCCACTCGCCGCGCTCCAGGCGGTCGCGCAGCTCCTGCGGGTCGGCCTGGACCGGCGTGCGCAGGTCGACCGGCTCGGGCCCGGCGAGGTTGGCCACGCCCATGTGGGCGTAGTAGGCGGGGTAGGCGTCGAGCCCGGCCAGCGTCTCGTGGACGAATTCGTCGGCGGCCAGGCGTAGGGCGGGGTTGATCTGCTTCTCCCGGCCGAGGGTGGAGTCGTCGCCGGAGGCCTGGGTGGCCGAGCAGAAGCTGCCGAAGCCGTGAGTGGGCCACACCCGCACGCCGTCGGGCAGCAGCTCGGCGAGGCGGCGCGCGGAGGCGTGCTGGTGGCGGGCCAGGTCCTCGGCGTGGTGGTGGCCGAGCAGGTCGGTGCGGCCGGTGGTGCCGAACAGCAGGGACCCGCCGGTGAACACGCCTTCGGGGCCGTCCGGGCCGTCGAGGGCGTAGGAGAGGTGGTGGAAGGTGTGCCCGGGGGTGGCCAGGACCTTCACCCGCATGGACGACGAGACCTCCACGACGTCGCCGTCGGCCAGCGGGACGCGTTCGAAGGGGACCTCGTCGGCGGCGGCGACCCCGTACGCGGCACCGGTCAGCCGGGAGAGCTCCAGCCCGCCGGAGACGTAGTCGTTGTGGATGTGGGTCTCCAGGACGTGGGTGATGCGCACGCCCAGGCGGCCGGCCAGGGCGAGGATGCGGTCGACGTCGCGCTGGGGGTCGACCACGAGGGCGGCCTCGCCGTCGGTCGCGAGGTAGCTGCGGTCCCCCAGGGACGAGGTGCTGATGACGTGGACGTCGTTGGCCTGCGCCGTCATGTCGGCCTCCGTATCGGTGAAGTCGGTCGGTGGGGCGGGCCGGGGATCGGCTCGGGGCGGCACCGGGGCCCGGCGACTACTTTCAGTTAAAACGCATTCCTTTTAGTCACACACCCCGGGGGGTATGGACCGGGCAAAAAGAGACGGCGCGCGAACGCGCCGCGCCCGCCGCCCGTCAGGCGAGGGCGAGGAACAGCTTCTCCAGCTCCTCCTCGGTCATCGGCGGCTCCTCGCCGTCCTCTCGGGCCTGCCGGCAGTGCCGCATGCCGCTGGCGACGATCTTGAACCCGGCGCGGTCCAGCGCCCGGGAGACGGCGGCCAGCTGGGTCAGCGCCGCCTTGCAGTCGGCGCCGTCCTCCATCATCGAGATCACGCCTGCGAGCTGCCCCTGGGCCCGCCTCAGCCGGGTGAGCGCGTCGCCCACCAGCTCCGGGGACATCTCCATCCGTCCACCGCCTTTCGTCCGCCTGCCGTCACCGTCAAGGTACCCCATACCCCTACCCGTATGAAAGCGGCGGCCGGGAGACCCCGCCCACGTGGAAGCCGGGACAGGGTCAACGGGGATTGGCCGACGACGCGAGGCCCACCTCGTAGGCGCGGATGACGATCTGCACCCGGTCCCGCAGCCCCAGCTTGCGCAGGATCCGGCCGACGTAGGTCTTCACGGTCGCCTCGGACAGCACGAAGTGCCCGGCGATCTCGCCGTTGGTCTTGCCGTCCGCGATCGCCGCCATGATCTCGGCCTCGCGCGGGGTCACTTCCCCGAGCCCCGGGGCCGACCGCGCCGTCGGCGCCGTCGGCGGTGTCGGCGCCGTCGGCGGTGTCGGCGGAGGCGGCGCCGTCGGCGGTGTCGGCGGAGGCGGCGCCGTCGGCGGTGTCGGCGGAGGCGGTGGTGTCAGAGAAGTCGACGCGAAAATGGGTCCGCCGGCCCTCGCCGCGGGGACCCGCCCCGCCCATGCCTGTGACACGATCCAACCGGACGAGCAGGGGCCGGGGCATCCGACCGTGGTCGACATTCGAGGACCTCGTGTGCGGGACAGTGCCCTCGTGCGGGCAACGGCCGGGGAGCCGACCTCCTTTTCAGGCGGGGGTGCCGAGGCGGTCGTGGAAGAAGTCCACGGTGGTGGTGAAGCAGGAGAGCACGTCCCCCTCCGGCAGGGCCCGCCACTGGTGGTCGCCGCCCGGGACCGTTCGGAGATCGGCCTGGGCCCCGGCCGCGTGGAGGGCTTCGGCGAGGCGGACGGACTGGTGCAGGGCGACGGTGCGGTCCTCGTCGCCGTGCATCAGCAGGAACGGGGGCGCCCCCGGGGCGACTCTGCCGACGGGGCTGTAGGCCAGGGCGTGCTCCGGGTCCTCGGCGGGAGGGACACCCAAGAGACGCGCCTCGGAGCTGTCCGGGTCGCGGGGGTCGAAGCCCTCCTTCGGGTGGTCGGTGCCGAAGTTGGTGAGGTCGGAGGGGGCGTACCAGGCCGCGCACCCCCGGACGGTGACACTCCCGGAAACGGCACCGGTCTCCGTGCCCGCCGCCGGTGCCGCCGGCTCAGTGGGCGCCGTTGGCGCTGTCAGGGCCGTCAGGGCGGCGAGGTGGCCCCCGGCCGACTCGCCCCACATCACCGTGCGGCCGGGGTCGACGCCGATCTCGGCGGCGCGGTCTCCCAGCCAGGCGAGGGCGTCGGTGAGGTCTTCGAGCTGCGCGGGCGCCGTCGCCTCCGCGCTCAACCGGTAGTCCGGGCACGCCACCGCGATCCCCTGCCGGGCGATCCGGGCGAAGGGGCCGGGCCGCCACGCCCGGAAGCGCGGGCCCAGGTCATCACGCCTGCCGATGCGCCACCCTCCCCCGTGGACGAAGACGACCACGGGTACCGGCGCGCCGCGGTCACGCGGCAGCCAGAGGTCCATGGACAGGGGACGCGACCCCGGGCGCTGGGCGTAGAAGGCGCCTCGGATGAGCTCCACGCCGGGGTCGGGGAAGGCGGCCGGGGGCAGCGGGAGAGTGCCCGGGTCGTCCGGGGCCGGGAGGCGGGTCGAGTGCGTCGGGGGTGTTGCCGGGCTCATTGATGTGTCCTCCGCTCAGCGGTCGGCGCCTGGCTCAGCGGGCGCCACGTGTTCTCGGTGGTCGGGGGTGTGCAGGACCGGCTTGGGACGAGGTGTCCGGCGGAGCCGGGACCGGTGGTGCGGGCGAACGCCCTCATGGCTCATCCCTCAATGACCCATCAGAGAGGGCGTCGACCGGTACGCCCGCCGGAGGGGCCTGGACGAACGGCACGACGGCTCAGCTCCCCGTTCGCCACTGATGGCCCGGTAGGAAGCCGACGTCGAAGCGCTCTGGCACACCTGCGAACGTATGTGCCTCGGGAACGACCGGCTCGGTCGGCATGACGAGCTCGTCGGTGGGCTCGCCGAGGTTCTCGAAGAAGCGCTCGAACGTGCCACCCGGCCCGGCGGCCACGCCCACGATGCGGCTGTGGTGGCGTTCGATGCGGTAGGCGTGCGGGTAGTCCTTGGGCACGAATCCGAAGTCGCCCGGAGTGAGCACCTTCTCGTGCTGCCGTCCGTTCAGGTCCTCTACGAAGAGCCGCACCGCCCCCTCGACGACGTAGAACACCTCGTAGGTCTCGGGATGGGAGTGGGCCGGAATGGTGTCGCCCTTGGGGCCTTCGACGGTGAAGAAGTTGAAGGTGTTCTCGGTCTGCTCGCCTCCGGCGTAGACGGTGATCAGGTCGGCGAACAGGTGCGCCCGGTCCCCCATGCCCTTCTCGATGAAGTACGGGACACCGGGGTCGGGCGGGATGTGGGAGCGGGAACGGTACGGGGTGGCGAATTCGATGGTCACACGGCCCTCCAAGGGGACAGGGCTTCAGGGGCAGGGATCGTGCGGCGGGCAGGCCATGACGGGCTGGGAGCCGCGTCCGGCCTCGGACGACCACGACGTCGCCGACAGGCCTGCGCGGGCTTGCTCGTACGCGGTGGAACGGGGTGCCGTCCGACCGTCGCCTTTCGGACAGGAGACGAGGGAGCGGTGTCCCCGGACTCCCCCAACGCCAAGGAGGCATGGCGGGCGGAGGCCCCTAAACTCAGGTCACAGAATGAAGAGAAACGGACAGGATTCGCCGCGCGGGGCTCACGCGGTGATCCCGCCGGTCCCCTACCGCCCGGCACCGGGGGTGCCTCCCGGGGTGGAGGTGGTCGGTCTCCCCCACATGGCGGAGCGCGCCGGAGGCGACGGTGCAGCCGGTCTGCACCGGCCTCGCCGACCGGCTTTCCATGAGCTCCTGGTGGTCCGGTCGGGGCGCCTGCACTGCTCGGTGGACTTCCGCGACTGCGACGCGGGGCCCGGCACCTGGCTGTGGGTGCGCCCCGGCCAGGTGGTGCGGTTCCACGCGCCCACGGAGCAGGCGCAGGGGACGGTGGTGCTGTTCCCGACGGGGTTCGTGAACACCCGGGGCGCCGTGGCCGCCGGGAACCGGAACCCGGTCTGCCGCCCGGTCACCCCCGCCGGCACCGACCGTTCGCAGCTGGAGTGCCTGCTGGAGGCGCTGGAGCAGGAGTACCGGCGCCTGGGCGACCTCCCGCTCGACGACCACATCGAGGTCATGCGCCACCTGACGTCGGCGCTGATGGTCCGCTTGGCGCACCTGGAGGAGGAGACGCCGCACTCGCCCACAGCCCGGAGCGAGGCCTTCCTCCGGTTCCGCGATGCGGTCGAGGAAGGGTTCGCGCACACGCACCGGGTCGAGGACTACGCACGCCGACTGGGCTACAGCCTGCGCACGTTGACGAGGGCGACGCGGGAGGCCGCCGGGGTGGGCGCGAAGAGGTTCCTGGACGACCGGGTGCTGCTGGAGGCCAAGCGCATGCTGGTGCACACCACCGCGCCGTCCGCCGAGATCGGTGCGCTCCTGGGGTTCCCCGAGGCCACCGCCTTCAGCGCGTTCTTCCGCCGGCACACCGGCCTGTCCCCGAGCGCCTTCCGCCGCGAGACGACGGGGGCGGAGGAAGGGACGTCCGGGGCACCGCGGCCCCGGGGGACGACCGGTCCGGCGTGCGGGGCGGACGGCGTCGCCTGACCTCTGCCCCGCTGCTGCGCTGTGCGCGCGCTCGGCTCCGGGACGCCTTCTTGACTTCACGTTAACTGGAACTTCTAGGTTCGGATCCGCAGGGCGGCCGGACGCGCCGAGCCCCCTCCGGCCCTGCCCCCGCGGCAGGGGGCGGACGCGGAAGGCCGTCTTGCCCGACCACCCTGACGCGACCAGGAGGCCCCCATGGCCACGACGCCCTCCGACGACTCCGCCACCCCGATCACCGTGCTGGGGCTCGGTGCGATGGGCTCGGCCATCGCCCGGACCTTCCTCGACCGCGGGCACCCGGTGACGGTCTGGAACCGCACCGCCGCGAAGGCCGTCCCTCTGGCCGAGGCCGGCGCCGCGACGGCCGCCACCGCGGCCGAGGCCGCCGCGGCCAGTCCGCTCGTGGTGGCCTGCCTCCTCGACCACGAGGCGGCCGAGGAGGTGCTGGCCGACGTGGGCGGGGCGGCTGCGGGAAAGGTGCTGGTGAACCTCACCAGCGGCTCGCCCGCCCAGGCCCGCGAGGCTGCGCGTTGGGCGGGCGAGCACGGCGCCGAGTACATCGACGGCGGCATCATGGCCGACCCGCCGGACCTGGGGACACCCCACGCGCACTTCTCCTTCAGCGGCTCCCGGGCGGCGTTCGACGCCCACGAGGCGACGCTGCGCGAGCTGGGCACCGGCACCTACTACGGCGCCGACGCCGGCCTGGCCTCGGTGGAGTTCATGGCGCAGGTGGCGACGGCCTACGAGCTGCTGATCGGTTTCCTGCACACCCTTCGGCTGGTCCGGGCGGAGGGCGCCGACCCCGCCGAGTTCGCCGACCGGGTCGCGGATTCGGTGGCCGACGACTACCCGGCACTGCTGAGGGGCATCGGCAAGGCCGTGCGCGACGGCGCATTCCCTCCGGACATGGGACCGCTGTCGGTCCAGGCCGCCCTGATGGACGACCTGATCGACCACCGGCGCTCCCTCGGCGTCGACACGACCCGGATGCGGGAGGTCAAGCACCTCATGGACCGGCGGATCGCCGACGGCCACGGAGATGAGGGCTTCTCCGGGCTGTTCCCCGTGCTCGGCGACGGTTCGTGACACCCCCGTCTCAGAGGGCGGGCCACGGCACCACCGGACCCGCCCCTGCGGGCCCCGCCCGCCCTGAAGGTGACGGAGGCGGCTTGGACAAAGGAGGGGCGCATACGGGCCTCCGTGCGGACTCCAAGGAGCCGGCAGCGATGATTCCCGCCGCGGATCCAGGTCTGACCCGTCGAGAGCCGGTCGACCACAGCCAAGGAGGGCACCATGGCCGCTACCTACACCTTCGACGTCTTCACCAGCCTCGACGGCTTCGGCGGCGCAGGCGGAGACTGGACCGGTTACTGGGGCAAGCAGGGGCCCGAACTGCTCGACCACCGGCTCGCCTTGTACAGCGGGGAGCAGCGGATGGTCTTCGGGGCCAACACGTATCGGTTGTTCACGCAGATGGTGGCCGAGAGCACCGAGGAGTCCGAGGTGTACGACCCGTGGGTCACCCGGATGCGGAACCTGCCGGCGACGGTCGTCTCGACCACGTTGGAAGGGCCGCTCGACTGGCCGGACGCGACCGTCATGAGCGGCGACGCCGTCGACGTCGTCGCGCGGCTCAAGGAGGAGTCCGAGGTCCCCCTGCGCTCGCACGGCAGCCTGTCGATGAACCGGGCGCTGATGGCCGCCGGCCTGGTCGACCGCGTCCAGGTGACGGTCTTCCCGGTGATCACCGGGAAGACCGGGGTGGACCCGGTCTTCCAGGGCGCGGCCGACTTCGACCTGGAGTTGCTCGACCACCGGACGCTCGACGGCCGCACACAGGAACTCGTCTACCGGCCTGCGCTTCACGCCTGAGCACGGCCCCTGTTCGGGCCTCCTAATGCCGGAGGAACGGGCGCTGGTCCGGTGCCGGACCGGTCCCGACCCGGCACCGGCCGGAGTGGGCACCCGAGCAGGGTCGAGCCGACAGAACCCGGAGGAGTCGCCTGGTGCCCGGACGACCACCGAGTCCGGGCGGCTGTCCGGGCACCTATTCCTTCCGGGTCCGCAGTCCCACCAGCAAGCGGTCGAGCGCGCGCTCCGTCTGCTCCAGGGCGTCCGGGTCCTCCGAGCGGGCCAGCCATAGGGCCGCCTCGTTCATCGCCCCGGAGAGGAGCCGGGCGAGCGGTTCCACGGGCTGCTCGGGGATGGTGCCGGCCGCCACGAGGTCGGTGAGCGCCTCGGCCAGGTGCCGGGCCGACGAGTCCTCGTCCATGGCCCGCCATTCGTCCCAGCCGAGCACGGCCGGGGCGTCGGTGAGGACGATGCGGCGCACCGTCGGGTCGCTCCCCGCGGCGAGGAAGGCCCGGCATCCGGCCCGCAGTCGCTCCCAGGGGTCGTCCTGCCGGTCGGCGGCCTCGGCGACCCGCTCCCCGAGTTCGCGCTGCACGTCGGCGACCACCGCGCGGAAGAGCCCCGCCTTGCTGGTGAAGTGGTGGTAGGCCGCCCCCTTCGTGACGCCCACCGCCTGGGCGACCTCGGCCAGCACCACGGCCTGGTACCCCTCCTCGGCGAACCTCCGACGCCCTTCCGCCAACAGCGCCCCGCGCGTCGCCGCCCGCTGCTCGGCCCGCATGCCGGCCATCTCCGCCCCACTCCCCTCTTTCACATACCTCGGGTATGCTAGCGTTCCATTTCACATACCCCGGGTATGTGAATCCATTCTCCACGGACGAGGGGACCGAGCGCATGCAGAGCGAGCTCAAAGGCTTCTACCCGGTGATCGCCAGCCGCGACGTGGCCGAGGCGCGCCGCTTCTACACCCGGCTCTTCGGTTTCGCGGTCACCTTCGAGGCCGACTGGTACGTCAGCCTCCACCGCCCGGACGCCCCGCACTACGAACTCGCCCTCCTCGACCACGCCCACCCGACCCTGCCCGAGGGGCACCGGGCGCCGGTCCAGGGCGGTCTGCTGCTCAATTTCGAGGTCGACGACGTGGACGCCGAGCACCGCAGGCTGGTCGGCGAGGAGGGCCTGACCGAACTGCTCCCCCTGCGCACGGAGGAGTTCGGGCAGCGCCACTTCATCGTGGCCGCGCCGGACGGCGTCATGATCGACGTCATCACCGTCGTCCCGGCGAACGAGGAGTTCGCCGAGCAGTACGCCCCCGGCCACGCCCCCTGAAGAGGCGGGGCCCTCGGATTCCCGGTTCGGCGATTCAGAGGTACGGGGCGAGGCCCGTGAACACGAGGTTCATCTTCGGGTCGTTCCCGTCCCGCTCCCGGAGGTCAAGCTCGTAGAAGAAGCGGTCGCGGATCTGTTCGACCGTGCAGGAGTCACCCCAGCTGGTCGCCTGTCCGGCGGGCACGGTGACGGACGTCGGTTCAGATTCGGAGGCGGCGTCATTCCAGGGCAGCAGGACACGGGGGCCGCAGTTCGAATACGCCTCCAGGTGCAGCTCCCCACCGGTCTTGTTGATGAACTCCACGCTCCATGACACCTCTACGCCGTCCGGGGCCGGGGACGAAGAGATGCTGAGGAGCTGAACGTACCCGAAACCGTCATCGTCGTGGCTCTCGTCCGCGGGGACGACGGGTCTGAGCACGAGCACCGTCACGGCCGCCAGGGCGACGAGTGCGGCAATTCCCGTAAGTGCCTTGGCGGCGGTCGATCGACGGCGCATGGTTCCTTTCGGAGTGGGGGCTGCTCCGGCGCTCAGGATAAGGGCGGTCACCGCATGCTGCGGGGCCCTCCTTTGGGGAGGGCCCCGCTCTGGGCTGTGGCGGGTGGGGTCTGCAGGTGTCTGTCGGGGTCGGGCGGGGGCACGGGCTCGCTCGGCGCATGAGGGTCCGGGCGATGCGGGCCGCGCAGGCCAGGTGCTGGATGTAGTCGTGCTGGACGTCGCGGTCCGGCGCGCTGCGGTCGAGCACGCTCTCGGTGGTCGGGGAGAGCGTGAGGGTGATCCGGTCGCCGTTCTCCTCGATGCGGATCTGGTCCGGGCTGAGCCTCGACAGGGTGCGGTGCCCCTCGGAACCGCTCTCCGGGTCGGGGTCGGGGTCGGGGGTGTCGGGCGGCTGCGCGGTCACCGGGCCCCTCCCGGGCGGGCGGCGGGGCCGGCGGGCAGGGCGGGGGCCGGGGCGAGCAGGTCGCCGGGCGGGCGGGGCCTGCCGGTGGGCAGGGCCGGGACCGCGGGAGCGGCACCAGTCACGGCGGTTGCGCGGTCGGGCGCGGCCTTGGGGCCTATGGCGGGCGGGCGCAAGTAGCTGCGGGCGTGGCCGGGCGGGGTGAACTCGCTCAGGGCGAAGTCCAGGGCCTCGATGTCGGTGGCGGCCAGGGTGGTGTCCTCTTCGGCACGGTGGTGGGCCTGGTAGGGGGCGCGGTCGGCGGGCTCGTAGGTCAGGCGCCACAGGGCGCGGTGGCGCACGGCGGCCTCGCAGAATCGGGCGTAGTCGGGCACCGCGAGCGGGGCGGTGTAGGGGCGCGGGCGCGCGTGCCGGGGCCGGTGCACCGGCGACAGCGGGGTCGGCACACGCGGGGGCGGGGTGTAGCGCCGGGCCTGGGCGACGGCCGCTTCCAGACGCGCGACCTGGCAGGGCCGCGAGGGGCGCAGGGCCCGCACGGGTGCGGTGCACACCAGAGCGACCAGCGCGAACAGCGATGAGAAGAGCTGGACAGGCATGAGTCACCTCAACAAGTAGGCCGCATCGGTCGGCGGCTCATGCAGTAACTCTGCCATGACGGATCCTAGAAGTCTAGGATTTCAATGCTAGATACTGTCTCGCCAACTGTAGATTGCTAAATGTCCGTTTTCTCGCCCCGGGAGTTACCATCGGCACCACGAACAAGCAGACCAGGAGCAGAAGGAGGGCGCGCGTGGCGGCGAGTCCGACCATCAGGCGGCGCCAGCTCTCTGCCATCCTCCGGCGCATGCGCAAGGACGCCGGCCTCAGCCTCGACGAGACCGCGAAGCGGCTGGAGTGGTCGAGAGCCAAGCTGGGACATATCGAGACCGGCGAACGCAAGAAGCCGAGCGTCGTCGAGATCAAGGCGCTCATGCACGAGTACGGCGTAGGCGCGGACACCCCAGAGTTCGAGGCCGTCCTCAACCTTGTGCGCCAAGCCCAGCAAAAGGGTTGGTGGACGCGGTACGACGACATCCTGACCGGCTCATACGTGGAGCTCGAATCCGAGGCGAACAGCATCGCCAACTACGAGTCGTTCGGCGTCCCCGGCCTCCTCCAGACCCCCGGCTACGCTCGAATCGTCCAGCGGGCCCGGCTCTGGCGCAATTCAGACGACATACAGCGCGCCGTCGACGCGCGGATGCAGCGACAGCAGCTCCTGGGCCGGAAAGACCCTCCGGACCTGTGGGCCGTCATCGAAGAGCATGCGCTCCAGCGCCTCCAAGGTGCACCGGATGTCCTGCGGGAGCAGGTGGAGCACCTGATCGACCTCGCTGACAACTACGACCACGTCACCATTCAGGTGGTACCGACGAGCGCAGGAGTCCACGCCGGGGCGACCGGGCCCTTCGTGCTGTTGGAATTCGCAGAGCCTGCCACGCCCATCGTCTACCTGGAGACGTACACGGACGGGATCTACCTTGAACGCCCGGAAGAGGTCCAGGTCTACCGCAAGCTTTGGGATCACGTCCGCACGTCTGCTCTGGACGAGGAGCGAACGATTCCCTACCTCAAGAGAATGCTGACCCAGTAGAGAGACCACCGAGATGTACCCGACCACCGACGGGGCGCGTTGGCGCACGTCGAGCTATACCCAGCAGCAGAACTGCGTCGAGGTCGCCGACCTCCCTCAAGCCAGCGCGGTCCGCGACAGCAAGCATCGTGAGCGTGGCCATCTGATGTTCACCGTCGCCGAGTGGCGCGCCTTCCTCCTCGGCATCAAGCAGGACCGCCTCTGACACGACCGCGGCCCCCGGCATCGCCGGGGGCCGTATCTCGGTGTCCTCCACCGGTGCCCTACGCCAGCGCGCTCACTCCGCGCTCTTGACCGCCTCTACGGCCTTCTGGATGCGCTTCTCCGAGACCGGGTAGGCCGTCCCCAGCTGCTGCGCGAACAGGCTCACCCGGAACTCCTCCAGCATCCACCGCAGCTCGCGCACGTCCGGGTCCTCTTCTCGCCCCTCGGGAAGGACCGCGACGCCCTTCTCCACGGCCTGGCGCATCTGCTCGGCCTTGGCCATGTTCACCTGGTCGCGCCTCGGGTTCTCCGGCAGCTTCTCCAGCCGGTACTCGATCCCCTTGAGGTACTTCACCAGCTGCGGCAGGCGCGCGCGCCCCGCCTCGGTCACGAAGCCCGGCCTGATCAGCCCCGCCAGCTGCCCCTGCGCGTCGTTCAGCGACGGCAGCACCGCCATGCTGGTCGAGCCCTTCATCTTCTTCTGCAGCCGGTGCGACGCCGCCAGCACCTGGGCCGTGCCCCGAACGACCTCGTCCAGCACGTCCCCCAGCTCGGCCCGCACGAACTCGCGCAGGTCCTTGAACGCGTCCGGGTCCCACACGCCGATCCAGCGCTCCCCGGCCGGCGTGTGCCTCGCCCCCCACTGGGCCATCAGCGCGTCCACCGACGCCTGCATGCAGTCGTCCAGCAGCTTGTCGACGCCCCCGTGCGGGTTGTGCCCCAGCGCCAGCTTCTGCTGGTTGTCCAGCCCCCGCCGGATCACCGCCGCCGGGGAGGGCACGTTAAGGAGGACCAGCCTCCGAAGTCCCTTCCACATGGCGGCCCGCTGCTCGGCCCGGGTGTCGAAGATCTTCACGCCGGCGGTCTCGCCCTCGTCCACCAGTGCCGGGTACCCCTTGACCACCGGCCCGGCCGACTTGCGTTCGAACACCTGCTGGAGCGGCCCGAAGTCCCACTCCTTGAGCCCCGATCGCTCGATCCCCTTGGCCTCCGCCGAGATCGCCTTCTGCAGCTTGGGCTTCAGCTTCCCCCGCAGCGCCGACAGGTCCTTGCCCTCGGCGAGCTTGCGCCCGGACTTGTCCACCGCGCGGTACGTGATGCGCAGGTGGTCCGGCACCTTCTCCAGGTCGAAGTCCTCCGGGGAGATGCGTTCCCCGCTCATCCGCCCCAGCTCGTGCGCCAGCAGCTCCACCAGCGGCGTCTCGTCGCTCCTGGGCAGCCGCCCCATCACCTGCTCGGCGTGGTCGGGCACCGGGACGAAGTTGCGCCGCAGGGGCTTGGGCAGCGACCGGATCAGCGCCGTCACCAGGTCCCGGCGCAGCCCCGGGATCTGGCGGTCGAAGCCCTCGTCCCCGACCTGGTTCAGCACCTCCAGCGGGATGTGCACCGTGACGCCGTCGGCGTCGCTCCCCGGCTCGAACTGGTAGCTCAGCGGGAACGCGAACGACCCGTGCGTCCAGGTGTCGGGGTAGTCCTCCTCGCTGACCTCGTCCGCGCCGTCGTTGATGAGCATCGACTTCTCGAAGTCGAGCAGGTTCGGGTCCGTGCGGCGGGCCTTCTTCCACCAGGTGTCGAAGTGGGCCGCCGACACCGCCTCCGCGCCCACGCGCTCGTCGTAGAAGGCGAACAGCGCCTCATCGTCGACGAGGATGTCGCGCCGGCGCGCGCGGTGCTCCAGGTCCTCGACCTCTTCGAGGAGCTTCCGGTTGGAGTGGAAGAACTTGTGGTTGGTGTCCCAGTCGCCCTCCACCAGTGCATGGCGGATGAACAGCTCCCGCGACACCTCCGGGTCGACCTTGGCGTACCCGGTCTTGCGCTCGGCGACGAGCGGCACCCCGTACAGGGTCACCCGCTCGTAGGCCATGACGGCGCCGCGCTTCTTCTCCCAGTGCGGCTCGCTGTAGGTGCGCTTGACGATGTGCCCGGCCAGCTCCTCGGCCCACTCGGGCTCGATGCGCGCGCACATGCGACCCCACAGGCGCGAGGTCTCCACCAGCTCGGCCGCCATGACGTACCGCGGCTGCTTCTTGAACAGCGAGGAGCCGGGAAAGATCCCGAAGCGCGCTCCGCGTCCGCCCAGGTACTCCTTCTTCTCCGGGTCCCTGAGGCCGACGTGGGACAGCAGCCCGGACAGCAGGGAGACGTGCACCTGCTGCGGGTCGGGGTCGGCCGAGTTGAGCGTGACCCCCATTCCCTTGACGACCTGCTTGAGCTGGCTGTAGATGTCCTGCCACTCGCGCACGCGCAGGTAGTTCAGGAACTCGCTGCGGCACAGTTTGCGGAACTGGTTGCCCGACAGCGCGCGCTGCTGCTCACGCAGGTACTTCCACAGGTTCAGGAAGGCGAGGAAGTCCGATTCCTTGTCGCTGAAGCGCGCGTGCTTCTCCTGGGCCGCCTGCTGGTGCTCGACGGGCCGCTCGCGCGGGTCCTGGATGGACAGCGCTGCGGCGATGATCATCACCTCGCGCACGCACCCGCGCCGCTCGGCCTCCAGCACCATGCGCCCCAGGCGCGGGTCGACCGGCAGCTGCGAGAGCCTGCGCCCCAGCTCGGTCAGGCGCCTGCGCTGGTCCTCGGCCTGGGGATCGAGCGCCCCCAGCTCCTGGAGCAGGTGCACGCCGTCCTTGACCTGGCGGTGGTCGGGCCCCTCGACGAAGGGGAACGCCGCGATGTCGCCCAGCCCCAGCGCCTCCATCTGGAGGATGACCGAGGCCAGGTTGGTGCGCAGGATCTCCGGGTCGGTGAACTCCGGGCGGGACAGGAAGTCCTCTTCGGAGTAGAGCCGGATGCAGACGCCCTCGGCGACACGGCCGCAGCGGCCCTTGCGCTGGTTGGCCGAGGCCTGGGAGACGGGCTCGATGGGCAGCCGCTGCACCTTGGTGCGGTGGCTGTACCGGGAGATGCGGGCGGTTCCCGGGTCGATGACGTAGCGGATGCCCGGGACCGTCAGCGACGTCTCGGCCACGTTGGTCGCCAGGACGATGCGCCGCCCGCGGTGGCCCTGGAAGACCCGGTGCTGCTCGGCCGCCGACAAGCGCGCGAAGAGCGGGAGGACCTCGGTCTCAGGGAGCCTCTGCTTCTCCAGGGCGTCGGCCGTGTCCCGGATCTCCCGCTCGCCTGAGAGGAAGACGAGGATGTCGCCCGGCCCCTCGCGGCGCAGTTCGTCCACGGCGTCGCAGATGGCCTGGACCTGGTCGCGCTCGTCGCTCTCGCCCGGGGCGTCCTCGTCCTCGACCGGCCGGTAGCGCACCTCCACGGGGTAGGTGCGCCCGGACACCTCCACGATGGGGGCGTCGCCGAAGTGCCGGGAGAACCGCTCCGGGTCGATGGTGGCCGAGGTGATGACCACCTTCAGCTCCGGGCGCTTGGGCAGCAGGCGTTTGAGGTAGCCCAGCAGGAAGTCGATGTTGAGGCTGCGCTCGTGCGCCTCGTCGATGATGATCGTGTCGTAGGCGCGCAGCATGCGGTCCTGCTGGATCTCGGCCAGCAGGATGCCGTCGGTCATCACCTTGACGAGGGTGTCGTCGGAGGAGTGGTCGGTGAAGCGGACCTTGTAGCCGACCGCCTTGCCGATGTCGGTGCCGACCTCCTCGGCGATCCGCTCGGCCACGGTGCGCGCGGCGATCCGGCGCGGCTGGGTGTGGCCGATGGTGCCGTGCACGCCGCGGCCCAGTTCCATGCAGATCTTGGGCAGCTGGGTGGTCTTGCCCGAGCCGGTCTCACCGGCGACGATCACCACCTGGTTGTCCCGGATCGCCTCGGCGATGTCGTCCTTCTTGCGGCTGACCGGCAGCTCTTCGGGGTAGCTCGGCTCGGGCAGGGCGGAGCGGCGCTGCTCGACGCGCAGTTCGGCCAGGTCGATGTCGTCGGCGATCTTGCCGGCCA
The DNA here is from genome assembly GCF_000341205.1 of Nocardiopsis baichengensis YIM 90130. NCBI lineage: Bacteria > Bacillati > Actinomycetota > Actinomycetes > Streptosporangiales > Nocardiopsidaceae > Nocardiopsis > Nocardiopsis halophila. Next base: position 29,288 of record NZ_ANAS01000012.1, on the reverse strand, counting down.
CGGTCTCGCGCTTGCGGCGGTCGCGGATCTTCTGCAGGCCGTCGATGCGGCGGCGCAGCCGGTGGCGGTCGGCGAAGGTAAGGCCGGTGAGCCGGCCGCGGAGGGAGGTGCGCTCCGGGTCCGTGGACGTCGGCGTGTCCGAGGGCGAGGTCAACATATCGGACTCAAGGATAGAAGGCTGCGGCAAAGACTTTTCGCGGCCGGGGGCGTTCGGCCGAGGCGGACGGGCCGCTCAAGGCCGCTCAGGGGCGCCCCGTGCCCCGCGGGCACGGGCCCGGCAGTACGGATGAGCGGTCGGACCGGCCGGTGCGGCTCGGCCCCGCCCGCGGCCGATGGGGCCGTGTCCGGTCGGGCCGCGTCGAGCACGGCCGAAAGGGGGAACACCGATGCGGTCCCGGGCATTCCCCTCCGACGCCCCAGGCCCGCTCCTGTTGTTGATCTCGGGGAAGTCGGCCTCACCAGGGCACTCATAAGGCCGACTTCCCCGAGATCAACGGGAGGAGCGCTAAGGGGGTGAGGGAGTGCCTTCGAGGGCGCGATCGCGCTCCCAGCGCGTCCTCCGCGCAGTGCGCACGGCGTACCGCTTCAACTCCTCCTCCGGGACTTCCCTCTACCGGCTCTTTACGGTACCGGGGAAGCGCGAATGCGCTTTTCCCCGGATCATGGGACGCCTGACGTTCCCGGATAGGCGCCGGCTAAAACTCGGGATAGAACCGGCCACCCCGGCATGTCCGAATTCGCGCGCAACCCCGGCGGCGTGTACAGTCCCCGAACCGCCCGTACGGTATCGCCGCGGCGCCCCGCAAGGGGCGTTCGGCAGTCAGGGCCCACAGGGGCGGAATACGGGTGCAGGCTTTTTTAGGGGCGATGCATGCTGGACAGGTTGAGCGAACGGTTGGGTCTGCGGACCGACCCGGTCATCTTCTGGAGCTCGGCGGCGCTCGCCGCCGTTTTCGTGATCGGCACGATCGCCTTCACCGGGACGGTGGACGCCCTGTTCGGCGCCGCGTCCGACTGGGTCCTCACCCACCTCGGGTGGCTCTACATCTTCGGCGTCACCGCCTTCCTCGTGTTCCTCATCGTCGTCGCGGTCAGCCGCTACGGGCGCCTGAAGCTGGGCGGCCCCGACTCCGAACCGGAGTACAGCAACTGGACCTGGTTCGCGATGCTCTTCGCGGCGGGGATCGGCACCATCCTGATGTTCTGGGGCGTGGCCGAGCCGATCAGCCACTTCGCCAACCCGCCGCGCGGGGACGTGCCCCCCGAGTCCGTCCAGGCCGCCCAGGAGGCCATGGGCTTCACCCTGTACCACTTCGGCCTGCACACCTGGACGATCTTCACCCTGCCGGCGCTGGCCTTCGCCTACTTCGTCTACCGGCGCGGCCTGCCCTTCCGGGTCAGCTCGATCTTCCAGCCCTTCCTCGGCGACCGGATCTACGGGCCGATCGGCCGCATCATCGACGTCGTCGCCGTGCTGGGCACGCTCTTCGGCGTCGCCGTCTCCATCGGCCTGGGCACCATGCAGATCAACAGCGGCCTGAACACGCTGTTCGGCGTCCCCGAGGGGCGCCCGGCCCAGATCATCCTCATCACGGTCGTCACCGCCATCGCCGTCACGTCCGTGGCCATGGGCCTGGACAAGGGCGTCAAGCGGCTGTCCACGCTCAACATCGCGATGGCGATCGGGCTGCTGCTGTTCGTCTTCCTCTTCGGCTCGACGATCTTCCTCTCCCGCGGAATCATCGAGACGACCGGCACCTACCTGAGCTGGCTGGTGCCGCTGTCGTTCTGGAACGACACCTTCAACAACACCGGGTGGCAGAAGAGCTGGACCACCTTCTACTGGGCCTGGACCATCACCTGGTCGCCGTTCGTCGGCATCTTCATCGCCCGGATCTCCAAGGGCCGCAGCGTCCGCGAATTCATCATCGGCGTGCTGGGGCTGCCCACCGCGTTCAGCATCATCTGGTTCTCGGTGTTCGGCCTCTCGGCCATCGACATCCAGATGAACCAGGGCGGCGGGCTGGTGAACGAGGTCGTCGACCAGGGCGACATCCCCGGGGCGCTGTTCGCCTTCCTGCAGCACTTCCCGGCCACCGAGCTCGTCTCGGGCCTGGCGATCCTGGTCGTGGTCATCTTCTTCACCACCTCCTCGGACTCGGCGTCCCTGGTGGTGGACATGCTGTGCACCGGACGGGCGGACCAGTCGCCCACCCGGCAGCGGGTGTTCTGGGGCGTGACCGAGGGCGTGGTGGCCGCGACGCTCCTGGCGGCCACGGGCAAGGGCGGACTCGACGCGCTGCAGCAGGTCATCACCGTGGTCGGACTGCCGTTCTTCCTGATCGGGTTCCTGATGATGATCGCCCTGTGGCGCGCGATGCACTCCGACACCTCCGCCGGTGCGGGGCAGGTCGCCCAGCGCACCGCCGACATCGCGGCGCGCGGGCGCCGCATCCGGCGGCGGAACCGGAAACAGTAGGGACGGCAGAGCCGTGGACGGGCTGCGGGCCCGGCTCCGACCGATCTCGTCGATCTCGGGGAAGTCGGCCTTGTACCGGCCGGTACAAGGCCGACTTCCCCGAGATCGATGCGGGTTTCGCTCGGGCTTGCTAGTCCTGGATCTTGCGCGCGGTGTAGGCCTCGCGCGCGGCCGAGACGACCGCGTCCAGGCCCGCCCCCGTGGAGGCGAGCACCCCGGCGGCCACGGCCCCCTCGACGAACGGGGCGTCGACGACGGCGGCGTCGTCGCGCGGCTCGTCCTCCAGCACCAGGCGGGCGGTCATCACCGCACTGCCGATGTCGGGCAGGACCACCACGCCCGCCCCCTGGTCGACCTCGGAGACGGCCTCCATGATCCGTTCATAGGAGGTGCCGATACCCCCGTCGGGGTCGCCTCCCGCGGCGGCGACCGATTCCGGCCGCGCCCCGAGCTGCTCCAGCAGTTCCTTCACTCCCTCGGCCAGTCTCCCGCTGTGCGACACGAGGACGATGCCGACCTTTGCGCCCATGGAGGATTAGGGTACTGGACCGAGCGTCCGCGCTTCAGGATCGACACCGCCACCCCTCGGCGAACACAAGGGAGCCGCACCGTGAAGAAGTTCCTGAACACTCCGGAAAGCTACCTGTCCGACGCACTGGCCGGCCTGGCCGCGGCCCACCCCGAGCTGAGCGTCGACACCGAGAACGGTGTGGTCGCGCGGGCCTCGGGCCCCGTGGAGGGGAAGGTCGGACTGGTCTCCGGCGGCGGCTCCGGCCACGAGCCCCTGCACAGCGGCTTCGTCGGGGAGGGGATGCTGGACGCGGCCTGCCCGGGCGAGGTCTTCACCTCCCCGGTGCCCGACGGCTTCCTGGCCGGGGTCAAGGCCGCCGACTCCGGCCGGGGCACGGTGCTGGTCGTCAAGAACTACACCGGTGACGTGATGAACGCCCAGATGGCCGCCGAGCTGGCCGACGACGAGGGGCTGCGGGTGGAGCAGGTCCTGGTCAACGACGACGTGGCGGTGGAGGACTCCACGTTCACCGCGGGGCGGCGCGGCACGGGGGCCACGGTGTTCGTGGAGAAGATCGCCGGTGCGGCCGCGGCGCGCGGGGACGGGATCGAGGAGGTCGCCGAGATCGGCCGCCGTGTGAACGCGGCGTCGCGCTCCTTCGCCGTGGCGCTGACGGCCTGCACGGTCCCCACTGCCGGGCGCCCCGGGTTCGACCTCCCGGAAGGGGAGATCGAGGTCGGTGTGGGCATCCACGGCGAGCCCGGGCGGCGCAGGGAGAAGCTGCGCAGCGCGCGCGAGATCGTCGGGGACATGGTCGAGGCGATCCTGCAGGACCGGCCCCTGGAGTCGGGCGACGAGACCATCGTGATGGTCAACGGCATGGGCGGCACCCCCCTCAGCGAGCTGTACCTGGTCTACGGGGAGCTGGCCCGGGTGTTCGCCGACAAGGGGATCACCATCGCCCGCAACCTCGTCGGCGACTACGTCACCAGTCTCGACATGGAGGGCTGCTCGATCACGGTGTGCCGGGTCGAGGAGGGCTTCCTGCCGCTGTGGGACGCGGCGGTGAACACCCCCGCCCTGCGCTGGGGCGTGTGAGCGGGGACGAGGAGGAGCGAGGAGCGTGCACGCCATGGACACCGCACTGGCCAAGGCATGGGTTGAGGCGGCGGCCGACGCCGTCTCGGCCGGGGCCGAGGAGCTGAGCAGGCTCGACGCCGCCATCGGCGACGGCGACCACGGCACCAACATGGACCGGGGGCTGACCGCGGCCCGCCGGGCCGTGGCCGACCTGGAGGCCGACGGCCCGGGACCGGTGCTGGTCAAGACCGGGATGACGATGATCTCGCGGGTCGGCGGGGCGTCGGGGCCGCTGTACGGGACGCTGCTGCGCACCGCGGGCAAGCGCCTGGAGGGCGGTGAGGCCGGGCTCGCCGACCTCGCCGCCGCCCTGCGGGCGGGCCTGGAGGCGGTGCAGAAGATGGGTGCGGCCAAGCCGGGCGACAAGACCCTGGTGGACGCGCTCTCCCCCGCGGTCGAGGCGCTGGAGAAGGCGGCCGGCCAGGGGGCGCCGCTGAGCGAGGCGGCGGAGGCGGCGGCCGGGGCCGCCGAGCAGGGGGCACGGGCGACGGTCCCGCTCCAGGCCCGCAAGGGCCGGGCCTCCTACCTCGGGGAGCGCAGCATCGGCCATGAGGACCCGGGGGCGGCCAGCTCCGCCCTGCTCATGCGGGCCCTGGCCGACGCCTGCCGGGCCTGAGGAACGGCGCCACAGGCGGTGCGCCGGCGCGGGCCTAGGGCGAGCCCTGGGCCAGGCGCACCGCCGCGTCCCCGACGGCATGTGCGTCGTCGGTATCGAGCCGGACGCCGAACACGTCCCTGAGGGCCTCGGGGACCTCGTCCCGGCTGAGTTCGCGGGCCTCCCCGGTGCCGTCGGGGTACTCCGCCGAGAGCTCGGTGTTCATGAGGCGGTGCCGCACCTTCCCGACCGCCCGCAGGGCGAACAGGCGCGCCTTGAAGGGCGAGCGCGGGTGGGTGCACAGGTAGTGGTTGAAGATCTCGTAGTCGTTCCGGTAGGCGGGCTGGTCGGTGAAGGAGTAGAGGTCGGTCCAGCCGTCTCCGGTACGGGAGCTCAGGACCCGGGTGCCGTTCTCCTGGGAGTGCTCCCCAGGGCTCTCCTCGGCGTCGATCCGGTATGTCCACTCCCCCTGCACGGATTCGCTGCCCGCAGCCCGCGGCATGGGTTCGCGCAGTCCCCCTCCGCCGAAACCGACGTCGGCGATCAGTCGCTCCCCCTGGACGTCCAGGCCGAGGAGCATGTGGGTGGCCGGGGTGAAGCGCCCTCCCACCCGGATGCGCCCGAGATGGCCGGTCGCCCGGATGCCGATGCGCTCCAGGGCCGCGGCGAGTAGGAGGTTGTGCTCGTAGCAGTAGCCCCCGCGGGAGCGGCGGACCAGCTTCTCCTGGATGTCGGCCAGGTCCAGGGAGACGGTGCGGCCGAGGAGGACGTCGGTGTTGGCGAAGGGCAGCGCGGCGGCGTGCGCCCGGTGCAGGGCGGCGGCCGAGGCCGCGTCGGGGCCCAGGGGCCCGGAGATTCCCAGGGCGTCCAGGTAGGCGTCGAGGTCGAGCGCGGAGGAGTCCCAGCCGCGCGCGGCGTCGTCGGCGAAGGGGTCGGGGCGGGTGCGCGGCGGCATGGCGGCTCCTATCATTAGCCGGGCAACGATCCACGAGAACATTAGCCAGCTAACGAATTGTCGGCAAGGGTGCGGGAGGCGCACGGGCGCCCGGAGCGAGGAGCGGCAAGGGACGATGTCTATGCAGGAATGGCTGCGCCCTTGGGAGGACGACTTCGTCCCCTCCTTCTGGAGCGCCAAGAACGCGATGCTCCAGGCGGCCGGGACGGCCTTCGAGCGCCACGGCGTGCGGGAGGGCCAGCAGTTCGTGCTCATGTGCCTCTGGCAGGAGGACGGCCTCTCCCCCGGCGAGATCGCCCGGCGGCTGGGACTGTCCACCCCGACGGTCACCCGCACGACCGGACGCCTGGAGGCCTCGGGGCTCATCGAACGGCACCCGCACCCGAGCGACGCGCGCTTGGTGAGCGTCCGGCTCACCGAGAAAGGACGCTCCCTGCGCGAGGCCCTCAACGGCGAGATGAACGCCCTGGCCGACCGCGCCCTGCGCGGGTTCGACGAGGAGGAGCGGCACGCCTTCACACGCATGCTCGACGCGATGACGGCCAACCTCCGCGAGGCCCGCACAGAGGACCCCCGGAGCGGCGAGGGGTGACCCGCCCGGAGGGGGCGGGCCACCGGGGGCGCGTCTCAGGCCGGGGTCGCGACCTTCTCCCGTTCTGGGCGCCCGTAGGTCATGCGGCGCAGGAACCACTCGGCCGGCCCCTGCTTGTCGCCGGCACGCCGCATCAGGTCGGCCAGGATCACCGTGGCCAGCCACACCGCCGCACCGATGCCGACCGCCTCGGCGTCGCCCAGGTCGGCGGCGAGGTCGAGCGTGTAGGCGGGCATGAGCACCAGCCAGGCCACCGACTGGAGGAGGTAGCAGGTCATCGACCGCTTGCCGGTTGCGGCGAGCGCGGAGACGACCGGGCCGCGCCGGTCCCCCAGGCGCAGCGCGATCAGGGCGATGAGCGCCGCGTACCCGAAGCCGCCGGCGTAGCCCACCAGCATGTGCAGCCAGAACACCGCGGTGGCCGCGGGGGCGGAGGGCTGCCACACCTCGATGTTGGCGAGCATGTGCGGCACGCCGCCGAGCACGGCCGCCGGGATGCCGATCGCGGCCAGGCGCACCAGGAGGGCGCGGTTGCGGCCGGGCTCGTCGAGCAGGCGGCGCCGGGCGGCCCAGACCCCGGCCATGAAAGGGAAGACCGAGATGACGATCAGCAGCGGCAGGAAGAACGGCAGCATGAACACGCGGGCGGCCAGGTCCTCCAGCGGGGAGGTGACCTGCGCGGCCTCGGCCCCCGCGCTCATCATCGCGGTGTTGACGGCCGAGTAGGCGAGCGTGCCCGCCGAACCCCAGGCCAGGGCATGGGCGAGCAGGCGGCGGTCGGTCCAGCGCATCACCCCGGCGAACGCCAGGGCGATCAGGCCATAGACGGCGATGATGTCGCCGAAGAAGATCAGGACGGCGTGGGCCAGGCCGATGGCGACCAGCCAGCGCCCCCGGCGGCGCAGCAGCCGGCGCACCCAGGGCCATTCGCGCCCCTCGGCGGTACGGCGGCGGTGGATCTGCGCCAGGCCGTACCCGAAGAGCGCGGCGAACATCGGATAGCCGCGGTTCTCCGCGAACAGCGCGATGACCGCGGTGGCGGCGGTGTCCAGGGGGCCGTCCAGGGAGTAGCCGGCGCCGCCGCCGATCGCGATGCGGAACATGTGGACGTGCACGGTGGCGATGATGAGCAGCATGAACCCGCGCGCGAGGTCGGGCGCGAGGGAACGCCGGGCGGCCGGGGCCGCTCCGGGCGGCGGGGAGGATGGTGTGGACATGAGGGGTCCCCCGTCACAGGCTATTAGATACGTAGCCGTATCTAACACGACCCCAATAAGCTACGCAAGCGTTTTCTAAGTGGAACGGCACGGTCGAACCGGGTGGAGTACGGGATGGACGAGGAACCGCAGGCGGAACACGCGGCCGGGGAGGGCGCCCGCCCCAAGGGCACGCGCAGGCGCGGGGAGGAACTGGTCCGCGCGATCCACGACGCCGCCGTCGAAGAGGCGGCGCAGCGGGGGTTCGACGGGGCGACCATGGAGGGCATCGCCCGCCGCGCGGGGACCGCGAAGACCTCGCTCTACCGCCGCTGGGACACGCCCGAGGACATCATCCTCGAGGCGCTGCGCGCCACCTACCCGGTGGAGGAGCCGGCGCCGGGCGCGGACGACCTGCGCGGCGACCTGGTCGCGGCCCTGCGGCTGATGCGCGACTCCTTCCTCGGCCGCCCCCTGTACGCACAGGCCATGTCCACGACGCTGGAGGCCTCATGGCGCCGCCCCGACCTCCACAAGCGCCTGTACCGCGAGGTGTTCGACCCTCGCGGGGGCCGGTTCACCAAGACGGCGCTGCTGCACTACGCGGACCGGGGGATCATCCCCCGCGAGCGTGTGACCCCCGTGGTGGTCGACCTGGGCGAGGCGCTGCTCTTCAAGTACATGATCGACTCGATGCGCCCCCCGAGCGACGAGTACCTGGAACAGATCGTGGACCAGGCGATCCTCCCGGCCGTAGGGATCGCCCCCGGGACCCCCTGAGGACCGCGGGCGTCCGCCGCGCTGCCTTGACACGAAGGCGCCGCCCCTCGCCGTCCAGGAGGAGAGGGGCGGCGCAGGCGGTGCCGCCTCAGACGCGGACCAGCATCTTTCCGGTGTTCGCGCCCTGCATCATGTCGAGGAAGGCCTGGAGCGTGTTGTCCACGCCCTCCACCACCGTCTCGTCGTAGACGAGGCTCCCCTCGGACAGCCACTGCCCGGCCTCGGCGACGAAGTCCTTCATCCGGTCCGTGTAGAACCCGACCGTGAAGCCCTTGAGCGTCAGCCCCTTCTTGACCACCTCGGACAGGTTGCGCGGCGCCGCCTGGGGCTCCTCGCTGTTGTAGGCCGAGATCATGCCGCACACCGCCGTGCGCCCGTCGCGGTTGAACGCCTCCAGCGCCGCCTCCAGGTGGTCGCCGCCCACGTTGTCGAAGTAGACGTCGATCCCGTCCGGAGCGGCGTCGCGCAGCAGCGACCGGACGTCGCCGCTCTTGTAGTTGAACGCGGCGTCGTAGCCGTACTTGGAGGTCAGCAGGTCGACCTTGGCGTCGCTGCCGGCCGAGCCCACCACGCGGGCGGCCCCCTTCAGGCGTGCGATCTGCCCGGCCACGCTGCCCACGGCCCCGGCCGCCCCGGAGATGAACACCGTGTCGCCCGGGCGCATCCCCGCCACGTCCAGCAGCCCCACGTAGGCGGTCAGGCCGGTCATGCCCAGCACGTGCAGGTAGGCCGACTCGGGCACCCCGGGCACCGGGTCGAGGCGCCGGAAGGCGGCCGCCGCCCCCTGGGCGACGTCGCGCCACCCCATGCCGTGCAGCACCAGGTCGCCCTCGGCCAGGTCCGCGGAGCGCGAGGCCTCCACGCGCCCGACCGCACCGCCCTCCAGCGGCTCGAAGAGCTGGAAGGGCGGAACGTAGGAGGGCGTGTCGTCCATCCGCCCCCGCATGTACGGGTCGACCGAGACGTAGGTGTTGCGCACCCGCACCTCCCCCGGCCCGAGCGGAGGCAGGTCCCGCGCGACGAACCGGAAGTCGTCGGGCACGGGCCAGCCCTTCGGGCGGGCGATGAGCTGCCACTCGCGGGCGGTCGCGGTCGGCTGGTCGGTGGCGGACATGGCTCTCCTCAGTGGTGGTGTCGGTGGTGGTGCGTAAACCGTTCCGGGCAGGGGCAACCGGTGTGGGACCCGTGCTCTTCCTGTTCAGGGCCGGATGTGACCGATGAGTCGTCCCCCTGATCCGTCGGCCACACCGACCGGTCGGGCGCCCCGCTCTCCGCGCGCGGTCGGCGAAGGCGCTAGTCGATGCTCCGGGCCTCGTGCTCCAGCCCGTGCTCGGTGATGTACTCCATGAGCCCCCCGTCGCGCACCCGCTCGAAGACGCCCGAGACGATCTCCCCGTCCAGGTAGACCACGTTCTGCTCGCCCTCCCAGCCGGTGGAGGACGCGGGCAGCATCATGAAGACGGTGCCCTCGGGGCCGATGCCCACCAGGCGCATCATCAGGCCCCGCATCATGGCCATGGTGGTGTCCTCGTCCACCGCGACCGACTCGCTGGCGGCGACCAGGAAGGCGTCCAGGCGGCGCGGGTCCCCGCGCACCTCCTCGCTGACCGCCTTCTCGGCCATGGCCCGCAGGAACACCTGCTGGCGCTCGATGCGGTCCAGGTCGCTGCCGGAGAGGCCCTTGCGCTCGCGGACGAAGCGCAGCGCCTCCTCGCCGTCCATGCGGTTCTCCCCGGCCTCCCAGTACCAGCCGTTGGTGGGGTCGTACACCTCGTAGGGCAGGTCGATCACCACGCCTCCCAGGGCGTCGGTCATCGCCTCGAATCCGGCGAAGTCCACCGCGGCGAAGTGGTCCACCCGCACGCCGCCCAGCTCCTCCACGGTCTGGGTGAGCAGCTTGGGGCCGCCCTCGGAGTAGGCGTCGGCGAGCTTGCCCCGGCCGTGCCCGGGGATGTCCACCCAGGAGTCCCGGGAGATCGCGACCACGTAGGCGCGGGCCTCCCCTTCGGGCACGTGCAGCAGCATGATCACATCGGCGTCGGCCTCGCCTTCGCGCCACTTGTCGGCCGTGGACTCCCCGCGCATGTCCGATCCGATGAGGAGCCAGTTCTCCCCCGGGTCGTCGACCGGACGGCCGCCCTCGTCGGGGACGGCGTCGGTGATGCGACCGATGTTGCGGTCGTAGACGTCGGTCCTCCAGACCACGGCGATCGCCAGCGCGACGGCGACCGCCAGGCAGCCCAGGAGCGCGGGGACGAGCAGTCGTCGGCGCCTGGTTCCCGGTCTCGCCATCTCGGCTCCCCGGTCGGTCCCCTTCTCCGTCAAGAACGGCCTTCCCCTCCGGGCCGGTCCCAGCACCCCTCCCGGCACACCACGCTCTGTGTCATTGCAGGTGCGAATCGCAACTATATGTGGTCACACCCGCCGTAACCGCGCCGACATCCCCGGCACGGCAGAGCTACGGCAGAGCTTTCGCCGCGCCCCGCCCCACCGCACCGGAGGTGCGGCCGTGCATGGCCACCACTTTGGGAACGTTGCGTTCTCTGTCGTGGAGGGCTATTTTGGGAACGGATCGTTCATTGAACGTCCGCCCGCCCGTGGCGAGCAGGCCGCCCGATGGTCCGGACCCGCACCCCCGCGCCCCCGCACGTGCGCCGGGCCCTGCCCGGCCTGGCGCTGGGGATGCTGCTCGGCGCGGTCGACCAGACCGCCGTCGTGCCCGCACTGCCGGCCGTCGCGGGCGATCTGGGCGGCCTCGCCCTGATGCCCGCCGTGCTCACCGCCTACCTGGTGGCGGCCACGGCGGTGATGCCGCTCGCCGGCAGGCTCGGCGACCGGTTCGGCCGCACCCGCCCGCTCCAGGCGGCCATCGCGCTGTTCACCGCGGGCGCCCTGGCGGCCGGGCAGGCCGACTCCATGGAGGCGCTGATCGCCGCCCGCATCGTGCAGGGCGCCGGCGGGGCGGGGTGATGGTCGGCGTCCAGTCGGCCCTGGGCGAGCTGGTCAGCCCCCACGGGCGCGGCCGCTGCCTGGGGCTGTTCGGGGCGGTGTTCGCCCTGGCCGCGGTGGGCGGCCCGCTGCTGGGCGGGGCGGTCACCGATGCACTGGGGTGGCGATGGATCTTCCACCTCTCCCTGCCGCTGGGCGTGGCGGCGCTGATCGCGGTGACCGCCACGCTGCGCCTGCCCCGCCCCGGCGCCCGGCGCCTGGCGACCCGGCTGGTCGAGCGTTTCCGCGCCGGGATCGCCTTCCGCGAGGACACCCACTTCCACTTCACCCGTGCGCTGCCGATCCTGCGGAGCGCGCTCCTGGAGACGGGGCGGCGCCTCGTGGACGAAGGGGTGCCGGAGTCCCGGGACGAGGTCTTCCACCTGCGGTCGGACGAACTCGAGCGGATCACCGCACTCCCCGGTCTGCCGCGCGGGGAGGCGGCCCGGCTGCGGGCGACCGTCCGCCGCCGGGCCGCCAAGCGGGAGTCCCTGGCCCGTGTCCCCATGCTCGAACTGCCGGACCGGGCCGCCTCCGGGAGCCGGGCCGCCTCCGGGAGCCGGGGCGCGGGCACCGGGGACGGGGGCGGACCGGTGCTCACGACCGGCTCCCCCGCCGGCGGGGGCACGGCCGCCGGGACCGCCCGCGTCGTCCGCGAGCCCTCGGAGTTCGGGCGCATGCGGGCCGGGGACGTGCTGGTGTGCCCCTACACCAACCCCGTCCTGGACACCGCTGTTCCAGCGCGAGGCGGCCGTGGTGGTGGACTCCGGAGGAGCGGGCTCTCACGCGGCGATCGTGGCCCGCGAATACGGCATCCCGGCCGTCATGGGAACCGGCCACGGCACCACCGCGCTGGCCGACGGGGCGCCGGTGCGGGTCGACGGCGACACCGGGCGCGTCACCGCGGACGGCCCGGAGACGTCCGTAGAATCCCCAGGGGCCGCCGGTGCGTGAGGCCGCCGGGCGGCACCGTCCCGGCCCCTGCGCCGCAGCCGTACCGAACCCGAACCGCATCCGCGGAGGCGGCCGTTCCGCCGTCTCCGGGGACCGACCAGCGATCCGAAAGGCGGCCCGATCCCGTGGGCACCCAAGGCGCCGAAGCACCCGAGCACACGCCGCAGAGCGCGTCCGGGCAGGACCCGCGCAAGCGCCCGCGCCGGCGCGGTGAGGCGCTCAACGCGGCGATCTTCGAGGCGGTCCTGGCCGAGCTGGAAGAGGTCGGCTATGCGCGGCTGACCATGGAGGGCGTCGCCGAGCGGGCCCGGACCGGGAAGGCCTCGCTGTACCGGCGCTGGCCCAACCGGGGCCGCCTGGTCATGGACGCGGTGTACCACGTGCTGCCGCAGTACGTGGACCCGCCGGACACCGGGGGCCTCCGGGGCGACCTGCTGGAGCTCTTCCGCAGCACGGCGCGGCTGCTGGAAGGGCCCGCCGGGGAGGCGATGCGCGGGGTGCTCGGCGAGGTCCTGCACGACGACGAGACCGCCCGGCAGATCCGGTCGGCGTCGCGGGGCACGGGGGTGGCCCAGATCCGGCAGGTCGCAGAGCGCGCGGTGGACCGGGGCGAGATCTCCTCCAAGGCCCTCACCCCCCGGCGCCTTGAGGCGGGCCAGGCCGTCATGCGGCACCACTTCCTGTTCCTCGGGACACCGATCCCCGACCACGTGGGCGAAGAGATCGTGGACGAGGTGGTCCTGCCCCTGCTCACCACTCCGCCCGGGGGATGAGCCCGGCCGGCCCCGGCCGGCTCCGGGGCCGACTCCGCGGTCGGCGCCGTTCGGCCGCGGGGTGCGGCGTTCTCAAGCGGGCGCGTCGGAGTCGGCTTCGGCCAGGTAGGAGCGCAGCAGGGCCCGGCACTCGCCGATCATCGTCTCGTCACCGGACGGGTCGGCGCGGAAGGCCAGGGAGAGCACGGCGTCGGCCGCCTCCACCGCGACCCGCACACGGCGCTCCACCTGCGGGGCGGGCTCGGTCCCGGTGACCGCCAGGCCCAGCGCCAGCAGGGTGTCGGAGACCCGGTCGTCGCGGGCGCCGGGACCCGTCCGCCCGGTGGTGGGGCGGGCGGGGCACACCCGGGGGTCGTAGCCGGGGTCCGGGTCGGCGTCGAGGACGCCGAAGCCGGGGACCGTGCGGCGCATCTCGACGTAGGTGTCGACGGCGGTCAGGGCGACGGAGGCCCAGTCGGCGGCGCCCGCGCGGCCCGCGTCGTCCAGGCACTCGGCGAGGCGTTCGGTGAACAGCTCCATGTTCCGCGCGGCCAGCGCGCGGATGAGGCCGTCCTTGTCGGTGAAGAACTGGTAGACGGTGCCGATGGGGATCTCGGCGCGGCGCGCCACCTCGGTGGTGGTCACCCCGGCCGGCCCGGTCTCCTCCAGCACCTCGGCGCAGGCGCACAGCAGCCGTTCGACCCGCTCCCTGCTGCGGCGCTGGGCCGGGCGGCGGCGCAGCGCGGTCTCGGTCCAGCTCGGCACGGGGCGCCCGCGCGCGGAGGCGGGCCGGTCGGTGCGGGACATGCCCCCATTGTGCCCGGGATCGCCTCGGCGGCGGCGAGGAGCGGAGCATCCGGCGGGGAGCCCAGGCGTCCGGCCCCCGGGCACGGCGACGGCGGACGCACGATTCCGGGCACCGCGACCGACCGTGCCGCCGACCGCACACGATCGAGCGCGCCGCCGACGTGCACGGAGACCACGGCCCACGACTTCGCGCGGGTCCGCTCGGGCGGTCCGCCTGGCCGCGACCGTCCACGGCCCGTGGGGCGGCGCCTCCACCGATACGAGCCGGGCCGCGTGCACCGGGCCGGTGCTCGTCGCCTCGGTCCGGTTCCGGTGATCGGGGGCGTCTTCCCCGCACTGACGGTGCGGGGAAGACGCCCCCGGGCGGCAGCGCCCTCGACGGGATGCTGCCCCACCGGGGCGTGGCTTCCCTGCGGGCCTTCCGGCCCGACGCGGACACCACGGCCCCGGCGGATCGGGCCGTGCTAGGGAGTCCGGTAGAGCGCTGTCCCCGAGCCGCTCGCCTCCGTGGTGTGGTGATTCCAGCGGTAGTTGCCGTTGCCGGCCATGGTGACCTTGATCGGCGCCGTGAACCCCATGCTTCTGGAGCAGAAGTAGCCCGTGGCGGGAGGGCAGGACTTAGCGGTGATTCGGAGCTCCCATTCCTTCTCGGGAGGGCTGTAGCCGGTCCCGGTTTCGACGACGCGGACGCTGTCGAACTTGAATCCGAGGACCGCTCCAGTGGAATTTCTCCAGTGGCTCTCGGTCGCGGACCAGTCGTCCGTGTTGCTGCCGCAGATCTTGAGGCGCACCTCGACCTCGCCGTAGCGGACGTTGGCCCCCGTCGTCGACCCCGGGTAGTAACTGACGTCCTTGTAGGTGCAGCTGTCGGCGTAGGCGGGGGCGGGCTCCAAGGGCGCCGCCAGACCGAGAGAGGCCGCCAGCACCCCCAGAAAAGCCAGCCTGACCGCTTTGGCCGTAAAACGTGATCGCATCGCCTTCATGAATCTCCCGAACACTGCCCAGTCGCTCACCTGGGGCGGGTACTTCGTGCAGACAAATGGTCCTGAAGGCGCGTCGGCGGCATCAAGGCTTTTAAACGAGGATCGAAACCGGCGGCCGCAGGGGAGTCCCTGACGGCGCCGCCGCACGAGCGGTGCTTCGGGCGCGGGCCCGGCACCGGGCCCGGCCGCCGACGTCGGAGCCGCCCCGTGACCGGGCCGCTCATGAAGAGGGGACCCCTATGGCCGGCGAGGACCTGGCCGGAGAGCACCCGCACCGCTCGCGGCGGGTCGGCCCGATCCTCGCCGACGCGACGCGCATCGACCGACCCTCCCCGAGCCGGTGCGCGTGCGGAAGAAGCCGGTGTGGGCACGCGCGTGCCTGAAGGGCGGGTCGCGTCCGCCGGAGTGGTGTCACTCCCCGGCGCCCCCTGCGCCGCTCTGCCGTTGATCGTGGAGGTATCGCCGGGCTTTTCAGGGCCGATGCCTCCACGATCAACGCGGGGTCGGACCGGTGGGTCGACGGCGGGGCGCCGGGGTTCCACCACTCCTGCGGACACGGTCGAAGGGTGCGGCAGCGCCTGGTCGGCAGGCCCTCTGTGCCCCCGGTGGTGCTGGACCGTTCCGACGCCCCCGAGTGCACCCTCGCTCTTGTACTGCTACATTGACACAAGAGCAATACAAGGAGTCCCTCCATGGCCACCTGGATCGCCCTCGCCGTCGTCTTCCTCAGCGTGTCGCAGTCCGTCTCGTCCAGCCTGAAACCCCCGGCCGTCAAGCCGGTGCGGCGCTTCGTCGCGCGGGCCGGGCTGCCCCCCTCCTACGCCGGACCGTGGCTCGCCCGGCGCCTGTACGGCGACGAGTCCGCCGCGGCGGCCACCTGCGCCGTGCTCATCCTGGCCGCCCTCGGCACCGGACTCGCGGTGCCCGAGCTGCGCCACGAGAACGCCTGGGCGGCCACCATCGTCGCCGCCTACCTGCTCGGGCGGGCGGCGGGGGCCGTCATCCCCGTGGTCCGCGCGACGGCCTCCCGCCAGGACGGCTCTCCCCGCGTCGCCCGGCCGTTCCTGCCCTCAGTGGACGACTACGTCCCTCCGGCCGCGGGCTGGGGCGCAGCGGCCGCAGGGCTCCTCCCCGTCGCGGCGCTCGGGGTGCTCCTGGCCTTCGCCGGAACCGGGCGCGTCGACACGGCGGAGGCCGACTGGCCCGTGCTCGTCCTCCTCGCCGCGGCGGGCCCCGTCATCGCCGCCGGGACCGCCCTGCTGGCCGGGCGGTTCATCGCCGCGCCCCGCCCCGCCGCCGCCCCCTACGAGTTCGCCGCCGACGACGCCGTGCGCGCCTACCGGCTGCGCGCCCTGCTGGCCGCCTCCACCGCCCTGTGCGCCCTCGCCGCGGCCATCGTCGGCGTGTTGGCGACCGAAACGGTCAGCGGGGCCATGGTCATCCAGAACCCCGCCGCCGTGCTGCTGATGGGCGGGACCTTCGCCGCCGCCCTCGCCTACATCGCGGCCGCCGTCGCGATCGACCTGGCCGGCCCGGGGCGGCGGTACCGCGACCGGCTGTGGCCGCAGGGCTTCCCTGCCGGCCCCGCCCCGTCCCCTGCGGACGGGGGGACGAGCGGAAGCACGGGCGGCGGCACCGGCGGCACGGGCGGCACGGGCGGCGGCGCGCGATGATGATCACCGTCGATCCCCGCTCCCACGTCCCTCCCTACGAGCAGGTGCGCGAGCAGATCCGCGGGCTCATCGCCGCCGGCGCCCTGCCCCCCGGGCACCGCCTCCCGCCGGTCCGGCGCCTGGCCGCCGATCTGGGCCTGGCCGCCAACACGGTGGCGCGCGCCTACCGCGAGCTGGAACGGGAAGGGGTCCTGGACGGGCGGGGCACCCGGGGGACCTTCGTCACCCCGCCCGCCCCCGCCGATCCGCTGAGCTCGGCCGCCGACGACCTCGTGAGGCGCGCCCGCGCGGCCGGGCTGAGCCGCGACGACCTCATCGGCCTGCTCCTGGCCCGATGGGACGACCAGCGTCCCCACCTCGGGTGACCTTGTTCCCGAACATCCCGTGGCCCCTAGAACGGCGCCCCGGACGGACCTAGGGTCAAGTCCACTTCGCTCCCAGGCCGACAGGGAACGGGGAGAGGACGCCCGCAGCCGCGGCGGGCCGACGTCCGCCTCTCCCCTTCCCCCGGCCGGGGACGACCACGCCACCATCCTCTTGGAGGGGGCATGGCTTCTCCGACCACACAACCGATGACGCGGGACACCCCGGTATACGAGCGCGCGCTCCAGGCCATCGGCACACTCCCCGTACAGGACTCCGGGCCGGTGCGCCTGTCCAACCTCGACCTGATCCGGCACCTGGCCGCTCCCAGGAACGTGCTCCGCCTGCTGCGCGAGGTCCAGGACTCGCCTCCGCTCCTGGCCCGCATCGCCGGGCGCTCCTACCACCACACCAACCACTTCGACAAGATCGTCCTCGCCGACACCGGCGACCGCCGCTCCTACCGGCTGACCCTGCACCTGTGGCGCCCGCCGTACAGCACCACCGAGGCCCTCGACGAGCAGATCCACGACCACCGGTTCAGCTTCTGGTCGTCCGTGCTGACCGGCCGGCTCGTCTCCCAGAACTTCGTGCGCGACGCCTCGGGCACCGAGTACGGCGAGTACCAGTACATCCCCGAGAAGCGCGGCGACACCACGGTCGGCAACTTCTACCGGGCCCTGGGGCGCACCCCGCTGCGCGAGACCGAGCCGTCGGAGGAGGAGGCCGGCGGCGCCTACCGCCTCAGCTACCACCGCATCCACCGCGTGGTCCTGCCGCGCGAGGCGATGACCTGCACCCTGGTGCTGCGCGGACCCCGGCAGAAGAACTTCGCGAGCGTCTTCAGCAACACCGCGACCTACGACCCGACGGGCAACGCGATGTTCGCGCCGCAGGTGCTGGACGAGAAGCTGGAGGCCCTGTGCGAGGCGATCATGCGGACCCGGAAGGAGGAGCGGTGAGCGCGCGCGGGGACGGCGCCCCGGAGCTGCGCGTCCCCGACGGCGAGCCGGTGTACTCCCGCGAGGGGGGCTTCGCCGTGTTCAACCAGCTCGGCGTCAAGCTCGACTTCCCCGAGTCGGTCTCCGACACCGACTACTACGCCTGGCTGGACGACACCAAGGCCGCCATCGGCTCCCTGGTCGAGGGGGCCGAGATCGCCGAGAAGAGCTACGCGCGCACCGAGCCCCGGATGAACACCGGCGTCTACTACGACACCGCCGACCACCGGCTGCTCCGCGGCGACATGGTGCTGCGCACCACGTGCAACATCAAGACGCACGCCTTCTGCGCCTTCAAGTTCGGGGCCGACGAGCACGGCGTCCGACGCGACCACCGCTACTCGTTCGAAGGCCAGGACAAGCGGACGGTCCAGCTGCAGCCGGACTCGCCCGAGGCCGCGGCCGTGGTCCAGCGGCTCCTGGCGCGCGAGGACATCGACCAGCCGGGCGTGCACCTGCGCAAGGCCACCGGGCTGACCGGCGACGACCTGTTCCCGGCGATCCGCCTGCGCCAGTTCCGGCACCCCTTCTTCGTGTGGGTGGACGGCCGCGACGCCCTGCGCTGCACGATGGACCGCGCCCGCGTGGTGGACCTGCGCGCCCCGGACCCGGAGGCCACCGAGGCCTCCTTCTCCGAGGTGGAGTTCCCGGTCTATCCGCGCCTGGACGCCGATATGGCGCGCGACCCCAGGGTGCCCCGGCTGATCCGCGTGCTGTCCGGCCTGCTCCAAGAGCGCTTCGGCGTCGACTACGTCGCCGACTCCAAGTACAGGAGGGCGGCCCGGACGCTCGGCATGGCGTGGACATGAGCGGCGGCGGTGCGCGGATCCTGATCGCCCGGCACGGGCAGTCGCTCTGGCAGCTCACCCCCGGGTGCGACGACGACAGCGCCCTGACGGTCCTGGGCCACCGCCAGTCCCTGCTGCTGGGGCGCTGGCTCGCCGCGGGCCCCCGGGTCGACGGCACGCGCCGGCTGCGCCTCGCCGCCGTGTACACCAGCCCGCTGCTGCGGGCGCGCCAGACCGCCGCCTATCCGGCCGCGCTGCTGGGGGCCGGCCTGGAGACGCGCGAGGACCTGCGCGAGGCCGCCTTCCATGTGGCCGCGCACCTGCCCCCGGCGCCGGAGCCGGTTCCCGCGGGGCTGGCCCGCGTGCGGACGCCCGGCGGCCCGGCGAGCGAGGAGGAGCGCAGGGAGGCCTATGAGGGGTTCAAGGAGCAGGCCCGGTCGGCCCTGACCGGACTGGCGCGATCGGCCGAGCGCGCGCGGGACGAGGACAGGGGCGCGGTGCTGGCCGTCAGCCACGGCGGACTGATCAAGACGCTCCTGCGTCTGGCGGCGGGGACCGACGCGGTGTGCTTCCGGATCTACAACACCGGACTGTGCGGCCTTGAGTGGCGGCGCGACCGCTGGCACCTCGTCCACCTCAACCTGTGGGACCACCTGCCGCCGGGACTGCGCACCAGGTGACCCCGCGACGCCCCCGCGCAGGGGCGGATGAAGAACCGACGGGACTCCCGCCCACGGGAGTCGTCGAGACAGGGAAAGGACTGGTGAGCCGGACATGCTGAGCGAGATGAACGACCTGGTCTCGGTCGCTGAGCGGGCGATCGGCGAGAGCAAGGCCCAGTTGGACAGCGACCAGACCCGGGCCCTGGCCGCCCAGGTGACCGCTGAGGTCGTCGCCGAGGTGTCGGCGGAGTCGTCCGCCAAGGCCCTGGCGGAAGGGCTGCAGCGCCGGTGACGGAGCGGAGCCGGGGCGGGGGCCCGAGCGGCCCCCGCCCCTCCCCGGACACAGAGAACACCGAGAACGCCGACGCCCCGCTCCTCGTGCGCGACCGCCTGGCGCACATGGAGGACGTCGACCCGGGAGGACTGGCACGCCTGTTCTCCCTGGCGTCGCTGGAGGGCGAGGTCCCCGCGCGCTTCCTGGACGCCCTGCACGCGGCGCTGGCCCACCGGACCATCGCGCACGCCCGCGCACACGTGCCCTGGTACCGGGAGCACCCTGAGTACGCCTCCTGGTCGCTGCCCCAAGGGCGCCTGGGGTCGGCCTCCGAACTGCTGAGGGGTCTGCCGGTCCTGTACCGGGCCGTGGTGGCCGCCTCGCCTGCGCGGTTCGTGGCCGACGACGTCCTGCTCGGCGCGCTCGGACACACCTCGGGCAGCACGGGGACCCCTCTGCCGGTGCGCCGCTCGGTCGAGGAGTCCGACTTCTTGGCGGCCTACTTCGAGCGCTTGACGGCGCCCCTGGCGCACGACGGCCCGCGCCCCATCTCGCTGAACCTGCCCAACGCCTACCACGGCACGCCGCTCCGGCTGCCGGCGCCGGGTTTGTCGCTGTCCTCGGGCGTCACCGACGACCTTCTGCTGGGCGAGACCGTCCGCGCCCTCACGACGCGCTACGACCTGCCCGGCTTCCGCACCCGCGTGGAGTTCCTGAGCGGCCTGGTCAACCATGTGCTCCTGCTGACCGGCCACCTGATGGAGCAGGGCATCGACCCGCGGGCGCTCGGCCTGCGCGGCGTGTCGGTCGCCGGGGGTGCGGCGGCCCCGCACTGGCGGCGGTTCCTCGCCTCGGCCTGGGGGTGCCCGGTGACCGACCGCTTCACGCTGACCGAGGTCGTCGGCGGTGCGTCGCGCTGCGCGGCGTGCGACCTGTTCCACCTCGACCCGCACGTCTTCGGCGAGGTCCTGGAGCCCGGGTCGGACACGCCGGTCGCCGAGGGGCCCGGTCGGCTGGTGCTGACCGCCTTCCACCCGTTCGTCCAGATGCAGCCGATGATCCGGTACGACGCCGGCGACCTGGTGCTGCGGCGCAAGAACGGGTGCAGGCCGACACCCGCATTCGAGTTCCTGGGCAAGCGTGGCAACGCCATCGCCCTGGAGCTGAGGGGACGGCGGAAGTGGCTGCTGTTCCCGGCCGTGCTCAACGCGGTGCTGGCCGGGCTGCCCGACGTGCGCGCCGTGGAGTGGGCCTCCGGCGTGCGGCGCGTGTACGACCGGACGCTGGGCGGCCTGCCCTACGCCCGCACCGTGCTGGACCGGTCGTCCTCCCCGCCGGAGCTGCGCGTGGAGGTCGAGCTCCGCTACGGCCCGCACTTCCATCCCGCGCGCGCGGAGGAGGTGGCGGCGCAGGTCGCTGACGCCCTCCGCGGCGCCGAGGGCACGGCGCTGGCCGAGCTGGAGGCCGGGGGCGCGGTGCGGCTGCGGGTCGTGTGCCGTCCCCCGGGCTCGCTGCCCGAACCCGAGCTGAAGCTCTGAACGCGCCTGCAGGGCGCCGCGCACCCCTCGGGCACGGAACACCGGCGACGGGCGGCCGCCCGGGTCCGTGAGGCGGCCGTGCCCGTGGACGGGCACCGGGCTCCCCCGTCCCTCCTCCATGCGTGTTGCTGTATATTCAATTTTCTGAATAGCAACATTGCGAGTAGCGCTCCCGCGCGGGAGCCGGACCGAGGAGGCGGCCGATGCCCGACTACCCCCACCTCTTCTCCCCCATCGAGCTGGGCCCGCTGCGGCTGCCCAACCGGCTCGTCATGGGGTCGATGCACGTCGGCCTCGAGGAGGCCCCCGACGGCTTCGAGCGCATGGCCGCCTTCTACGCCGAGCGCGCCCGCGGCGGGGTCGGCCTGATCGTCACCGGCGGCATCGCCCCCAACGCCGAGGCGCGCCCCTACGAGGGCGGGGCGACGATGACCACGGAGGAGGACGCCGAGCGGCACCGCACCGTCACCGACGCGGTGCACGCCGAGGGCGGGCGGATCGCCATGCAGATCCTGCACTTCGGCCGGTACGCCTACCACCCCGACCTGGTCGCCCCCAGCGCCCTCAAGGCCCCCATCAGCCCCTACACCCCGCGCGCGCTCACCGACGAGGAGGTCGAGCGCACCATCGACGACTTCGCCCGCGCCGCCGAGCTCGCCCGGCTCGCCGGGTACGACGGCGTGGAGATCATGGGCTCGGAGGGCTACCTCATCAACGAGTTCACCTGCGCCGCCACCAACCGGCGTGAGGACCGCTGGGGCGGGTCGCTGGAGAACCGCATGCGCTTCCCCGTGGAGATCGTGCGGCGGGTGCGCGAGCGGGTCGGCCCGGGCACCGCGATCGTCTACCGGCTCTCCATGCTCGACCTGGTCCCCGGCGGCGCCACGCTGCCCGAGGTCACGGCGCTGGCCAAGGAGGTCGAGGCGGCCGGGGCCGACATGGTCAACACCGGCGTGGGCTGGCACGAGGCGCGCATCCCCACCATCGCCGCCTCGGTGCCGCGCGGCGCCTTCAGCTGGGTCACCAAGGAGCTGATGGGCACCGTCGGGGTGCCGCTGGCCACCGCCAACCGGATCAACACCCCCGAGACCGCCGAGCGCATCCTCGCCGACGGCGAGGCCGACATGGTCTCGCTGGCCCGCCCGCTGCTGGCCGACCCCGAGTTCGCGGCCAAGGCGCGGCAGGGGCGGTCCGAGGCGATCAACACCTGCATCGGCTGCAACCAGGCCTGCCTGGACCACACCTTCAGCCTGAAGATCACCTCCTGCCTGGTGAACCCCCGGGCCTGCCACGAGACCGAGCTGGTGCTCGCCCCGGCGGTGCGGCCCAAGCGGGTCGCGGTGGCCGGCGCCGGGCCGGCCGGGCTGGCCTTCGCCACGGCGGCCGCCGAGCGCGGGCACCGGGTGGTGCTCTTCGAGGCCTCCGACCGCATCGGCGGCCAGCTCGACGTCGCCCGCCGGGTGCCGGGCAAGGAGGAGTTCGAGGAGACGCTGCGCTACTTCCGGGTGCGCCTGGAGGAGCTGGGGGTCGAGGTCCGGCTGGGCGCGCCCGCCACGGCGGAGGGGCTGGCCGCCGAGGGCTTCGACGCGGTCGCGGTGGCCACCGGCGTCCGGCCGCGGGTGCCGGAGCTGCCCGGCGTCGACCACCCGAGCGTGGTGGGCTACCTGGACGTGCTGCGCGGCACCGCCCGCGTCGGCGAGCGGGTGGCGGTCATGGGCGCCGGCGGCATCGGCTTCGACGTCGCCGAGTTCCTCACCGACGAGGGCGACGGGGCGGCCCAGGACCCGGCGGCGTTCTTCGACCGCTGGGGCGTGGACCCCGGCTACGCCGGGCCGGGGGCGCTGCGCGAGGCCGAGCGGCCCGCACCGCCGCGCCGCGTGCACCTGCTCCAGCGCAAGACCAGCAAGGTCGGCAAGGGGCTGGGCACGACCACCGGGTGGATCCACCGCACCGAGCTGCGCGCCCGGGGCGTGGCGATGGTGCCGGGGGTGTCCTACCGGCACATCGACGACGCCGGCCTGCACATCACCGTGGACGGGCGGGACGAGGTGCTGGAGGTGGACACCGTGGTGCTGTGCACCGGCCAGGAGCCGGAGCGGGGCCTGTACGAGGAGCTGCGCGCGGCCGGCACCGAGGCGCTGCTGCTCGGGGGCGCGGACGTGGCGGCCGAGCTGGACGCCAAGCGCGCGATCGACCAGGGCACCCGGCTGGCGGCCGAGCTGTGAGCCCGGCGCGCGGCGGGTCCCGGGGCCCGTCCCCGGGCCCGCTCCGGCCCCGGATCCGCCCGCGGAACCGCTGGTAGGTTGACCGAATGGCTCTGCGAAACGCGGTGATGGCGGCGCTCCTGGAAGGGGAGGCATCAGGCTACGACCTGGCCAAACGCTTCGACACCGCGACCGCCGACTTCTGGACCTCCACCCCCCAGCAGCTCTACCGGGAGCTGGAGCGGATGGAGGGCGAGGGGCTCATCCGGGCGCGCGTGGTCGAGCAGGAGCGGCGCCCCAACAAGCGCGTGTTCTCGCTGACCGAGGAGGGGCGCCAGGTGCTGCACGCGTTCACCCGGCGCCCGGCCAAGCCCACGGCGATCCGCGACGAGATGCTGGTCAAGCTCCAGGCCGTGGACGCCGGCGACCCCGACGCGGTGCGCACCTCGGTGATGGAGCGCATGGAGCGCGCACGCGCCAAGCTGGCCCGCTACGAGCGGATCCGTGAGCGCCTGCTGGCCGGCCGCTCCGAGGAGGAGTACCTGGCCGAGACCGACCACGTGGGGCCGTTCCTGACCCTGCTGCGCGGGCGGTACTTCGAGGAGGAGAACCTGCGCTGGGGCGAGGAGGTCCTGTCCATCCTCGACGCGCGCGCGTCCCGGCGCGAAGGATCCGGGGAGCGCGGCGCCCGGGACGGACGGCGGGGCACACAGGAGTGAGTCCGACGGCCCCCTGAATGCCGGACGGCACTTCCGCCGGAGGGACCCGCGCCCGACCGGCCCCTCTGTGACGGGACGGGGCCCGGCCCGGTCCGGCGCCCCCTCAGCGCCGGACCGGGCCGGGAACGAAGCCGGACACGGGGTCCGGCGGACCGGGCCTCAGCCCAGCCAGTTCATCTCGTCGGGGTCCGGGCCCAGGCGGCTGCCCGAGTCCAGGGTCCCGATCCGGCCCATCTCCTCGTCGGAGAGCTCGAAGTCGAAGACGTCGATGTTCTCCTTGATGCGCGACGGCGTCACCGACTTGGGGATGACGATGGTGCCGCGCTGGAGGTGCCAGCGCAGGACCACCTGTGCCGGGGACTTGCCGTGCGCCGCGCCGATCTCGGTGAGGACCGGCTCGCCCAGCAGCTCCTTGCCCTGGCCCAGCGGGCTCCAGGCCTCGGTCGCGATGCCGTGCTCGGCGCCCAGCTCCCGCATGCGGTCCTGGGCCAGGTGCGGGTGCAGCTCGATCTGGTTGACCGCCGGCACCACGTCGGCCGAGGCCAGGAGGCGGCCCAGGGTCTTCTCGGTGAAGTTGGACAGGCCGATGGCCTTGGCCCGCCCCTCGGCGTGCAGGCGCTCCATCGCCTTCCAGGAGTCGACGTACTTGTCCTGCTCGGGGACCGGCCAGTGGATCAGGTACAGGTCCACGTGGTCCAGGCCCAGACGCTCCAGGCTGGCGTCGAAGGCGCGCAGCGTCTCGTCGAAGCCCTGGTCGGAGTTCCACAGCTTGGTGGTCACGAACAGCTCGTCGCGCGGGATCTGCGAGTCGCGCAGCGCGCGCCCGGTCCCGGCCTCGTTCTCGTAGATCCGCGCGGTGTCGATACTCCGGTAACCCGCCTCAAGGGCCGCCTTCACCGCGGTGTAGGCGTCGTCGTCGGGCACCTGCCAGACGCCGAAGCCCAGCTGCGGCATGGCCGCGCCGGTATTGAGCGTCACGTCGATCATTCGCTGACCTGCTCTCTGACTCTGTGGCTGTTCTGACTCTGCGGCTGATCTCGCGGCCGGGGTGCGGCCGGACGGACGCACCCCGTTCCGCTCCTGCTTGTCCTGCTTGGCCCGCCCCGGGTCAGGCCGAGGCGAGACGGATGAGCATCTTGCCGGTGTTGGCACCCTTGAGCATCCCGATGAAGGCGTCCACGGCGTTGTCGATGCCCTCGACCACCGTCTCCTCATGGGGCAGGGTGCCCTCCGACAGCCAGCGCGCGGCCAGGCCGGCGTATTCCCGGCCCAGGTCCATGTGGTCGGTCACGATGAACCCCCGCAGGGTCAGTCGCTTGCCGACGGCCAGCACCAGGTTGTCCGGGCCGGGGACCGGCTCGGTCGCGTTGTACTGGGAGATCGCCCCGCACATCGCGACCCGGCCGCCCACGCGCAGCTGCGCGATGGCGGCGCGCAGGTGGTCGCCGCCGACGTTGTCGAAGTAGACGTCGATCCCCTTGGGGGCGGCCTCCTTCAGGTCCTCTTCGAGGGCGCCGCGCTTGTAGTCCACGGCGGCGTCGTAGCCGAACTCCTCGGTCAGGCGGCGCGCCTTCTCCGGTCCCCCGGCCGAGCCGATGACCCGGGAGGCCCCGTGGTGGCGGGCGATGCGCGCGGCGACCGAGCCCACCGCCCCGGCGGCGCCGGAGACGAAGACCACGTCGCCCTCGCGCACCGGGGCGACCTCGGTCAGCCCCGCGTAGGCGGTCAGGCCGGTCATGCCGAGCGCCCCCAGGTAGGCCTGGGCGGGCGCGATGGAGGTGTCCACGGAATCGGCCGCCGAGGCGTCCAGGACCGCGTACTCCCTCCAGCCCAGGCCGTGGCGGACGACGGTGCCCTCGGGGACCTCCGGGGCGTTGGAGGCCACGACGGTCCCGACGGCGGCGCCGTCCATCGGGGCGTTCAGGGCGAACGGGGGGACGTAGGACTTGACGTCGTTCATCCGCCCGCGCATGTAGGGGTCGACGGAGAACCAGTCGTTGCGGACGAGGACCTGGCCGGGGCCCGGGTCGGGCACCTCGGTCTCCACGAGGGAGAAGTCCCCCGGGACGGGCTCCCCGACCGGGCGCTTCACGAGGTGGACTTCACGGCCTTTGGTCGGCATGGGTTCCTCCGTATCTGTTCACTGCGGGGATGTTCACTCTGGGGATGGGACGGGTTCAGCGGCCCTGCCCGCCCTGGGCCGCCAGGCCCTCGGCGAGGACACGGGCCGCGGGGCCGATGAGGCGCTGCGCGGCGGAGTGCCGCTCCAGTCCGACGGCCAGGGCCAGGCAGGAGTCGGCGGCGTCCTCCGGCGTGACGCCGCCGGCGGTTCCCGCCTCGGTGAAGATCGCGACGAGCAGCTCCCGGATGTCGCCGGTGAAGCGGGCGCAGACGTCGCCGAACACGCGTGCGTGCTCGTCCATGAGCTCGACCGTGTGCGGGGAGTGCCCGCGCAGTTCCAGGGCCAGGTCGAGCTTGGCATCGAGCACCCCGGCCACGCGGTCGGCCGCCCCGCCGCGCGCGCGTGCCGCCCGGCGGGCGCGTTCAGAGGCGCGCCCGTGCAGGCGCTCGGCCAGCTGCCTGAAGGCGTCGTCCTTGTTCCGGACGTACTGGTAGAGCGCCGACCGCGAGACGCCCACCTCGGCGGCGATGTCGTCCATGGTGGTGCGCCGGGCGCCGTAGCGCGCCAGGCAGGCGAACGCGGCGTCCAGCACCTCCGTCAGGCGGTCGGCCCCTTCCCCGCGCCCCGGGCGGTCGCGGCGGTCCTGGGAGCCGCGGCGGTCGGCGCTCACGGGTCAGCCCAGCCGGGCCAGGACCTCGCGGGCCAGGGGCTCGGACGAGGCCGGGTTCTGACCGGTCACGAGGTTGCGGTCGGTGACCACGTTGGGCTGCCAGGGCTCGCCCTCCTCGAAGCGCGCGCCGAGTGCGACCAGGCGGTCCTGGAGCAGCCAGGGGGCCTTGTCCGCGAGGCCCGCCTGGGTCTCCTCCGCGTTGGTGAAGCCGGTGAGGCGGTAGCCGGCGAACGGGGAGCCGCCCTCGGCGCCCTCGGTGGCCAGGAGCGCGGCCGGGGCGTGGCAGACGACGGCCAGCGGACGGCCGGAGGCGAGGGCGTCGGTCAGGACGCGGGCCGAGTCGCCGCTGACCGCCAGGTCCTCCATGGGGCCGTGGCCGCCGGGGTAGAACACGGCGTCGTAGTCGGAGGCGGCGACCTGCTCCAGAGCGGCCGGGGAGCGGAGCTCGGGGGCGGCCTCGATCGCGGCGGCGGCCGCGTCGGCGCCCTCCTGCCCGCCGTTGGCCTCCGGGGCCAGGCTGCCCTTGTCGACGGGCGGCACCACCCTGCCGGGCGTCGCCACGGTGACCTCGTGTCCGGCGGCGGTGAAGGCCTTGTAGGGCGCGAGGAACTCCTCGGCCCAGAACCCGGTCGGGTGCCGGGTGCCGTCGGTGAGCGTCCAGTGGTCGGATCCGGTCATGACGAAGAGAATGCGGGCCATCGGTCTCGTCCCCCCTTGTTCGGCGGCGCCGGCCGTTCGTCGGTCATTCGTCGGCCTGACGCCTTGCGCACACAGTGTCAGTGCGTTGCGGGTACGACCGTAGTCCTGCGGATGCACGGGCGACCAATAGGAATCCCTCTATCCGACATCGGATTTTCGATACCTCTTGGGGTGCGGGCCCTGGACTCGCCCCTTCGGATCGGGCGTGTCCGCCCTCACGCGCCGACGGGACGTACGCTTAAGAGGAGGCGCCACGCGTCCGACGGGGCCCTGCACAGGCCTGCACAGGCCTGTACGGGCCTGTACCGACGCTTCGGCCCGTACCGGACCGCGCGGGGCCGAACCGAACCGCGCCGCCCCGCACTGCCGGATCCGCATCACGGCTCCCTGCGGCGCCGCCCCCGCTGGGCGCCGGGCCGTCACGGGCGGAGCCCCGTACCGGGTCCGCACCGTCCCCGGGCCACGCCGGGACCGGGCGCGCGGGCCCCGGACGAACCGCACAGCGAGAACGCGCAGAGGAGACTTGAGAAGGTAGGCCGGTATGACCGCATCGGACGGGCCGCGCTCGGTGGAACGGGCGCTGGACCTCCTCGACGCCGTCGCCGAGGGCTCCGGTCCCGTGTCGGCCAAGGCGCTGGCCCGCAGAGTGGGCTGTTCGCTGTCGACCGTGTACCACCTGCTGGGCCCACTGACCGAGCGCGGACACGTGGTCCGCACGCCGCGCGGGTACGCGCTCGGGCCGCGCGTCCCGCACCTGCACCGCGCCTACGGCAGCCAGGTGCGCACCGCCTCCGCCATGCGCGACCTGCTCCCGGCCGTGCGCAAGGCCACCGGGGCCGAGGCCTACTTCACCGTCTTCCAGGGCGGGGAGATCACCGTCGTCGACAGCACCGCCCCGCCCGAGGAGGGCGCCGACCCGTTCGTCGTCGCGCGCGAGCGCCGGGCGCACGCCACCGCCCACGGCAAGGCCCTGCTGGCGTCCCTGCCCCGGTCGGCGCGCACCCGCTACCTGGACCGGCACGGGATGGCGCGCCTGACCGCGCACACCATCACGGCCCGGGACGCGTTCGAGGCCGAACTGGCCCGGGTGCGGCGGACCGGTCTCGCGGTCTCGGTGGGCGAGGCCGACGACGCCTACTCCTGCCTGGCCGTCCCGCTGGGCGGACCGACCGAGGGCGCCGAGGCCCGTGCGCTCTCGGTGTCCCTGCCCACCCACGAGTACCGGGACCGGCGCCCGCGTATCGAAGAGGTCCTGCACCGGGCGGCGGCACGCTTCGCCGTCTGAGCGGGGAGCGGAGTTTCCGGCACCGCCGGAATCCCGCGCGGCGGCGGTCGCGTCGGCCGGGCCGGGCGGGCAGCATGGCGGCGAACGGCACGTGCAGGCCGGGGACGGCCCCGCCGTCGCGGGCCGCGGAGCGGTCGCGCCCCGTCGGCCCTTCCGCCCCGCCGCCGGAGCCGTGGACGACCCGTCCGCATCCGCATCGGAAAGGCAGGCCAGCCATGATCTTCATCGCGGTGAAGTTCCCCGTCCGCCCTGAGCTCGTCGAGGAGTGGCCCGAGCGCGTCGCCGCGTTCACCCAGGCCACCCGCGCCGAGCCGGGCAACGTCTTCTTCGAGTGGTCGCGGAGCCTGGAGGAGCCGAACACCTACGTCCTGCTCGAAGGCTTCGCCGACGCCGAGGCGGGCAAGGCGCACGTGGAGTCCGACCACTTCAAGGCCGGACTCGAGGCGATGTCCGGGGCGATCGCGGCGACGCCGAGCATCATCAACGTCGACGCCCCCGTGGACGGCTGGGGCGAGATGGCCGAGCTCTCCCCCAAGGAGTGACCGGGCTTCCCTGAGG